>SHVP01000058.1 GCA_009694165.1 Alphaproteobacteria bacterium
GTGCTGGTACAGGCGAAACGGGATAAGCATGCGGCGCTGAAACTGATGAGCAAACTCCTCAAGAAGTATGGCTTTGTCCCTGAGTTGATAATCACGGATGACCTGCGTTCCTATGGAGCGGCCACTCGAGATCTTGGTATAGCGCAGCACCATCAACGTGGCCGATGGCGTAACAATCGGGCTGAGAATTCACATCAGCCAACCCGACGGCCCAACGGCGAAATCTTCTGCGCGCTGGAGGAGGTTCGGATCATCACCGGGTGGTGGCGCGAGCACTACAACAAGATCCGCCCGCACAGCGCGCTCGGCTACCGCCCGCCGGCACCAGAAGCAATCATCCCAAGCTCGCCGGGCGGCTCGCCGCCCAGCTTGGCCTCAGCCGGCGCTTCGGGCTAACATTGCTCCCGGACCACCAACTGAAGGAAGTCCAGTATTGACCTCCAGGCGATCGATCGGATTGGCGCGCGCGAACGCCGCCACTGCGGGCAGGCGCTGGTACTTGATCCACTCCTCCTGCGCCGCCTGGGTGTCGGGCCAGCGCAGATTGAGTCCGTCAGCGGGCGGCACGAAATCGCCCGGGGTGGCGAAGGGCGCCGACAGCGCGGCAATCGTGATGGTGCCGGAGCTTTCGGCCAGCGAACCGGCCAGCTTGAACCCGACCCACAGCCCGCTAAACCGCGACAGGGCGAAGCCGTAGAGGCCGAAGTCGATGAACTCTTGCACACTGGCCGGGTTCAATACCGGCATCATGAAGTAGACGAAGGCATACTCGCTCTGCACCCCGAAGGCGGACGACTTGCCGGGGTGGTCGTTGCCGACGATGCAGAGGACGCCGCCCCGTTGGGCGGTTTCGGCGTGGTTCGCATGACGGATGGCGTCGCCCGCCCGATCGAGCCCGGGATTCTTCCCGTACCAGATCGCGAAGACGCCGTCGTAGCGGTTGCCGGAGAACAGGTATAGCTGCTGCGTGCCCCACGCGGCGGTGGCTGCCAGATCTTCGTTCAGGCCCGGTTCAAAATGGATCTGGTGGGCCTGGAGATGGCGTTGCGCATGCCATAGTTCGCGGTCGTAGCCGCCGATCGGCGACCCGCGGTAACCGGAAATGAATCCCGCCGTGTTGAGGCCGTTGGCAACGTCCGCTTGCCGTTGCAGCATTGGCAGGCGGACCAACGCCTGCATGCCCGTCAGATAGAAGTTACCCTCGCGCTGCGTGTATTTATCGTCGAGCGCGAGGGGAAGCGCGGTCATGACCGGCCGCCGCCCGCGGGGATGTCAGCGCCGCCGCTTCTTGCCGCGCTGCGTCTTGTCCGCTGTCTTCCGCGCGGTTTTTCTGGCCGGCGTGCCCTCGGACGGCCCGAGAATGGCGCCACGTTCGTCGGCAACATAGGGCAACTTCGCCTTGGGGTTCATCGTTTCGGCCAGTTCGGCCTGTTCGTGCAGGACTTGGAAGACGCGGCCGATCAGATCGTCCCTTGTCTTGAAGCGATCGCCTTCTACCGCATCATCCGGGCGGTACGCCTCGATGTCCTTGCGTGGCAAGACTTGGCGGTTATCGAGCAGCCGCTCGAGCGTGTCCTGCCGCTCGATCGTCACCGACAGCTCGGCCGTCAGCGCGATCACCATCGCCATCAGGTGGTCCATGACCGGGTCGCGGAAGAACTGAGGTTTCGGGCCCTTGGCCCGGCGCGGCAGGGTGATGGTCGGGGGTGCCATCGGTCGATCCTCTCTCAAACGGGGGCGGCCGGACAGGCCGGCCGGCCGTGGTCATTGCATTGGTTACGCTATTTCCAGGCGCCGAACGAAAACCATGCCTGACCGTTCGACACCTCGGGTGGAGTCTTGTGGCCGAGGACGCAGGCCTTGAACACCTCGTTGGGCCAGGTGCCGTAATTGGGGACGCGGAACTGGATGTAGTTCTTGGCCTTGAAGCTGGCCTCGACAAACCGCTGGCGCAGGTCTTGGTGTCGGAACTGCCAGTAGTAGGGTTCGTTGTTGTAGTAGGCGTCCCAGTCGACGACGAAGTCTTCGTAGGGCCCACTGACCAGATCGACCGGCGGCAATTCCTGGTTGATCATGAGGCCGCCCGGTTTGAGCACCCGATAGGCCTCCTTGAGGATCTTCCTGCTCGAAGCCAGGCTGATCTCGTGGAAAAAGAAACTCGAGGTCACGACATCGAAGCTGCCGTCGGGAAAATCGAGGTGCTCGGCATTCTGCTGGCTGAAGTGAACTTTGCGGCCGTCCGCCTCGGCCACGGCATGGGCATACCGCAGGCAGGGCGCACCCACATCGATGCCATGGGTCTCCATGCCAGGGTAGATGTCCATAAACGAGAACATCTCGCGTCCAACCGTACAACCAAGATCGAGATAGCTCTTCGGCGCGAATTTTGGGTAGAGGATCTTGAGCGCGTTGGCGGCCGTCGCCGCCCAGCCGCCCGTCGATCGATGGCGCAAGCCGCCCGAAAACACCCGCGTCCCGTGCTGGTAGAGCGCGCCTTGAGCGACGTCGTCGGGGCAATGCTCGGTGTGAAAACAGCCGGGCATCAGATGAACGTCCAGTTCGCTGACCGTTCGAGGAATTTCGACCTCGGAATTGAGTTGTAGGCTCCCGCCCGCGGGGTTCGCCTGGGCGGCGTCCTTGGCAATTTGAATCAAGTAGGGCAGCTTGCGTTCAATCGACGGCTGGACGGACCACCACGTCATGAGCTGCGCATTGTGCCGGAGGGCGCTCCATTCCTGAAAAATCGGCTCATCCAGCATCACCTTGCGAACCTCGTTGCCGCTCTTCGGCTTGCGGCGGTTCTTCCTGGTGAAACGCGGTTCGACGACATGTTCGTAGACCGTCTTCATGTCCTTGGCGTAGTCCAGCAACACGCGTTTGCGCAGCACCGAGACGAAGCGCTGGCGCGCGTGCTCGTCATGCGTCGGTTCGACGACGGCATCGATATGGGGCAGATTCGACATCACGGCCTCCTGGCAGCAGGCGTTCAGCTTAGCATAGGCCGTGACCGTCAAAATGGGCCTACCGCCTGGACGGCCGAACGGGCTACGGTTGGCGTCCACTCTATATTCTTGTGGACCGCCATGACCGTACCGCCCGAACGCCGACTGGAACCGATGGACGCCCTGTTTCGGGCCGATCGCGACATCGAACGGGTCAAGATCGAGTCGGTTGAGGGCGTCAAGGAGCCGGACGGGCTCTACCTCAAAGTGCTGATGATCACGCCCGATCTTCTGGTGTTTAAGGGGTGGAAGATGAAGGGGATCACCGATCCGTGGCAGAAGCATGATGATCACGAGTCGGTGGCAACCCTGCTCGAAGGCAAGATGCGCATGGTGATCGGCGAAAAGGAATTCATGTGCCATCCCGGCGACGTTTGGCGCCATCCGCAGGGCGTTTGGCACATGAGCGAGGCGTTGGAAGACTGCCTACTCATCGAGATCAAGTCGCCGCCGCGCAAAACCTGGACCTAGGCTTCAGCCGGCCGGTCGGCCGCTGGCGCTGTAGCGGAGGACTAGTTCCTTTCTTACCCGCGACAGCGGTTCCATGTTGGGGTCGGTGTAGCGCAGATGCACCTGCGTTGTCGGAAACTGCCAACGGCGTTCGGTCGAGAAGGACGGAAAGCTCGCCGTGTAGTCGCTATCGATCGTGCGTCCCTGGGCCGGTCCCGATTGGTCCTCGAGCGCCGCCAGCACGGCGATGAAGTCGCCCTGTGTCGGTCGGCTTCCGCGATAGAGCATCAGCACCTGGACCAGCCCCTCATTGCCGGGCGTAAGTTGGAAGAGGACCAGGAACAAACGGCCGCCAAAGGCCAGGCGCGCCGGCCACGGTGGCTACGGCAACCCCGCTTCGGCAATGTGGCGTCGCACCGACTCCGCAAACCAGTCCCAGCCCGCGTAGAGGAACGTACCTGGGCCAAGCACGTTCACTCCAGACATCTTGGCGCACAGGAAATTCATTTCCTTGCCGGCGATGAAGAGCGGGTAGAGCCGCCGTTCGTCGGCCGTGAACGGGCGGACCCGCGTATAGCCGGCGAGGAAGCGCTCGTTGACCGCCGCGGTCAGACTGCGGCAGGTGGGATCGAGGGCGATATAGGGGGTGGCCCACACGAAGCTCGGACATCCTGTAGAAGCGGCGCTTCGCCGGCCGCGTCGAAGGCGAGAACCTGCAGGGTGCGGTTCCCGTCGACGAAGACGTTGCGCGCGTGAATGTCGCCGTGGATGGCGCCGCGCGGCAGGGCTCGCACCGCCGGTTGATCCAAGGCCGCAACGACCGCCGCGGCCGCGCGCTGATAGAAGGTGAGGTCATCCGGGCGTTCGGCCAGACGCTTGAGGACGATCGGCATGCTCTTGCGAATGGTCTGCTGGTAGTCGATCGGGCGCGGCGCCGGTCCCTGGAACCGCTGGGCGGCGAGGTGGATTTCCGCCATGACCGCACCGATGCGTTCACCCGTTTCCGGGTCGGCGACGTGGGCAAACGACGATCCACTGGCCCAGGCGAACAGGCACACCTGACGTGGACCTTCGGGCGCCTCGACAACGAAGAATGCGGCACCATCGGGGGCGACCACCGGTGCCACCACCGGTAGGCCCTGACGCTTCAGATGGAGCAGGAACTCGAGTTCGAACGCCACCTCGGTGTTGCTGCGCAGATGGGCGCGCCAGACCCTGGCGGCGTACTGGTGTCCCGGGGCTTTGACGACGTAAACGTCGTTCACGCCGCGGGTCAGTAATTCGCACTCGAAGGGCTCGGGCAAGGCATGGCGTCGACGGATGATAGCGCCAAGCGCGGCGGCATCGACAACCGAATGAACGATCGGGATGGGCCCGGCCGATGGCGGGGCGGCGTGGCTGGTCGTCGACATTCCGTTCCTCCAGACCATGGGCGAGCCGGGCAGCGCCCAGAAAGGCCGGGTTTGCGATCACCCGCGCGGGGATGGTGCCGTCGAGGCGGGCCAGGGCGTCGGCGACGTCCCTAGCCGGCCCGCTTCTTGCGCTCCATCGTGCGGGTGCGCAGCGCCGGAGCGGGCCGAAGGCCCACCTCGGCGGCGATCGAATCGGGCAGCAACGATGCCAGCGGTTGACGGACGTGGGTAGCCGCGGCAATGGCGTCGGCCGCCCGCTGCGACCATTGCGGGCGCAGTCGCCGCGCATCGGACGGAACGATCATCGAGCGGCACGTCGGGGCGCCGCAAAGGCAGCCGAACCTCTCGTCCTGCTGCATGCCGAGGTCGGCGTAGTCGTTGGTGAGCTCTTCGCCCGGTTCGATGTTGCGCACCACGATCTCGAAGCCGTAACCGGTGGTCAAGACCGAGGGCTCACAGGAGTGATTGATGAAGCGGGCGAGATCCCAGGCCAGGATCAGCTTGCCCGGTCCGCCGGACCAGGTGTAGCGGGCGAGATCGAAGCTCAGGACCTCGGGCAGCCGGGCGATCTCGTCGAATGTCAGTATCTGATCGAGGGGGTCGGTTACCCAGGTAATGGTTCCGCGCTTGATCGGAGCGGTGGCAAACACCCCAACCCCGATCTTGGGGTTGACGGTCTTAAGCTTCGTGTCTGGATGAATCATCGGCGGTTGTTGCGAGGGGCGAAGGCCCAGGGTCTGTCGCTGGCATCATCTGTGCTTGCGTCCCCGCCAGCATGCAGGGCGCGCGCGCTGGGAGCAGGAGAAAGGCCGTGGACCCAGTCCCAGAACTGGTTCGGCTGGCGGGCGAAGGGGAGCAATGGTTGGGCGACGCCGTTGGCGGACGCCAGACTATGCTGAACGGCGCCGTCCCACTGCCGCCATAGCTGCAGGACGTCTTCGCCGCCGACGGTGCCGCGGCAATTCGCCGACCCGCAGCGGCACCGCAGGCGCCCCGTCAGGTTGAGGCCGCCGTATTCGCACGTGAGTTGCTCGCCCGCGGCGATGTCGCGAATCGCGACCTCGAATTCGTCGCCGAGATCGAGCATGGTCGGATCGCAACTGTGGTTGACGTGACGTCCGCTGTCCCAACAAAGAACGTAGTTGCCGGTGCTGTCGATGTAGCCGAAACGTTCAAGCAGAGCGCGATAGTTGGGCGCCATGTCGACGGCCTCGGTCGACGTGAAGATGCGATCGAACTGGCAAAGCGTCCAGACGATGGTGCCACGAGGAATAAAGGTCGTCGCAAAAACACCCAGTCCGACTTCCGAACTGACGAAACGTAGTTCGGTGTCCGGGTGGATCACTGAAGCGGCCCGAAGGTGGCTCTCAGCCGGTACACGGTCGCGGGCGATCGGATCAAACTGACCATCGTGTTCGAACGCAGGCCCTGGCCCCCCGGGGTCCAGGTCGCAGTCCCATCGCGGGTGCCACGATGCAATGACCATATTAGCGGTCAACGCCGCTTTCAACGGGCGAAGTGATCTGTCCACCGATTTTTTTGTTGTCGTCGCCGGGGAGTGGCGAGGGCGGCTCTTTGCCGTCAAGATGCCGGCTCTGCGGCGCCCACCCCGCCACGCGCACCTCGCCCGACCTGAGCGGGGTCGCGAGGTCCGCCGGTCGGTGGTCCGCGGCGCTGGGCTTGCCCGCTGCCGATTGATGCCCAAGTCACTTGGAGAACCCGAGCCATGTTAGATTTCGCCCCATGACCCCTCGCACGCTTTTCGACAAGATTTGGACCGATCACACCGTTGCGGTCCGGGACGATGGCCAGACCCTCCTCTACATCGGCCGTCATCTGGCCCATGACGGCTCCTATCATGCCTTCGATTTTCTCAAGGCCCGCGGCCTGCCGGTGCGACGGCCCGATCTGGTCTTCGCGACACCGGACCATGGCGTTTCGACGGCGAGCCACAAGTTGGCCGAGATCACCGATGCCGAACAGCGCACCGTCGTTGCCGCCCTGACCCGCAACGCCGCCCAGCACAAGTTCACGCTGTTCGATCTCGACGACGAGCGCCAGGGCATCGTGCACGTGGTGGGGCCGGAACAGGGCATCACCCTGCCGGGTATCACCATGGTGTGCGGCGATTCCCACACCTCGACGCATGGCGCGTTGGGCGCGCTCGCCTTCGGCGTCGGCGCCTCCGACGTCTACCACGTGCTGGCGACCCAAACGACCTGGCAGCATAGGCCGAAGGCCATGCGCATCGTCGTCGAGGGCAAGCTGCCTTTCGGCGTCTCCAGTAAGGACTTGATCCTGGCTTTGATCGGGAAAATCGGGACCAATGGCGCCAATGGGCATGTCATCGAGTATGCCGGCAGCACGATCCGCGATCTGTCGATCGAGGCGCGCATGACCGTCTGCAACATGTCGATCGAGGCGGGCGCGCGAGCCGGAATGGTGGCCCCCGACGACAAGACCTATGCCTATCTCGAGGGCCGGCCGTTTGCCCCGGCGGGCACGGCCTGGGACAAGGCCATCGCCTACTGGCGCACCCTGCCAAGCGATCCGGAAGCCAAATTCGACCGCGAGGTGTCGCTCTCTGCCGCCGGGCTGGCGCCGATGGTCACTTGGGGAACGAGCCCGGAAGAGGTCGCCCCAGTCACTGGAACGGTGCCCGATCCGGCCGCGGCGCACGACGCCCGGGCCCGCGAGACGCTGCAAAGCAGCCTCGATTACATGGGGCTGACCGCAGGCATGCCGGTTACCGACATTCCCATCGACCGTGTCTTCATCGGTTCCTGTACCAATGGGCGAATCGAAGACCTGCGCGCCGCAGCCGCGGTCGCGCGTCAAGGAAAGGCGAAGGTGCCGGCCTGGGTCGTGCCCGGTTCGACCAAAGTTAAACGTCAGGCCGAGGCCGAGGGGCTCGACCGCATCTTCAAGCAGGCGGGCTTCGAATGGCGTGAATCGGGATGCTCGATGTGCGTCGGCATGAACGGCGACCTCGTTGCCGCCGGTCAGCGCTGCGCCGCCACGTCCAACCGCAACTTCAAGGGTCGGCAAGGCAAAGGCGCCCGCACCCATCTGATGAGCCCGACCATGGCGGCGGCCAGTGCGCTCACCGGCCGCATCACCGACGTCCGCCCCTATCTCGAGAAGGTGTCGTAATGCAGTCCTTCACCGTCTTGACCGCGGTGGCGGTTCCCTTCGAGTTTTCGAATGTCGATACCGACCAGATCTTGCCCGCCCGATTCCTGCGCCGGCCGCGCAGCGAGGGCTTCGCCAATGTCTTGTTCCGCGATCTTCGCTTTGACGAAAAAGGCAACGAGATTCCCGCCTTTGCGCTCAACCAGACGCCCTACCGCAAGGCCGGGATCATGGTGGCCGATCGCAACTTCGGCGGCGGCTCGAGCCGTGAGCAGGCGGTGTGGGCCCTGGTCGATTTTGGAATCCGTTGCGTCATCGCCTCGAGCTTCGGCGACATTTTTTACAACAATTCGCTCAAGAACGGTTTCTTGCCGGTACGGTTGCCTGAGGAGGCGGTCAAGGTGTTGCGCGAGTCGGCGCGTCGCGCGGCCGGGAAACCGATGACCGTTGACCTCGAGCAACAGGCGGTCATAGCCCCTGACGGTGCCCGCCACAATTTCGAGATCGATTCCTTTCGCAAACGCTGCCTGTTGAAAGGGCTCGACGATATCGGCGTCACCTTGGAATACGAAACCGAGATCACCGCGTTCGAGCGCGGTTATCGCGAACGGCGACACTGGCTCTGACGGCGCCGATGTCGCCCACCGCCATTCTTGACGAATTGTGCCGCCTCAGCACTGCGACGATCTTTGAAGCGGTACCGGGGCTTGAAGCGATGTCGCCGGTAATCCGCCAGATGGTGGAGGGGGCGCGGTTCGCCGGTCCGGCCTGCACGGCCTGCTGTCAGCCCGGCGACAACACCGCCGTGACCCGCGCGGTGGCGGCGGCCAAGGCGGGTGAGGTCGTCGTCATCGATGCCGGCGGACCGCCGGTCAACGCCGTGTGGGGTACCAATGCCAGTTATGCGTGCGCGCTCAAGGGCGTCGTCGGCATGGTGACGAATGGCGCCGTGCGCGACCTCGATGACATTCGTCGCCAAGGCTTCCCGGTGTTCGCCGCCGGCGTTAGCGTGCGCGGATCGGTCAAGCATGAACCCGGTTGGGTCGGCGTCGCCGTGTCGGTGGGTGGTGCGGTGGTTTGTCCCGGCGACATCGTCGTCGGCGACACCGACGGCGTTGTCATCATCCCGGCGGCCCGCCTCGACGAAGTGGTGGCGGCGGCGCTCCGGCGCAAGGCCGAGGAGGACACGCGCGCCGCCCGATTGCGCGCGGGCGAAAGCCTGGCGAGCGTGGTCGGCGGCGGTTAGGAAACGGGCGGGCGCGGATCGATCGGCAGCAGCGCTTGACAGCCGATGTCGGCCTCGAGAATCGCAGCCAACGCCAGTAACGGTGCCTCACCGTGAAATGGGCCGACGAGTTGTAGGCCGACCGGCAATCCGGCCCGTGTAAACCCGACCGGCAACGACAGCGCCGGTGCGCTCGTCAGGGTGATGGCGAAGGTCAGGACCAGCCACGATACGTAGGTCTCGAAAGTGCGGCCGCCGACGGACTCGACATGGCGAAGCCGGTGATCGAAGGGCGGAACGATCGTCGTCGGCAGGGCCAGAAAGTCGTGATGCTCGAAGAACGCGGCGACGCGCGCAACCAGCCGGCCGCGCGTCCGCACCGCCTCGGCAATATCGGGCCCCGACAGAGCGATACCTTTTTCGATGTTCCACACCACGTCGGGCTTAAGCAGGTTGCGGTAGCGGACAAGCTTGTCGGCATGCTGTTCGGCGAAGTGAGCGGCGCGGAGCGTCTGGAAACACTCCTCCGCGCCGGTGAAGTCCGGCGGATCGTCGCTGACGATCGCACCGAGGCCAACCAAACGGCGGACAGCGGCAGCACAAATGTCGCTCACCTCGCGATCGACCGGCGTCAGACCGAGGTCCGGGGTCCACGCGATCCGGCAGCCGCCGGCGAAGCGGCTGGGCAGCGTACCGGCCCGCAGGGCGCGGTCAACCGCCTGGACAAAGGGTTCGGGCGGTGCGCCCAGGCTGAGCGGATCGCGCCCGTCGTGGCCACTTTGGGCGTCGAGCAGGAGCGCGCAGTCGCCGACGCTGCGGGCCATCGGGCCATGGACGCTCAGCACGTCGAAGGGGTCCGGTCGCGGCCCCGCCGCCACGCGGCCCGGCGAGGGACGCAGGCCGACGACCCCGGTGAAGCTAGCCGGAATGCGCAAGCTGCCGCCAAGATCGGTTCCATTGGCCAACCATGCCGCGCCGACGGCCAGGGCGACCGCGGAACCGCCCGAAGATCCACCCGGGCTTAGCGCAGTATTCCAGGGGTTCAGTGTTGCACCAAAGACCTCGTTGAAGGTCTGGGCCCCGGCTCCAAATTCGGGCGTGTTCGATTTGGCGATGATCACTGCACCGTTCGCTTCCAGGCGCTCCACCTCGTAGTCGGACCGCACCGGAATGTGATCGGCAAAGGCCCGGCTGCCGTAGGTCGTCCGCACGCCGGCGACGTCGATCAAGTCTTTAACCACGATGGGGAGACCGTAGAGGTAGCCGGGCGGAGCCGGGTCGGGATGGTCGAGTTCCTCGGCACGCCGGTACGCCCTCGACAAGCAAAGCGTTGGTAACGCGCGCAGCAGCGGGTCGACCTCATCGATACGCTTTGCCGCCGCATCGATGAGGTCGCGCGGCCTGATCGTGCGCGCTTTCAGCGCGGCAATTGCGGCACGGGCACTCAGACGAAGCAGAGGGTCGAGATCGGCCGGGCGGGGCGCGGCGCTCATGCGCTCATCCCTGGCTCATCCGGATGAAGGGGGCGTTTGCGACCCGTGAACATCGCTTTGATCAGGTTTTCGCGGTGGACGATGCTTGCCCACAGCACGCCAGCCAGATGAAGCAGGATACACAACAGCAGCAGATGAACGATGCACTCGTGGATGGCGAAAACGACGGCATCGCCGTAGAATCGCGTGGTCGTCAGCAGGATGCCGGTTGCGGTGACGACGATCATCAGGCCACTCGCGGGATTGTGCCCCAGGGTAGCGCGGCGCCTTTCCGGTCAACGACCTGATGGCATAGGCGGCGACCGCGCGGGGACTAAAGACAAAGTCGGCGAAACGGGCGTGCGGCGAGCCGACCAGACCCCAGATGATCCTGGCCAGGATTAAACCGCCGGCGACGTAACCCGACGCGAGATGGGGTGTCGCGTAGCCATCCTCGTGCGTGGCGAAGGCGACCACGAACGCCGTTACGAACATCCAATGAAAGACCCGGACGAACGGGTCCCACACCCTGGTCGTGGCGGATGTCGGCGTCGTGGCCAGGCGTCAATCGTCCTTCTGTTCGACGACCCGACCGCTTACCGGATCGAGAAAGAGCTCCAGACGCTTGCCCTTGGCATCGACGACGTACGCTTCGAAGCAATGCTTGGCCACGAACATCCGACGCACGCTGTATCCTGCGCGGGTGAGTTCCTGGCGCGCATCATCGATTTTCATCCATGTATTTTCGGTGGCGCTCGTGCAGGGTCTTGACGGACTCGAGGCCATCGTCGGGCTCGCGGCAATGGCGCCAGCGGCCGACAACAGACCGACCACGAGGAAAATAGACTGTTTCACGATGCCTCCGCGGAATTCCAACCCATGATCTATCATGACGAACACTTATCACGAACGGCCCCGATCTGCTCCGTCGGCCGGCCGAACGGTCGTCGATAAAGGCGAGAAGTCATGTGGTCGACCGGACAAGGATGGCAGGAAGCCGTCATCAGCGTGGCCGACATTGGACGCTGGGTCGAGGCCCTGGCGGCTCTTGGGAATTGGCGGGTTCTCCACCGGGGCGAACCAGACGCCGCGCTGGCGCGCCACTGGCGACTCGCCGATGGAACGCCGATCGCCGAAGCGGTCGTGGCGCCGCCACGCCCGGACGGTCGCTGGTTGCGCCTGGTGCAGATCGAGACAGCCGGGGCCGCGCCCATCCGGGCGGCGGCGCAACCGTGGGATAGCGGCGGCACGTTCTCGCTTCTGATTCGCACCAATGACATCGGCGACGTCCTGCAGACGGCCTATCGTTTGGGCTGGGGATCGCTTAACGATATCGACGTCATGCGCTTCGCCGCAAACGCGCTCCGCAACGTCGTGCTGCGCGGCCCGGACGGCGCGAACTTCGGACTGTACCAAAGCGAAACGGGAGGCACGGAGCCGGACCGGTTGAGCGCGCCGCACACCGCCCAGATGATGGTGCGCGATATCGCCGCCGCTCGGCGCTTTTTCCGCGAGGTCATCGGCTGGACCGCGTGGTTCGACGGCGAGACTCGCTTGGCCATCAACCAGTTTGGCATGCCGGCGACCTTTGCCGGGTCGCCCAAGAAGGTCGCCATCATTCACGCGGCCGCCGGTCAGTACGGTCAGGTCGAGCTGGTTCAGTGGGTGCTGTTCTCGGGGCGCGACGTGGCGGCACGGGCGCTCCCGCCCAATCGAGGCCATCTCGCGCTGCGCTGGGCGGTCGATTCCGAGCAGGCCGAGCGATGCCGGCGGGCGATCGGCGAATGGACCTTCGGACCGTCCCGAGTGATGCTCGCGCCATTCGGCGCGGTGACGCTTTGCGGGGTGCGCACCCCCGATGGCGCTCTGATCGAACTCGTGCGCCCCTAGCCGGGGCAAGGCCCGAGTTCCGCCAATTCCTCTTATGGCGCCGGGCGCCCGGGTTTGCCACACTGATCGCTCGCCGCAGGGGAGCCCGCCATGGCCTATCTTCGTTTTGGAACGTTCATTCCACCGATTCACCCGGTCGGCGAGAATCCGACGCTGTGCATCGATCGCGATATGCAGCTGATCGAGCACCTGGACCGGCTAGGCTACGACGAGGCATGGGTTGGCGAGCATCACTCCGCGGGGACCGAGGTGATCGCCTCGCCCGAGCTCATCATCGCGGCCGTCGCCGAGCGCACCAAACGCATTCGTCTTGGCACCGGCGTCAGTTCGCTGCCCTACCATCATCCGCTCATCCTCGCCGACCGTATCATGCAGTTGCATCACATGACGCGCGGCCGCGCGATGTTCGGGGCGGGACCGGGGGCTCTGGTATCCGATGCGATGATGCTGGGTCTCATCCCCGAGCGGCAGCGCGACATGATGGAAGAGGCGCTCGAGTGCATTCTTCGCCTGTTCCGCGGCGAGACGGTTACGCACAAATCGGACTGGTTCGAACTCAAAGACGCCCACCTCCAGCTTCGGCCTTATGGCGGCGAGCCGATCGAGGTGTGCACGGCCTGCGTCGTGTCGCCGTCCGGTCCCCGCGCCGCCGGTCGCCTCGGC
Organism: Alphaproteobacteria bacterium; assembly: GCA_009694165.1. The sequence goes on from SHVP01000058.1 coordinate 13,247, forward strand.
ACCGGCCTACTTTCCATTGGCGCGACGGCGCCCGAATCGCTCGCCGCCGCTGCGAAGAACTGGCAGGTCGCGGTCGACATGGCGGCGCGCCACGGGCACACCATGAATCGCGAGCAATGGCGGATGGTGGGATTGGTTCACGTCGCCGAAACCCGTGAGCAGGCGTTCGAAGACGTCAAGTTCGGGTTGCCGGCCTGGGTGCAATATTTTGAAGATGTCGCGACCCTGCCGATGGTGCCGCCGGATCGAAAGGGAGAACCGGCCGAGTTTCTCACCAGCATCGGCCGCGCGGTCATCGGGACGCCCGACGACTGCATTCGCCAGATCGAGAAGCTCGAGCAGGCCTCGGGTGGTTTCGGCTGCTTCCTGATCACCGATCACAACTGGGCGCCGTTTGCTGCCAAGCTCAGGTCCTACGAGATGGTGGCCCGCTACGTCTTTCCGCGCTTCCAAGGCTTGAACACGCAGCGCCACCACTCCTATCAATGGGTCAGGCGCAGCCATGACGCGTTTGTCGTCCAGGCGCGGCGGGCACAGCAGCAGATGATCGAGCTTCATCAAGCCGAAGAAGCGACCCGCGCCAAAGGCAAGACCGCGGCCGAATAGACCCTCTTATCAAGGGGTGATCGGAAGGTGGTTGCCTTGCCGGAGAATGTGCCTATGTTTTTGTCGCGCATCCTGCGTTGGACTACCGCAGGATCCTGTCAGGAAAGCAGATGCACTAGATGATTCCCAAGACGATCATCGTCGGTTCAGGCAGCGTTCGCCAGGTCAGGATTGGCGGCACTGAACCCCTTGCTTTTATTGGCGGGCCCTGTGCGATCGAGTCGCGCGACCACGCGCTTATGATGGCCGATCGGATTGGGAAGATCTGCGATCGGCTGGCGATCCCTTGGATATACAAATCCTGTTACGACAAGGATTGCCGTTCGGCTCCCGACTCCTTTCACGGGGTTGGGCTCGATCGCGGCCTTGATGTACTTGAGGCGGTGCGTCAGGAATTTGGCGCACCGGTTGTATCGGATTTTTCCGATGCCGCGTGGGCTAAGCCGACAGGCGAAGTCGTCGATCTCATACAAATCCCGGCATATCTATGCCGTCAGACGACCATCTTGCGAGCGGCGGGGGAGACCAAGAAGCCGGTCCACCTAAAGAAGGGGCAGTTCATGAGCCCTTGGAACATGAAAAACTCCGTCCGCAAGATCGAGTCGGTGGGTAACTTTCAGGTTCTATTAGCCGACCGCGGCACGTTCTTTGGCTACAACATGCTGGTGAACGACTTTCGGAATTTCCCGATCATGATGGAGACCGGGTACCCGGTTTGTTTCGACGCAACGCACTCCATTCAGTTGCCGACGTCGATGGGCAATATCTCCGGTGGTCAGCGCGAGTTCATTCCCTACTTGGTGCGCGCAGCGGCCGCTTGCGGGATCAACGCGTTGTTCATGGAGGTGCATAACGATCCGCCCAACGCCCTATCTGACGCCAATACTGTATTGGACATCCAGTACCTGGAGCGCGTGCTGGTGCACGCCAAAGCTGCCCATGAATTGCGGTTGGAGTTGCTCGACAAGTGGGGGGAGGATCGTGTCCATCTCGACCACTAGCCTGACGGTTGGGCAGGTTCAACTCCTGCCCTCCCAGATTCCCAAGGTCGGAGAGCGGACGCTGCTCAAGGAGGCCTTGGAAGCGATGAGCCGCAAGCGCTTGGGCATTGTGTGCATCGTCAGCTCGGACGAACGCCTGGTAGGCGTTTTCACCGACGGTGACGTCAGGCGCATGTTGCTGAAGGACCAGCGGCCGTTCGCTGCTTTATTTGCCGACGACGTCATCGTTCACGCCAACCGCAAACCGACGACAACATCCCCGGAGACGCCGTTGGTCGAGGCAATTCGCGTCATGGAAGACAAACAAGTATGGGATCTTCCCGTGGTGGGACGAGATGGACGCTTGACCGGGCTTCTTCACCTTCATCCGGCGGTTAAGCAGCTTCTTAGCCTTTCTCCCTGAAGACGTGCCGGCGTGCTTGGCGGCGGCGGCGTCTGCTGAAAACATGGATATTTCTTCCCTTGTTGCCGCCTGTAGCGAGATC
>SHVP01000059.1 GCA_009694165.1 Alphaproteobacteria bacterium
CTGGGATCGACCTTGCCGTAATAGCCGCTCTGGCCGGTGAACCAAAGGACGCCGTTGCGATCGAAAGTCGCGGTGTTGAGGTTGGTGTAGTCCCCGACCGGCAGCGGGTACTTGGTGATCGCCAGAGTCGCATGATCGACCCGTAGGATGGCGTTCTGCCCGCCGTCGGTGATCCATGCCGCTCCGTCGGCGGCGACGATGACTCCGTGCGGCGCCGAGCCCGAGCCGAGCGGGATGTGCTTGACCTCCTTGCTGCGCGGATCGAAGCGGCCAAGGGCGCCTTGGGCCTGCGCGGTGTACCAGACGATGCCGTCATGCCCGGGGGCGACGTCATGCGGGGCGGCTCTGGCCGGGAGCGCGAAACTCTCCATCCGGGGCTGGGCGTCGGCCGTGACCGCGACCGCGACGAAAAAGACCACAGCGGGAAACAGCAAGAACCGGCGCGTCATAGGCTTTCTCTGTTGTCGATCGCAGTGCACCAATTCTACTGACCACGGTGCCGCGGCAGGGACCCAAGCCGGCGAGGGCACGCCAGCCGGGAGGCGCCCCTGCGCGGCACCATCAGGAACGCAGGCACCATGGCGAGTAGAGCCACCACCGTGACCAACAGGAAGCCCTCGCGGTAACTCATCATGTTGGCCTGAATGTCGACGACGTTGCTGAGATAGGCGAGGGCACTCGGCTGGATCAGCACCTCTGCCGCGCCGAGTTGGCGAAAAATCACCGACAGGTGGCGGATGGCGTCGGCGGTCACCGAGTTGGCCCCACTCTGCGTCGCCGAAAACTGCACGTCGTAGAAGGCGTGATTGGCGATCAACGCCGTCGCCAAGGCGTTGACGCCGAACGCGCCACCCAATTGGCGGGAAAAATTGATGATGCCCGATCCCTGGGCGATTTCGTCGGGCGGCAGCGCGCGCAGGCTGCCGATACCGAGCGAGGGAAAAATGAAGGCAAAGCCGAGGCGGCCGATCACGGTCCACCAGACAAGGGTCCAGAAGTCGGTCGCCGTGTCGATGCTGATGAGCAGAAAAGAGGACAACGCGATCAGCAGTAACCCGGACGAAATGAGATAGAAGTTCGGCACCTTGTCGCTGAGATAGCCCGCCAGGGGGAACACGAGCCCGATGGCGAGGCCGCCCGGCAGCATGAGCAAGCCGGCATGCATGGCGTCATAGCCCTGGATCGTCTGGACGAAGAGGGGAACGAGATAGGTGGTGGAGAAGAGGGCCGCCCCGATCACGAAAGAGACGGCGGTGGCGGCGGCAAACTGATAGTGGCGGAACACCCTGAGGTTGACCAACGGGTGGCGGACGACGGTTTCCCACACGAGGAAGGCGGCAAACCCGCCGAAGCCGACGACGAGACTGATCGTGACCGAATCGTCGGCCCAGCCGAGGCGCTGGCCGTCGGTCAGGCCGACCAGGATAAAGGCGACGGCGATCACGAGCAGACCGCATCCTGTCCAGTCGAACCCGCGCCGCTGGGCGACAAGGCGCCCGGGAAGGAAGGCGAGGGCCGCGAGGATGCCGATGAAGTCGAACGGCGTGCCCATGAAGAACACGAACTGCCATCCCAGTTCGTCGATCAGCATGCCGGCCAGGGTCGGCCCGAGCGAGGGGGCGAGGATGGTGCCGATCCCGAACAATCCCATCGCCGTGCCGCGCTGGTGGGGTGAAAATACCTGAAACACCGTGAGCATGGAGAGCGGTTGAATGACGCCTGAGGCAGCGCCCTGCAACACGCGTCCGAAAATGAGCAGGTCGATATTGGGGGCGAAGCCGCCGAGGAACGATCCCGTCTCGAAGACGACGATGGCGCCGACGAACGTCGCCTTGAAACCGAAACGCTCGACCAGCCAGGCGGTAATCAGCATGGCGATGGTGGTCGCGGCGAGAAAACCGGTCGACAGCCATTGCGCCTGATCGTGGCCGAGTGCAAAAGCGCCCATGATCTCAGGGATGGCGACATTGATGGTTGTCGACGCCAGGACCTGGGCGAAGGTCCCGAGGATCGCGGTGGCAACGATGAACCAACGGTAGTGCCGCCCATGCTGGGCCATCAGATCCGCCATACCGCCGGCGGTCTCAGTCGCCGATGCCAATCTGGACCTCGACCATCATGCCCGGGCGCAGCTTGCCCTCTTGTTGCAGCACGCCGATCTTGACCGGCAACCGCTGCGTTACCTTGGTGAAGTTGCCGCTCGGATTGGGGTTGGGCAGCAACGAGAACTGGCTGGTGGCGACGTCGCCGACCCGGAGGATGCGTCCCTCGAACGTCTGATCGGGATAGGCGTCGACGCTGACCGTCACCGTCTTGCCGACCTTGAGGTGACGAATGTCCGTTTCCTTGACGTTGGCGTCGACCCAGACCTCACCCGGCGCGTGCGCCAGCAGCAAGCGTTGGCCGACCGCCACGTTCTCGCTCAGTTTGATGAAGATGCCATCGATCACGCCGTCGATCGGGCTCTTGATGCGATGGTCCTCGATCTCGAGGCGCTGGCGGTTGATCTGCGCCTTGAGATCGTCTTCGCGTGGTGCGATCGCCTCGACTTGCCGTCGGAAGACCAGGATCTGCCGTCGGTCCGCCTCCGCCTGGAGCAGGGCCGCGGCCGCGACGTCGATCTCGGCCCGTGCTTTCTCGTGGGCCTGCCGCGCCTTTTCCAGGGCGGCCCGGTCGGCGTCCCAACGCTGCTGCGAGATGATCTTGCCAGCCAACAGCGAGTCGGTGCGCTCGAAGCTGCTGCGCGCCAGATTGAGGTCGCTCGCCAGGGCGGCCAGATTAGCCTCGGCCGCGGTTCGGCGTGATCGGGCGGCAGTGATGGCGCTCGACGTCTGGCGATCGGCCACGTCCATTTGAGCCTCCAGCCGGTCGCGCTCGGCGCCCAGGCTTTTCAGCTGCGCTTCCAATTCGCCCAGGCGCAGCTCGGCCTGGCGCGAATCGAGGACGGCGAGGACCTGATCGCTTTTGACCAAGTCACCGGTACTAACGTTCACTTCCACGATCCGGCCGGGAACCCGTGAGCTAACGGCGACGACGTCGGCGGCGATGCGGGCATCGTTGATGTAGACATGGGTGAAGCGGTCGTGCATCCACAGGGCCAGCCCCCCCGCGCCGGCGCCGGCGATCAGCGCGATGACACCGATCCGGAGGGTGCGACGCACCGCGGACGAGCGCCGCCTCGTGGTCGGGCCCGCCATGACGTCGATCAGCGGGTCGGCGGGCCGCCGCTCGCCGGGCTTCACCTCGCTACCGGGCTCGCTGTGTTTGGGGGCGAGCATCCGGGAGGCCTACTCCGCAGCCCGTTTGCGATTGCCGTAGCGGCGGACGCGCAGATCGGCCTGGGCTTTGTGCCCAGCGAAGTTTTCGATGGCGCATAGGCGCGAGCAGTAGTCGCCGATCAGAGCGCTCGCTTCCTCGCTGCAACGCTGGTAGGTCACCGTCTTGATGAATTTTCCGACCCACAGGCCGCCGGTGTAACGCGCCGCTCGTCGCGTCGGCAGCGTGTGGTTGGTGCCGATTACCTTGTCGCCATAGGCGACGTTGGTTTCGCGACCGAGAAACAGCGAGCCGTAATTCTTCATGTGGCGCAGAAAGTAGTCAGGGTCGGCGGTCAGGATCTGAACATGCTCCGACGCGATGTCGTCGGCGACCTGGAGCGCTTCCTCCTTGCTGTCGACGACGATGATGCGGCCATAGTCGCGCCACGCCACTCCGGCGACGTCGGCGGTCGCCAGCGTCTTCAGTTGCCGCTCGATTTCTGCCGGAACGGCGCGGGCCAGTTCTTCTGACAGGCTGATAAGGATGGCAGGTGAATTCGGGCCATGCTCGGCCTGGCCGAGCAGATCGACCGCGCACATCTCCGGATCGGCGGTGTCGTCGGCGACGAGGAGGGTTTCGGTCGGACCGGCTAGCAGATCGATCCCAACCCGGCCGAACAGTTGGCGCTTGGCTTCGGCCACGTAGGCATTGCCGGGGCCGACCAGCATGTCGACCGGTGCAATACTCGCGGTGCCGAGGGCCATCGCGGCAATTGCCTGCACGCCGCCCAGAATGTTGATCTCGTCAGCGCCGGCCAGGTACATGGCGGTAACAGTGGTAGTCGGGATCTCGCCGTTGATCGGCGGCGTGCACGCGACCACGCGCCGCACGCCCGCCACCTTGGCGGTCAACACGCTCATATGGGCTGACGCCACCATTGGATAGCGGCCGCCCGGCACGTAGCAGCCGACGGAGTCGACGGCGATGTTCTTGTGTCCGAGCACGACCCCGGGAATCGTCTCGACTTCGACCTCGCGGAGCGCCGATTTCTGCACCTCGGCGAAGCGACGGATCTGCGCTTGCGCGAAGGTGATGTCGTCGATGGTTCGCCGGGGGACCGCATCGACGATGCGCTCGATCTCTGGCCGGGTCAGGCGAAAGGCGCCCGGCGACCACTGGTCGAACTTGGCCGACAGTTCGCGCACGGCACGATCGCCGCGCGCCTTGATATCGCCCAGGATGGCCTCAACCGTATGCCGCACTTTGTCGTCGGCTTCTTCCCGCTCGGAGTCGGTCTTGCCCCGTTTCAGTTCGCGAATCATAGAGTCTCCCTGGGCTCTGGCGCGGAGCTATGCCGAAAACGCAGAGCTGAGAGAGCCACTGTCTAGTACGAGGCTAGCCAAGTCAAACCAACGCCGGAGCCCGGCGCCTAGGGCCGCCCACGGCATGTTGTCGACCCTGGGTCCGCGGAATGCCGCGACCAGTCTAGAAGTTCTGCTGCTGCCGCTTGAGAACGATTTGCGATAGGGCCACGGCAATGACTAGGCCGCCGCCGTAAAAGAGATCCTGGATAAACAGCGGCAGTCCCACCATCGAAAGACCGTTGACGCCGGTCGCCAAGAAATAGAGACCGATCAGGGTGCCGAACGGATTGAACCGCCCGGGATAGATACTGGTGGCGCCGAGGAAGGCGCCGGCGAAGGCCGGCAGCAGGTTGAAGCGCGCGTTGATGGGTTCGGCCGAACCGGTCATCCCAAGCAACATCACACCCGACAGGGCGGCAATCATCGAACAGGCGATCAACGCGCCGGCGCGCACGCGGTCGACGCGGATGCCGGCTAGACGCGCGACCTCGCGCCCGCGTCCGACGAACAAGAGGCGGCGCCCGGGCGAGGTGTACTCGAGGAAGTACCACATCGCCAGGGCCAGGAGCACCGTGTAACAGACGTTGGCTGGGATGCTGAATAGCGGGCGATCCAGCATGGCGCTGACCAGCGTGTTCGGGACGTTCGAGATGGTCGCGCTCTTGGTGAACCAGATGACGACGCCGTTGACGATGGTGCCGACACCAAGGGTGACGATCAGCGAGTGAATGCGAAAATAGAGGATGAAAAACGCATTGATCGCACCAACGAGGGCACCGGCCGCGAGCGCGGCCAGGATGGCGAGGAGCAGGGGCCAATGCAGCCACACTGTCAGGGCGCCGATCATCATCGATGACAACACCATTACCGAGGCGATCGACAGGTCGAAGTCACCCGCAGTGAGCGGCAACACCAATCCGAACGCCAAGACGACGATCGCGGCCATCGAGAACCAGATGACGGTGTGGTTGGCCCAGCTGAATGAAAACGGCGCTGCCGCCCAGAAGACGAGAATGAGGATCACGTAGACCGGGATGATGCCGAAGCGTTGCAGCCAGTTTTTCCAGTTGGCCTGGGCGCGCGCGCCGAACGACAGCCGCTCGGCCGGTGTGAGCCCGGCGCCGGCAGAGAGACTCCGCAGCTGCGGCGTCGTCCGGGCAATGGGCGGGACTGTCCCGGCGCCGATCACGGGTGTCCCGCCGCCTTGGCCGTAGCGCGCGCTCACCACGAGCGAGGCGACGATGAGGATCACGGTTAGGATGACTAGCAACATGGGCGGGCTCGATTTTCTTGGGTTAGCCTTGCAGGCCGACGCTGCGATAGCACTGCTCGGTGATGAGGTCTTTGCGCACCTGGTTGCCACTCAGCTCTTGGATGACGCGGCCCCTGGCCAGGATCAAGACCCGATCGCAGATCTGAGCGAGCTGTTCGTGGTCGGAGCTGCAACAAATGACGGCCGTGCCCTGCTCGGCTGCCGCCCGGATTGCCTTGAACACCGCCTGGCGGGCGCCGACGTCGACGCCCTGGGTCGGCTCGTCCAGCAACAAGAGGGCGGGGCTGGCCTGCAGCCACTTCGCCAGCAGTACCTTCTGCTGGTTGCCGCCCGATAGCGACTCGAGGTTCTGCTCCGGCCGGTTCGGGCGAACTTCATAGGCTTCGCCAAGCGCGCGCGCTTCGCGCGTCATGGCGCGGCGCTTGAGCCCCATGCCACGCCGGAACCAGTCGAGCACCGGCAATGTGACGTTGTCGTCGATCGGCAGGGTGCCGACGCCGCTGGCGTTTTGCCGATCGCCCGGCAACAGGGCAAGACCGAGCTGCTTTGCCCAAAAGGGCGTCAGCTGCGAAACGGCGAGTTCCTTGCCGCCAAAGTGGAGACGGCCGGCGATGGCCCGCTGGGCGCCGATCAACAGGTAAGGAATTTGTTCGTAGCCCGACCCGATTAGGCCGGTGAATCCGACGACCTCGCCACGATGGATATCGACCGAAACATCCTCCACCGCGCCGCCCGACAGTCCTTGAATGCGGACCGCGACGCCGGCAGTCGACCGGTCGAGCTTCTCGCTTTCGAACAGCTCGACGCGGCGGCCGATGATCTTCTCGATGAAATCGCCGCGCTGCGCGCGCGGCGTCGTGATCACGCCGGCCAGCTTGCCGTCGCGCAGCACGCTGGCGCGGTCAGTGATCTCCATGACCTCGTCGACGTCGTGCGACACGAAGATGACGCTGGCGCCGTGGGCGACGATGTCGCGGATCAACTCGAACAGGCGCTCCACTCCCTCGCGCGGCAGGAACGGCGTCGGCTCATCGAGGACGAGGATGCCGGGATGGCCGCGTCGTTCGGCGCCGGCGCGGATGTCTTCAAAGGCGCGGACGATGGCGAGGAGCGCCTGCTGGACCTGGGGGAGCGCGCCGAGCGTAGCGTCGGGATCAAGATCGAGCCGGAAGCGGGCGAAGGTCTGACGCGCTTGTTCGGCCTCGCGCTGCCAGTCGATGTACCACCGCCCACGGGTCGCCAGATCGCTGGCGATCAGGTTCTCGAGCACCGTCAGCGATGGAACCAGCCCTAGATTCTGATGCACGAAGCCGAGCCCGTAGCGACGGTACTCGCCGGGAACGAGCGGCAAGGAGACCCGCTCGCCGTAGATCGAAAGTTCACCCGCATCCGGGTCGTGATACCCCGCCAGGATCTTGATCAGGGTCGATTTCCCGGAGCCGTTCTGGCCCAGCAGGCCGTGGACTTCCCCGGGTAGGACGGAAAAGTCGACGTCGTCGAGGGCGCGTGCACCGCCAAACGACTTCGACAGGTGCCGAAAAGCAAGAGCGGGGACGCCCGATTTTGGCGTCCCCGTCTTTCTCGTCTCCGCAACAGTAGACGCAACGACCAAACGATACTCCGGTCGGCGTTAGTTCAACTGCCACAAGCGGCGGAACGCCGCGGTGTGCGCATCGCCGTAGCCTTTGTTGTACTCGGCCGGCACACCCGCATTCTTGATGTTCGTGTCGTCGAACACGTAGAGCGGCGTATTGATCTCTTCCGAGCGCTGGACGTTGCAGAGCAGGCGCATGTTGTAATCGACGCCCGCCATGCCGACCCAGCCGAGGCTTTCGCCGACATTCATCATCTTGATGCCCTTGTTATCCATCTCGGTCCGCTGCAGGTCGAGCATGTTGGCCGACCCGTTATAGGACGCGAACTGGACTTGCCCCTGGCGACCCATGACGCGGACCGGCTGGACGCCGAACTGCATCATGTTGTCGTAGATCGGCAGGAAAAAGTTGATTGCCGGATCGGCTTGCATCGCCGCCTGGAGTTCCGACGCGATCTTTGTCCCCCATTCAGCCACCGGCACGTTCTTGTAGATGTGCTTGCAGCCCGGGCAGTTGGCGTTGAGGTAATCCTGGATCGCTTTGACGAACGCCACGGTCGGAACGATCTCGTCCGAACCCATGATGACGGCGTTCACCTTGCCGTTGGTCTGGGCTATCGCCCAGGCCGCCATAATCTGGCCGGCGCGGCTGTAGTTGGTCTTGATCGAGCCGTCGACGTCGTCGGCCTTTTGGGTGACGTCATAAAGATGCGTGGTCGTCACCTTGATGCCTTTGGCGCGCGCTTCCTTGATCTGCGCCGGGAGTGCGGCCGGCGGAATGCCGCCCTGCAGATCGATGACGTTGAAGTTCTGCGCCATCGCCTGCTGCATGCCCTGCACCCACTGCGGCAGTTGCATCTGGTTTTCCCAGATCGCCAGATCGAAGCCGATCAACTTCGCTGCGTCCTTCATGGCGTTGGCGACCTGGACGTTGAACGGGTTCTGGCTCGCCAGCGGGATCACGAACATCTTCTTGCCGGCCATGCATTGCTTGGCGTTGAACGCCGGACCGGGATCCTTGAAGGCCGGAATCACTTTTGAGTCGGCGATCAGCTTTTTGGCGGCGTCGACGCCGGCCTGTGCGTTCGCCTGCGGGCTGGCGAGCAGCCCTACGAGCGCGACGGCCGAGGCCGTGAGCAGTATTTTCGAGACTGATAGTTTCATGGTCGTTTTGTCCTCCTTCGAAACACGAGTGGGCTCAAGCGGGCGAACACGACAGGCTCGAGCCCTACCGATCGCGGCGGTACGAGTTGCCCCATCGTCTCCACATGTACGCGTAACGCGCGCACACATCAGGCAAAACCTATCCCAAGTCACCCGCTCCTAGCGAGTCGTTCCTGGCCGCCGCGCCGGCGCGGGGTCGTCCGGTCGCGGCGCACCGCGACGGCGTGTCGCGGGGAGCCTCGCTTCGCTCGGCACGCGGCAAAAAATTGCGAAAAACAAGGGCTTTCGCCCACGTGTTTTGGTTGACAGGTGGGCCGTCGGGAATCGATAGTTCGCCCAATCAAGAGGCACGTCTATGTGCGGCGGGACCTGTTTTTCCACGACCCGTCAGCGCAATAGACGATAGTCATCGTAGGGAGAGGACATCCAATGCCATACCGCCTAGGGGTCGACGTGGGGGGAACCTTCACGGACCTGTTGTTGATCAATGAGAAGACTGGCGCCACCAGCATGGCGAAGGTGCCGTCGACACCGGCCGACCAGTCGAAGGGCGTGTTGAACGGCATCGAGAAAGTCTGCATGTCGGCCGGGATCGACGCCAACGAGATCACCCACGTGATGCACGGGACGACCGTTGCCACCAACGCCATCCTGGTGCTTGGCGGTTCCAAAGTGGGTCTGGTCACCAGCAAGGGCTACCGCCAGGTTCTGCAAATCGCCCGTTCGTTCGTCCCCGGCGGCCTCGGAGGCTGGATCATCTACAACAAGTCGATCCCGCTCGCGCCGCTGGAACTGACGATCGAGGCCGACGAGCGCATGAGCGCCAAGGGCGAGGTCGTGCGCAAGCTTGACGAGGCGGAACTCGTTCGCCAGCTCGAAAAGCTCAAGAAGAAGGGCATCGAGGCGCTGACCATCTCGCTGGTGAACGGCTACGTGAATGGCGACAACGAGCGCAAGGTGCGCGACGTCGCTCGCCGGGTATTCCCCGACCTGCCGATTTCGATTTCGTCCGAGGTCATCCCGGAGATGCAGGAATACGAGCGCACCATCACCACGGTCGCCAATTCCTACGTCGCGCCGGTGGTGCGCCGCTACGTCCGCAACCTGCATGCCGAATTGAGCCGCAAGGCCAAGAACGTTCAGCTGCATATTCTGCGCTCGGACGGCGGCCTGGCCTCGGTCGAGGCCTCGGCCAACTATCCCGTCAACCTGCTGATGAGCGGGCCGGCCGGCGGTGTCGCCGGCGCGATCTGGATCGCCAAGCAGTCGGGTTTCAAGGACTTGCTCACCTTCGACATGGGCGGCACCTCCACCGACGTCTGCCTCGTGCAGAAGGGAGTAGCCCAGTTGCGGCGTGAAACGACGGTCGGCGACGTGACCGTACGAGCCTCGTCGGTCGACGTGCGGTCGGTCGGCGCCGGCGGCGGCTCGATCGCCCACGTTCCCGAATTGACCAAGGCGCTTCGCGTCGGGCCGCAGAGCGCCGGCGCCGACCCCGGCCCCGCCGCCTACGGCAAGGGCGGCGAACAGCCGACGGTCACCGACGCCAACGTCGTTATCGGCGTCATTCCCGACGTGCAACGGCTGGCCGGCGACATGCCGCTCGACAAGAAAAAAGCCGAAGCTGCGGTGAAGAAGATCGCCGACTCGCTTGGCCTGCCGCTGATGAAGGCGGCGCAGGGGATCATCGACATCGTCAACGAGAACATGTTCGGCGCGTTGCGGCTGGTCTCGGTGCAGCAAGGTTACGACCCGCGCGATTTCGCCCTGGTCGCCTTCGGCGGTGCCGGTCCGATGCATGCCAACGCGCTGGGCAAACTGATCAACTCTTGGCCGGTGATCGTGCCGCCGTCGCCGGGCGTGCTTTGCGCCTATGGTGACGCGACGACGCGGTTGCGCGACGAGGCGTCGCAGACCTTCATCCGCAAGTTCCCCGACACCAACAACGCCGAAGTACAAAAAACCTTCGAGCGTTTGCAGGAACGGGCGGCCAAAACCCTCGACGCCGAGAAAGTGGCCCGGAAGGACCAGAGCTTGAGCTACCAGATCGACGTTCGTTACTCCGGTCAGGGGCTTGTGCTCACCATCGACATCGCCGACCTCAAGGACTTCAAGAAGAACGGCTTGCAGACGGTGGCCAAGAAGTTTGACGCCATTCACACCCAGATGTTCACCTTCGCGCTGACGCTGCCGCATGAGATCGTCAATCTCCGGGCGGTCGTGCAGGGGAAGGCGGCGTCGGTGAAGGCGATCACGGTGGCCAAAGGCTCGAAGGACCCCAAGGCCGCCAAGATCGGCATGCAAAAGCTCTTCGCCGACGGCAAGATGGTCAGCGCCACGGTCTACGATCGCAAGAAACTGCGCGCCGGCAACCGGGTGGTCGGCCCGGCCATCGTGCTCGAGATGGACTCCACCACCCTCATCCTGCCCAAGCACTACGGCGAAGTAGACCGCGTGGGCAGCATCCTGATCCGGCCGCTTAACTAGTTCGCGGGGAGAACACACCATGCCAGTCAAAATCGTCCAAAAGAACACCAAGCCGTTCAAGAAGGTTAAAATCGATCCGATCACGCTCGACGTGATCGAAAGCGCGCTGCGCTCGGCCCGCTTCGAGATGGACGCGGTGCTGTTCCGCACCGCGATGTCGCCGGGTATTCGCGAACAGCACGATGAGTTCCCGATGATTGCCAACCGCGAAGGCAAGATGGTGGTCGGCCAGTTCGGCTCCTTTATCTACGGCTTCAAGGAGGCCTATCACGGCACCATCGAAGAGGGCGACCTCTTCCTGACCAACGATCCGTACTCCTGCGGCGGCGCCATTTCGCACTTGCCGGATTGGCTCTGCCTGCTGCCGGTCTATCGCAACCATCGCCTGGTGGCCTATGCGGCGATGTTCGGTCATATGACCGACATCGGCGGCAAAGTGCCGGGAAGCTTGCCGACGGACGCGCACCAGATCTACGAGGAAGGGATCATGATCCCGCCGACGAAGATCTATAAGGACGGCAAGCTGCAGAGCGAGATTCTCGAGCTGATCCTGCACAATTGCCGTCTGCCGCACTGGAATCGCGCCGACTTCAACGCGATCATCGCGGCGCTGCGGACGGCCGAAAAGCGCATTCTCGAAATCTGCGATCGGTTCGGCGACGACACCTTCGACACCGCGTTGGCGATGATGCTCGACCGCAATCGGCGGGCGATGAAGCACCTCATTACGACCAACATTCCGGAAGGCAAGAAGTCGTACTTCGAAGACTACATCTGCGACGACGGCGTCGGCATGGGGCCCTACAAGATCGCTGCGACGATGTGGCGCGAAGGCGAGAAACAGATCTGGGACTTCACCGGCACCGATCCGCAATCGATCTCGTCGATCAACTTTTACTTGAACGAAGAGATGTTCAAGATGTTCGTCGGCGTGTTCATGATTATGGTGTTCGACCCGCAGATTCTGTTCAACGACGGGTTCTACGATCTCCTGGAAGTCCGCATCCCGCCGGGCTGCATGCTGAAACCGGTCAAACCCGCGGCGCTGTCCTGCCGGACCCATGCGCTGGGCCGCATCTTCGACATCATGGGCGGTCTCTTGGGTCAGGGTGCGCCGGACTACCTCAACGCCGCCGGCTTCTCCGACAGCCCGCACTTCATGTACTCGGGCTATGACAAGAACGGCGAGTGGTACCAGCTCTACCAGATCGGCTTCGGCGGCATTCCGGGTCGGCCGTTCGGCGATGGGCCCGATGGTCACTCGCTGTGGCCGGCGTTCACCAACGTGCCGAACGAGTTCCTCGAGGCCTACTTCCCGCTCCGCATCGACGTCTATGAGTCGATCCCGGACACGGGCGGCGCTGGCTTGCACCGCGGCGGCAACGGCGTGTCGACCGGCTATCGCTTCCTCGAGCCGGGCGAGATTTCGGTGCACGACGACCGCTGGCTCACCCACCCATGGGGTGTCAACGGCGGCTTGCCGGGCGGTCGCTCGACCAAGAAGCTGGTCCGCCGCAATGGCACCGAGGAATTGTTGCCGTCCAAGTGCGACCACGTGAAGGTCGAGGAAGGCGACATCCTCTACTTCAATACCTGGGGCGGCGGCGGTTGGGGTGACCCGTTCAAGCGCGACGCCAAACTGGTGGCGGCCGACGTCGAGCGCGGCCTGGTCACGCGTGAAGGGGCCCGCCGCTATGGCGTCGTCCTCAACGCGGACGGCGGTTTCGAGCAGAAAGCAACCGAGGAGCTACGGGCGCGCCTGAGTAAGGAACGCGGCGACATCAAGCTCTTCAACTTCGGCGGCACCATCCAAGAGCTGAAGGCCCGCTGCAAGGCCGAAACCAGCTTCGATCCGCCCAGGCCGCCGGTGTTCCAGAAGTGGCACCAAGTGGCAGCGGCAAAGATGCAGAAGCGGGCTGCCGAGTAGTCAGCGGCGGCCGTTCGTCGCCCCGGTAGGGGCGGCAGCGACGAAACCTTGTGGCGCCACGGTCCCCGTGGCGCCACAATCTTTTTGGGGAGGACGCCATGACCGAATCGAGGAACCGCCGGCTGGCCGAGCCCGTCCGGCGGCGCGATTTTTTCGTGGCTCCCGGAATCTACGACATGTTTTCGGCGCGGCTCGCCGATCGCATGGGGTTTGAGGCGATCTACATGACCGGCTACGGCACCGTGGCCTCCCATCTCGGGCTCCCCGACGCGGGCTTGGCCAGCTACCGCGACATGGTCGAGCGCGTCGCCGTCCGAGCCGGCGGCACAACGACGCCGCTCATCGCCGACGCCGACACCGGCTATGGCGGGCTGCTCTACGTCCGCCAAACGGTGCGCGGCTACGAAGCCGCCGGCGCGTCCGCCATGCACATCGAAGACCAGATCGAACCCAAGCGCTGCGGTCATTCGCCGGGGACGCGGGTCATCCCGACCGAGGACATGGTGACGCGCCTCAAGGTGGCGCTCGACGCCCGGCGCGATGCCAACTTCCTCATCATCGCTCGCACCGACGCCCGCGCCTCGCTCGGCATCGACGAGGCCTGCTGCCGCGGCGAGGCCTACGCCAAGGCGGGCGCCGATGCCGTGTTCCTCGATGCGCTCCGCAGCGAAGAAGAGATGGAGCTGCTCGGCCGGCGGGTCGACGCGCCGCTGATGGCGAACAAGGGGGGACCTCACGCCGATTCAGTGGGCCGAACGGATGCGCCAGATGGGCTATGCGCTGGCGATCTATCCCGGCGCCGCCCAGTCGGCGGCGGTCCACGCGATCCAGAGCGGTTATGACGGGCTCAAACGCGACGGGTCGACGTTGCAAGTCGAGGTGCCGCGCTTCGGCCTGCAGGCGATGCACGAATTGGTCGGCTTTCCCGAGGTGTGGTCGTTCGAAGAGCACTGGTACGGCGGGGCGGCGACGGTTAAGAAAGATCGGGTAGCCGAATAGGGAGGATGCAATGGTGCAACAGGACCTCAACAAGGACTATGCCGGTGCGGGATACAACCAGCGCCTCGGGTTCGGTGAGAAACCGGCACTCATCCTGATCGACTTCGTCGAGGCCTATTTCGACAAGTCCTCGCCGCTCTACGCCGGCGTCGACGCCGCCTTGGCGTCGGCGATGCGCGTCCGCGAGGCGGCCCGCCGCTCGCACGTGCCGGTGATCTATACCAACGTCGTCTATCACGCAGGCGGCGTGAACGGCGGCATGTTCATCAAGAAGGTGCCGACGCTGCACATCATGGAGAAGGGCAGGCCCATGGGCGCCTGGCCGAAAGGGCTGTTGCCGGGCGACCATGAACTGGTGATCTCCAAGCAATATCCGAGCGCCTTCTTCGGGACCAGCCTGGCCTCGACCCTGACGGCCGAGCGGATCGACACCCTCATTCTTACCGGCCTAACCACCTCGGGCTGCGTTCGGGCCACCTGCATCGACACCGTCTCGCACGGCTTCCGTCCGATGGTGGTGCGCGAAGCATGCGGCGACCGCGACCAGCGGCCGCACGAGGCCAATCTGTTCGACATGAACGCCA
>SHVP01000002.1 GCA_009694165.1 Alphaproteobacteria bacterium
CTGTCCTTCACCATCCTGCAGCCGTCGTCCTACATGCAAAACCTGCTACCCGACTGGAAGGGCATCGTCGACAAGGGCGTGCATACGTTGGGCTTCTCGGTCGCCGCCCGGCTCAGCCTGGTCGATCTCGAGGACGTCGCCGCGGTTGCCGCCAAGGTGATGGGCGACGCCAGCCATACCGGGGCCGTCTACGAATTGTGCGGCCCCGAAGCGCTCTCCGGCGAGGACAAGGCGCGATATCTTTCCGAGGCGCTCGGCCGGCCGATCCGCGCGGCCGAGGAAACGCCCGCCGAGTTTCGCCGCAAGGCGCAGGCGGCCGGCGTGCCGACCCATGTGATCGACACCCGTGCCGCCATGTTCGCCCACTATTCCGCTAGCGGCCTGGTCGGAAACCCGCGCGTGCTCGGCTGGCTGCTCGGCCGGCCGCCCACCGGCTTTCTCGCCTGCGCCAAACGCCTGGCTGCCGGCGCCAAGACCTGAATCCGGAGATTGCGATGCCCGCCTATGTCGAGAAGACGCTCAAGACCCGCGACGGCCCCAACCTCTACTACCGCGACTATGCCAATTCGGCGGCGCGCTCGACGCCGGTGCTGTGCCTGTCGGGCACGACGCAGAATTCGCGTATCTACGACGAACTGGCGCCGCACTTGCAGCGGCAGCGCCGGGTCCTATGCATGGATTGGCGCGGCCACGGGCGGTCCGACTACGACCCCGATTGGCGGCACTATTCTTATTTCGAAGATCGCGACGATGTCCTCGACCTGTTGGCGAGCGAAACCCTTGCCAAGGTGATCGTCATTGGCACCTCGCTCGGCGGCATCGTCACCATGCACATCGCGCCGCACCGGCCGGACGTGCTGGCCGGCGCCATCATGAACGACGTCGGCCCGGTCATCGGCGCCGCCGGCCGGCAACGGCTGCATGACAACATGGGCTTGCCAATGGTGTTCGATTCCTTTGCGGCGGCGATGCAGGCGAACAAGGAGCGGAACGGCAAGGGCGTGACGCTGAGCGACGCTGAGTGGCTCGAGCGGACGCGGCGGACGTTCAAGGAGCAGGCCGACGGCAAAGTCGTGCCCGATATGGACCCGATGTATGGCCGCGTGTTCCGCGAGCGCAGCCGCCCGCCCGACTGGTGGTCGAACTGGGAGGCGATGAAGGCGATCCCGGTGCTGGCCGTGCGCGGCGGCGTGTCGGACATCCTCGACGAACCGACGCTCGCCGAGATGAAACGGCGCAAGCCCGATCTCGTCACCGTCGTCGTCCCCGGCCGCGGCCATTGTCCGCATCTGGACGAGCCCGAGGCGCTGCGCGCGATCGACGGGTTCCTTGCCCGCCTGCCATGAGCGCTTTCCTCGACAAGCGCTTCACCACCCGGGACGGGCTCACGCTTTATTACCGCGACTATGTCGGGGCACCGACCGACCACGTTCCCGTGCTCTGCCTGGCCGGCTCGACGGGGACGGTGCGCTGCTTCGACGCGGTGGCGCCACGCCTCGCCCAGGCGCGACGTGTGTTCGCAATGGACTGGCGCGGCCACGGGCAATCCGACTACGACACTGACTATCGTCACTACGGCTTCCAGACCGACCGCGACGACGTGATCGAGCTGCTGGCGCTCGAGAAAATTCCGCGCGTGGTCATTGTCGGGTCGTCGCGCGGCGGCATCATCGCGATGGTGATGGCGAGCCAGCGTCCCGATCTGCTGGCCGGCGCTGTTCTCAACGACATCGGTCCGGTGTCCTCGCCGCTCAGGCGCGAGCGCCTGAACCGCGGATTCGCCGCGCCGCTCGTCTACACCTCGCTCGAACAGGCCGGCCGGGCGATGCGGCAGCACCAGGTGGCGGGCGTCGCCTGGAGCGAGGACGAATGGCCCCGGCAGGCGGCCTGTTTCTATCGGCGCCACGCCGACGGCAAGTACCGGCCCGACGTTGACCTCGGCTACATCAAGGTCTTCGGCGAAATTCGGCGCCGCGAACAGTGGAACAATTTCGCCGCCATGGCCGACATTCCGGTTCTGGTCGTGCGTGGGGCGCTGTCGGACATCCTCGACCAGCCGACACTCGACGAAATGGCCCGCCGTAAGCCGGACTTGCGCCAGGTGGTCGTGCCCGGCCGGGCCCATTGTCCCGATCTGATGGAGCCCGAGTTGATCGCCGCGCTCGACGCCTTCCTGGCGACGGTCTGATCCTTACTCGAAGTCTTCGAAGGCCTTGTCGGCGCCTGACTGGCGGGCGGGAGTGGGCATCCCTTTGCGCAGCGCGACGGCGCGATCCTGGAAATAAGCGCTGCGCAACGCCGCGTAGTAGTCGACCGAATTGGCGCGCAAATCGTCGAGAGGTGCGATCAGCGTCTCCTGCCGGGTTACCGCGTCGGTGCTGGTGACGGCGAGGCGCGGGTAGAAATCGAGCACGTAGGTGAGCGGGTTGAGGAAGGTATCGACCACCGTGCCGGCGCCGTCGCGGATCGAGCTCGGTCCGAAGAATGGCAGCATCAGGTAGGGACCCGAGCCGGCGCCGTACCGGTACAACGTCTGACCGAAGTCGGCCGGGTGGGCGGGAAGCCCGACCGCCTTGGCGACGTCGAAGAATCCGAGCAGACCGACGGTTGAATTGATCATGAAACGGCCGCCGGTCGTCGCGGCGCCGCCGCCGTCGACTTGCAGCAGATCGTTGGCGAGCACCACCGGTGCGCCCAGGTTGAGGAAAAAGCTGCGGACCGCTTCTTTCACCCTGTCGGGGGTGACGGCGCCGTAGCCATAGGCAAGCGGTCGCAGCAGGAAGCGATCGAACACATCGTTGAAGGCGAATACCGCGCGGTTGAATCCTTCGAGCGGGTCGTTGTCGCCGTCGGGTGCGGGCGGCGGCGGGCCCGCGGCCGCCATCGACTCGGTGCGGACGGGCGCGGCCGGCGAGACAATGGCGGTGGGCGGCCGCAGGACGGGAGCGCTCGGGGCCGATGCGCCGGCGGCGATGGCGCCGGCCATGAAGGGAAAGGCCTGGGTGGCGCTGCGCACGATCGAGTCGCGCAGACTGGGCGCTGCGCCGACGGCGCCAGCCACCACCTCGCCCGCGCTCGCCGGCCGCTCGGCGATGGCGCCGACGACATAAGTATTGACCGAGAACTCGGCTTGCTCGGCTGCCTTGCGGCGCAACGCTTCCTCGGTCGCCGGGGTGCGCAGGCTGCGGGCGAGCGCGATCTCGCCCTGCACGCCGGCGGCGCTTTCCTGGATGATGCGCGCCACCTGGCCCGCCGCGGCCTCGCGCGTCTGCGACGCGGCAGGCGTCATTCCGCCGGCGAGCGCCGTCACGACGGCCAGCGCGGCCGTCAGCTGAACGATGGAGCGCTGCCTCACGGGCTCACGCCGGCCGTGGGACGTTTGCGTTCGGCGAGCAGGCGCTCGGCCGCCAGGCGATCCTGGGCGGTGGCTTGGCGCTGCCATTGGTCGCGGCGGGCCATGGCGCGGTCGAGCTTCTGATCGGCGGCGAGGCTCGCCCAGTAAATCGCTTCCGCCTTGCTCAGCCGCACGCCTTCGCCGCGGGCATAGCGTTCGGCCAGGGCGATCTGGGCGTTGGCGTAGCCGAGGTCGGCGGCGCGGCGAAACCATTCGACCGCCTTGCGCGGGTCCTTGGCGGCGCCTTGGCCGTCGCGGTAGGACTTGCCGAGATTGTACTGGGCGCGCACGTCGCCGTGGTCGGCGGCGCTGGCGAACCAGCGCATCGCCTCCTTCGGGTTCGCCTTGGTGCCGAGCCCATAGGCGTACATCTTGCCCAGGCTGTATTCGGCCGGCGCGTGGCCCTGGTCGGCGGCCTGACGGAACCAGCGCAGGGCGCCGCGGTAGTCGCGTTCGGTACCGTCGCCGGCGATCAGGCTGTTGGCGAGATTGTGCTGCGCGCGCACATGCCCCCGCTCGGCGGCGCGCTGCCACCATTCGACGGCCTGTGGCGAACTCTGTTCGACGCCCTTGCCCTCTTCGTAGAGCGTCCCGAGATTGAACTGGGCGCGGTCGTTGCCCTGGTCGGCCAGCGGCCGCCATTCGGCCAGGGCCTTGGCGAAGTCGCCCGCCTGATAGGCCCGCCAGCCAGCGTCGAAATCAGCCGCCGTCGCCGCGACGGGAACGGCGGCGGCGCCGGTGAGAAAAGCGATCGCCACTGCCCAGCGGATTGTCCGCAATGCTCGCTCGTTCATCTCACCCTCAATTGACCGCCGCCATCTTGGTGGTCCTGGCGCGCAGCACCTCGATCAGGCCGGCGACGCTGTTGCGCTGCACCACGGCATCGAAATCGGACCGTTGCGTCAAGGCCATGCTGATGCCGGCCACCTCGATGTCGATGATGCGAAATCCCGCGTCCTGCTGGCGGATGCGCCAATCGGCGTCGATCGGCGGCCCGCTCGGGCGGTCGATCCGCGTGCGTACCACCGTATCGCGATTACCGCCGTCGCGTTCGGCGACGACGACCAGGGTCTCGCCGGAATAGCCGCCGAGCCGCGAGGAATAGGTCTTCACCAGGAAATCCTGGAACAAGCGCAAATAGTCGCCCTGCTGTTCGGCGGTGGCGCGGGTCCAATGGCGGCCGAGGACGAAGCGGCCGATGAACGGGACGTCGAAGGAGTCGCTCAGGATCTGACGAAAGCGCGCCTCGCGCTGGGTGAGGCTGCCATTGGTGTTTTGCAACACCGAAATCGCCTGGTCGCCCAGCTGCTTGACGAACTGTGCCGCTGGCGTCTGCTGGGCGAGGGCGGGCGGACCCGCCAACCCGCAACCGACCAGGACCAAGGCAAGAAGACGGAACAATGACCGCAACGGAGCACCCCACGATGACGACGCCATGTTTTCACCTTCCGGCGGGGCGAGGCAACGGACAAAAGGATTATCCGGCCTGTGGACGCCGGGTTAGGCTCGCGCGGGGAGGATATCGCCATGACCGATCTGCGCGCCGAGATCCATGCCGTTCTCACTACCTATGTCGAGCGCTGGAACGCCTGGGAGATGGCGGCGTTGCGGGCCATGTGGGATGCGGATGAGCCGGAGCCCATTTACGTGGCCGAGGAGCGCGACGCGTTGATCGGCTGGGACGCCCTGGCGGCCTATTGGAAAGTCAGCGAACCACGCCGGTCCGAGCACTTCATCCGTTTCTTCGACCTGCGCGTCCGTGCCCTGGCGCCGACCTTGGCGCACGCCTTCTACTCGCTGAGCTGGAACTTCTTCATGCGCGACAACCCGCTCTACCAGCACCCGATCGGTGGCGAGGTGCGTGCCACCACGCTGTTGCGCAAGAAATCCGACGGCTGGAAGCTGTTTCACCATATCGAGGCGCCGCTCGCCTCGCTGATCCAGCTGCGCCGGGCGCATGAACAGAACGTCGATCCGGAATTGTTCGCCGTGCTCGAACGAAAAAAATTGTACCAGCACAACCGATGACCGCCGGCACGGGTATTAGCTGAGGCAGGGCGAGGCACGGATGGATTTTTGGTCGATGGTATTGATCGCTTGGGTGGCGCTGGCCGCCATCATGGCGTTGCTGTGGTGGCGACAGCAGCGCACCAACAATGCCGGCACGGTCGACGTGGCCTGGTCGTTCGGCACCGGGCTCGCCGGTATCTGGTTCGCGCTGACGCCGCTCGACTGGCCGGCCGCTGAATGGCGCCAAGGCCTGGTGGCCGCCTTCGCCCTGGTGTGGTCGGTGCGGCTCGGCAGCCACGTGTGGCAGCGGGTGCGGTCGAGCGAAGAGGACGGGCGCTACCAGGAACTGCGCGCCGCCTGGGGTGACGCCGTCCAACGCAAATTGTTTTGGTTCTTCCAGTTTCAGGCGGTCTTCGCCGTCATCTTCGCCCTGCCGATGCTGTTGGCCGCCCGGCAGCCCGATCCGGCCTTTCGCGCGCTCGACCTTTTGGCGCTAGTCGTTTTTGCCGCGGCGTTTCTCGGCGAGTGGGTCGCCGACCGTCAGCTAGCCCGCTTCAAGAGCGATGCGGGCAACTGGGGCAAGGTGTGCGACGTCGGTCTTTGGCGCTATTCGCGCCATCCCAATTACTTCTTCGAATGGACGCATTGGTTCGCCTATGGGCTGTTCGCGCTGCGCTTCGACGGCAGCTACGGCGTCGGCTGGCTGGCCTGGCTCGGACCCTTGCTGATGCTCGCGACCTTGCTCAAGGTGACCGGCATTCCCCCGACGGAAAAGCACATGATCGCCTCCCGCGGCGAGGCCTATCGCGCCTACCAGGCCCGCACCAATGCGTTCTTTCCCGCGCCCCCCCGTTCACCAGCCGATCGGTAGGGCGGGATCGTGGGTGTGCTCGGCTGGGGGATCGATCAGGTCGTGCGCGGCCACGTGCCCGATTGGCTGACGCGCCTGGCCATTCGCCGGATCGTCGCCGGCCGGCGACGGACTCTTCCCACCGACGCCGCCGCCGTCGCGGCGGCCGAACGCGATTTCGTGCAGGCGATGGCGGCGGCCCCGGTCGCCGACGTTCCCGACAAGGCGAATCAGCAGCACTACGAGGTACCGGCGGCTTTTTTTCCCGCGGCCCTGGGGCCGCAGCGCAAGTATTCGAGCTGCTATTACGAAACGCCCGAGACGACCCTGGCGGCGGCCGAGGAACGCGCCCTCGCCGAGACCGCGGCGCATGCCGATTTGCGGGACGGCCAGGACGTGCTGGAGCTTGGGTGCGGCTGGGGGTCGCTCAGCCTTTGGATGGCCGAGCACTATCCCAAGAGCCGGGTCACCGGCGTGTCGAACTCGGCCTCGCAGCGCGCCTACATTGAAGGCGAGGCGTCGGCGCGCAGTCTTGCCAATTTGCGCATCATCACCGCCGACATGAACGTGTTTGCGCCGGCGGCAGAGTTCGATCGCATCGTGTCAGTCGAGATGTTCGAGCACATGCGCAACTGGCCGCTGTTGTTGCGACGGGTGGCGGGTTGGCTCCGCGCCGATGGCCGGCTGTTCCTGCATGTGTTCGCCCATCGCGCGGTGCCCTATTTCTACGCCGCCGACGGCGAGGCCGACTGGATGGCCCGCTATTTTTTTTCAGGCGGCATCATGCCGAGTCGGTCGCTGATCCGGCAGTTCGCTGACACCGTCGCAGTCGAGGCGGAATGGTGGTGGGAGGGTCGCCACTACCAGCGGACGGCCGAGGATTGGCTAGTCAATCTCGACGCCCAACGGGCGCAGGTCATGCCGGTGCTGGTGGCGACCTATGGCGCCGATGCTGAACGGTGGCTGCAGCGCTGGCGCATGTTTTTCCTGGCGGTCGCCGAGCTGTTCGGCCACCGCGCCGGTGGCGAGTGGGGCGTCGCCCACTATCGTTTGCGCCGCGCCCCCTGAGGACGCCGCGGCGCCGCGTCGACCAAGCGGCCGCGCACCAGCCCGATCGCCTCGACCTCGATCGTGGCGCCGGGAATGCCGAGTGCGGTCACGCCGACGACGGTACTCGCGGGATAAGGAGAACGAAACAGCCGCCGCAACAGTGGGGCGAGGCGCGGCCGGTCGTTGATGTCGGTCAAATAGATCGTCATCTTGACGATGCGATCGAGGGCGGAGCCGCCCGCCTCGAGGATCGCTCTGACGTTGTGGAAGGTCCGCTCCGCCTGGGCGTCGAAGTCGCCGACGAGCGTGCCATCCTCGCCGATCGCCGCGCGGCCCGAAATGATGACCAGGTCGCCGACGCGAAAGGCCTGCGACAACCGGAAACGGGCCGCCCAATCGGGTTCGGCCCTGATGCGGTAGCCGTCGGTCATCGGCGCTCGAGGAGGGCGGGGATGGCGCGCACATCGGCGATGACCGTGGTAGCACCGGCTGCGCGCAGACGATCCGCGAGTGCGGGGTAGGCGTGCGACCCGCCGACAAAACCAGCGACGGTCATGCCAGCGGCGACGGCAGCCGTGACGCCGGGCACGCTGTCCTCGATCACGAAACACTCGGTGGGAGGCGCGCCCATGGTGGTGGCCGCGTGCAGGAAAAGGTTGGGCGCCGGCTTGCCGCGCGCGACCATCGTGGCGCTGAAGATGTGCGGGGCGAGCAGATCGTACAGGCCGACCTGGCCCAGCGTTTTCTTCAGTCCCTCGGGGCTCGTGCTGGACGCCACGCATTTGGGCAGCGTCAACGAGCGCAGCACCTCCTCGCCATAGGCGGCGCGCATCGCCGGATACATGTCGCGCAGCGCGTGCCTGACATAGTGGTCGACAAATTCTTCGGTGGTGGTCGGGAAGGGGGACCGTCGGGGCAGCGGGCGACGCCCACGATCGGGCCCAGATCGCTCGATTGCACGATCGCCGCGCAGCCGTGGCCGGGCTCGGGTCGCGAGGGCACGGCGAACGTGGCGGCCACGCCCGACTAGACGCCGATCCGTTCCACCCGGCGGACGATGTGGTGGTTCTTGAGGTCTCTGCCCTTGTTTTCGCCGCCCTTGACCGTGGTCGCCTGGTCGTCGCGGAACGTGAACAGCTAGACATCCGCCGGCGCGGCCGTGCCGCCGAGCGTCACCGTCAGCCCCTCGTCATCGCGGCGCAAGGCAATCGCGACTGCGTCCTGGCGCTGGCGTTGGACGCCGGCGACCGCCGCCAATACGTCGCCGCGCCGCGAGCCCACTGCCTCGCGCCTGCCGTCGATCACCATCTGCGGCGTGTAGACCGACGATTTGATGCGCTGCGCATAGCGCCTCTGCCGCTCGGTGAAGGCGGGGTCGGAGAAGACATCCTTCCAAGCGCTGCCGCCGTAGACTAGGCCGTCCCAATAATCGACATGGAACTCGAGTGCGAGAACATCACGCCGCTGGCGCGATATGTCGGCCAACAGGGCTTCCGCCGGCGGACACGACGAACAACTCTGCGAGATGAACAGCTCGAGGACGACCGGGGCGTCGTTCTTCGCCGGCTCCGCCGCCTTGGGTCCAGACCCGCCGACCAGAACGCCAGCGCTGCCAGAACCGCTGCGCAGCGCCATCGCCTTGCTCTCTCCATGGCACGGCATAGGCCGCGGCAACGGTTGCAGTCACATCACAACTCGAAGACAAACGCCGAGGCGGCGGTCGCCCCTGTCAACATATAGTGGCTAAGGGCGCCGTGAGCGGCATTAGTAGAAAAGGCTTTCGCTGCTAACTGCTTGGTCTAAACAGCAAATTTTCTTGGAATCAGAATACATTAGGGCGGTCGGTTTGTGTTGATCGCGCGCTCTGTGAATAACAGGGCAGCGCGCGATTGGGGAGTTGATGATTGCGGGTCGAGCTTCGCTTGCCTTGATCGTGCTGTGCGGTGCGCTGACGGCGTGCGCTCGCGTCATGGCGCCTTCGCCCGACGCTGTCGAGCGCGGCGAGGCCGGCCGTCCGGTGGTGGCCGACACGCGGCCGACCGAAGGGCGGGCGCCCGAAGCCCGCGCTCCCGACAGCCGCGCGACCGATGCCGCGACCGAAGGCAAGAGCGCGGTGCTGTCCGCGCTGCTCCGTTCCGAACCGGGTCGGTCGCTGACGCCGCGCGACCAGTTGGCGCTGACGCGGACCACGCAAACGACGCTCGAGACCGTTCCCATCGGTACGCAAAGCACTTGGCGCAATCCCGAGAGTGGCGCCAACGGCTCGGTGACGCCGACGCGCACCTATCAGAAAGCAAACGGACAATATTGCCGCGAGTTCGCCCAGCGCATCGAGATTCGCGGCCGTGCGCAGGAGGCAAACGGAACCGCGTGCCGTGAACCCGACGGTTCGTGGACGCTGGTGGACGGATAGCCATGGCCGCGCTGCCGTCATCGAGGAGCACGCTTCGCCAGTGGCTGCTGAGTTCCGCCGCCGTCGTCGCCATCGGCGCCGGCGTCACGATCAGCGTGCCCGCCTATGCCGATTTCGCCCAGGGCGCGAAGGCCTATGAGAAGGGCGACTACTCCGCTGCCTATCGCGCCTGGCTGCCGCTTGCGCGCGCTGGCGATGCGGCGGCGCAGCGCAATATCGGCCAGCTCTATCGCTTGGGCCAAGGCGTCCCCAAGGATCTGGCCGTGGCAGCAAATTGGTACCGCCTCGCAGCGGAACAAGGACTGGCGCGAGCCCAGGCCAATCTCGGCGTGATGTATCTGCGCGGCGAAGGCGTCGCGCAGGATCATGGCCCGGCCGCCAATTGGTTCCTGAAAGCTGCCGAACAGGGCCACGCGATCTCGCAATACAATCTCGCGCTTCTCTACGAGCAGGGTCTCGGGGTCGAGCGCAACCGCACCAAGGCGGTCGGCTGGTTGCAGCGCGCCGCCGAGGGCGGCCACGACCCGGCCGGCGAGCAGCTGGCACAGTTGCTCAACGACAAGGTGGCACCGGCCGCCGGTCCGCCGGCCGGCGGCCCGGCGCGACCGGCCGATGCGGTGGCGCAGGCACCGGTCGAACCAGCGCGGCCGGGCAGCCGCGAGGGCCTGCCGCCGATGCCCGCCGGCGATGCCAAGGAACGGTCGGCTGAAGTGGCCCGTGTGGCTCCACCCGCCCCGGCCGGTCCGCGCGACCGCTCGGCCGAGACGATGGTGGTGACGCGCGCGGCGCCGACCCAAAGCGGCTCGGACGACGCGCGTCTGGCGGTGACGCCGCCTCGCCAACCCGATCCGCAGATCGCCGCGCTGCCCAAGAACGCACCGCCGCCCAAGGCACCGGCGGCAACCGTCGATTTGGCGAAGCTCCGCCCCGCCCCCGGTCGCGCCGCCGCCGACTCGGCGGCCCGGACGGTGCCGGCCAAAGTCGAGGCGATGGCACCGGCCGCGGTGCCACCGCGCCGCGAAGCGCCGATCAAACCGCCGGCGCCCCCGGAAGTCTTCATCCCGCTGCCGACGTTCATCCACCGCGAGGCCGCCGGTGACGCCGCCCGTATGGCATCGACCGATCCCATTATCGTGCCACCCTCGACGTTGATCCTGCGCGAGGCGGCCGAGGATACGATCAACCATCCGCCGCTGTTGACGACGTCGGACAAGCCGGCACCGGCCTTCATCGTCGGAGAAGCGGAGCGCCAGCGGGCGATGACGCCCCCGCCTCCACCAGCCGACGCCGACAGCGACGCCCATGTTTTTCGCGATCCCGATCCGCTTGAGCTGTCGGCGGCACCCGCGCTCTCGGAACGACTGACGCCGACGTCGCGCCCGGTACCAAGCTTCCTCGTGGCCGAGGCCGAGCGCGGTCTGCCGCCGGCCCCGTTGCCCCGCGTCCCATCGGTCCCCGTGGTATTAGCGCCGGTACTGGCCGAACGCCAGGAGGCGCTGCCCGTCGCGCCGTTGGCGCCGAGCGAGCGCCGCATCGGCGATATGGCGGGCGAGCGCGGGCCGCGGCCGCCGGCAACCCAGGACCTGGCGATGCTGCCGCCGTCGCCCGTGGTGCCCACCGCCGATGACCGGCGCGAACCCGCGCCGCCCGCAGCAGCCCTCGCCGATCCGCCCGCTCCCGAACGCGGCCCCGCTCCGATCGCGCGCGGGGCGGTTGCCGCGATGCCGCCGGTGCCGCCATCGGCTCCCTCGCTGGTCGAGACACGGCCGACCGTGGCGCCGCCGCTCGCCGCCGACGAGGTTGTCTTGGGGCCCGTCGCCCCGCTCGCCACGCGCGCTGGCGGAACCTGGATCCCGGACTTGCTGCGGCGCGAGGCCGAGCGCGAACGCGAAGTTGCTCGCGCCGCCGAGGAATGGGCGCGTCGATCGACCGCCGTCGAGTCGCGCTTGTCGACCTATTACCAGCGCGCCACCGCCGATCCGGTCATGCCGGTGCCAGCGTTCCTGCGCGCCGAGCCGGTGACGGCCCGGCTGCGCGCCTTCGATGATATCCCGGCGCCCCTGTTTCTGCGGCACGAGGCCGAGTCCGATCGACTGACGGAACCAACCGGCGGCATCCATGCCTTCCTCAAGCGCGAGGCGATGGAGGATGCGATCACGGCACGGCCGCGGTTCGTCCGCCCGACCGAGGCCGACGTGCGGCGGCAGGCCGATGCGGTCGAGAAGGACCGGGCGGTGCGAGCGGACAATGTTGTGGCCAAGGTCGATCGCCCCCCGGTGGCGACCCTGGACAGAAACCACAAGACGGCGGTCGAAAACGGTATCGCCGCCTACCTGGCGCGCGACTATGCCAAGGCGCTGCAACTGTGGGAGCCCGCCGCCGAGGGCGGCGATCCCGACGCGCAGTTTTTCCTCGGCGGCCTCTATCAGGATGGTCTGGGTGTCGCCCGCAGCCTGGTCATCGCGCATGTTTGGTTCAGTCGTGCCGTCCTAGCCGGTCACGCCCGCGCGCCCGGCAGCCTCGCCATGCTGCGTCGCGTTATGACCGAGGCGCAATACGCCGAAGCGGTCGAGCGGGCGAACAAGAAAAAATAGCGGTTGGTCTCACCTTCGTTGCGTCGTGGCAACGGCCAGGTCGCGCGCCCGACTCGATGGTGCGGGTCCGCGCCTTCGGCCATGTCGTTCGGGCGACCTACAACACGATGGCGGCGCGGTTGAGCAGATGCAGCGTCTGGACGATGTAGTTGAGGCGCCAGAGCGGAATCCCCGATTCGCTGATGCGCCGGCAAAAGCCGTCGATGAGCCAGGTGACGCTGCCGCGCGTCAGCCCCTTGCGGATGAGCCAGTCGGTGACCCAGCCCGACGGCTCGCGCGGTTCGTCGTCGTCCTGCTGATCCATAGTCCCAAGATGCGGGGCGGCGCGCACGCGGGCAAGAGGGGGTGGAGAAAAAACCTTGCCCGGCCCGGGTTTGCGACGGCATCGCCTGCATGGACAGGTCCCGGCCGCGGCGCCTAATGTCTCGCCGCGATGAACGCCGCCGCCATCCCGCGCAAGCTGAAGAAGA
Source organism: Alphaproteobacteria bacterium (assembly GCA_009694165.1). The sequence goes on from SHVP01000002.1 coordinate 12,782, forward strand.
TCCTCGTCGCCAACCGGGGCGAGATCGCCATCCGCGTCTGCCGGGCGGTCACCGAGCTCGGGCTGCGCACGGTGGCGATCTACTCCAAGGAAGACCGCTTCGCCTTGCACCGCTTCAAAGCCGACGAGTCCTACCTCGTCGGCGAAGGGCTGGGTCCGGTCCAGGCCTATATGGACATAGCCGACATCGTCCGCATTGCCCGCGACGCCCACGTCGACGCGATCCATCCCGGCTATGGGTTTCTGTCGGAGAATCCGGATTTCGCTGCCGCTTGCGCTGCCGCTGGCATCACCTTCATCGGCCCCTCGCCCGACGTGATGAAACTGCTTGGCAACAAGGTGGCCGCCCGCGCACTCGCCGAGAAAGCCGGCGTGGCGGTGATGCCGGCGACCGGCCCGCTGCCCCACGACGCGGCCGCGATCGAGGCGCTGGCGGCTGCGGTCGGCTATCCGCTGATGCTGAAAGCGAGTTGGGGCGGCGGCGGCCGCGGCATGCGCATCGTCCGCAACGAGGGCGAGTTGCTCGACATGGTGGCGCTCGGTCGCCGCGAAGCAAAGGCGGCCTTCGGCAACGACGAGGTGTTTCTCGAAAGGCTGGTCGAGCGGGCGCGCCATGTCGAGGTGCAGATCCTCGGCGACCGCCACGGCACCATCGTTCACCTGTTCGAGCGCGATTGCTCGCTGCAGCGCCGCAACCAGAAGGTGATCGAACGGGCCCCCGCCGCCTATCTGCAACCCGGCCAGCGCCAGGATCTTTGCGCCGCCGCGCTGACGATTGCGCGGACGGCCGGCTATTTCTGCGCCGGCACGGTCGAGTTCCTGATGGATGCCGACACCGGCAAGTTCTATTTTATCGAGGTCAATCCGCGCATCCAGGTCGAGCATACCGTCACCGAGCAGGTGACCGGAATCGACCTGGTCAAGGCGCAGATTCGCGTGATCGAAGGCGGCCGCATCGGCGATCCGGACTCCGGCCTGCCGGCCCAGTCCGATATTCGCCTCAACGGCCATGCGCTACAGTGCCGCATCACCACCGAGGACCCCGAGAACCAGTTCATCCCCGACTATGGCCGCATCACCGCCTATCGCGGCGCAACCGGCTTCGGCATCCGACTCGATGGCGGGACCGCCTATTCGGGCGCCGTGATCAATCCGTTCTACGATTCGTTGCTGGAGAAGGTGACCGCCTGGGCGCCGACCGCCGACGAGGCGGCCAAGCGCATGGACCGCGCGCTTCGCGAGTTTCGCATCCGCGGCGTCAAGACCAACCTGGTGTTTCTCGAATCGCTAGTGAGCGGTTCGCGCTTCCAGGCCTGGGATTACACCACCCGGTTCATCGACGACACGCCGGTGCTGTTCGAGTTCAAGCCGCGGCGCGATCGGGCGACGCGGCTCCTGTCCTTCCTCGGCGAGGTGCTGGTCAACGGCAACCCCGAGGTCAAAGGGGCGGCGCCGGCCTGAGGTCTTTGCCGCGCCGCATCGGCCGAAGAGCCAGCTGGCCGATCCGCCTAAAGGATCGCGCGATCGCTTCCTCGCCCTCGGACCCAAGGGCTTTGCCGAGTGGATGCTGGCGCAACGGCGGCTACTGATCACCGACACCACCTTCCGTGACGCCCATCAGTCGTTGCTGGCGACCCGGTTGCGCACCTACGACATGACGGCGATCGCGCCTTTCTATGCGCGCGCCTTGCCCGAGTTGTTGTCGGTCGAGTGTTGGGGCGGCGCCACCTTCGATGTCGCCATGCGCTTCCTCAAGGAGGATCCGTGGGCCCGGTTGGCGGCCCTGCGCGAGGCGATGCCCAACATCCTCACCCAAATGCTGCTGCGTGCCGCCAATGCCGTCGGCTACACCAACTACCCCGACAACGTCGTGCGCTGCTTCGTCAGGCAGGCGGCCGAGGGCGGCGTCGACATCTTCCGCATTTTCGACTCGCTCAACTGGGTCGAGAACATGCGCGTGGCGATGGACGCGGTGCTCGAGTCGGGCAAGCTGTGCGAGGCGGCTATTTGCTACACCGGCGACCTCGCCAATTCGGCCGAGCGCAAATACACCCTCGCTTATTACGTCACGATGGCCAAAGAGCTCGAGCGGGCGGGCGCGCACGTGCTCGGCATCAAGGACATGGCCGGGCTGTGTAAACCGGCGGCGGCGCGGCGGTTGGTGTCGACGCTCAAACAAGAAATCGGTCTGCCCATCCATTTCCACACCCACGACACCTCGGGTATTTCGGCCGCGAGCGTGTTGGCCGCTGCCGAAGTGGGCCTCGACGCCGCCGATGCGGCCATCGATTCAATGAGCGGGCTCACCTCGCAGCCCAACCTCGGCGCCATCGCCGAAGCGCTGACCGGTTCACCGCGCGATCCCGGCCTTGATCGCCAGGCGCTGCGCGGACTCGCAACCTATTGGGAAGGGGTGCGGCGCTACTACGCCCCCTTCGAAAGCGATCTGCGCTCGGGCATGGCCGAGGTGTACGAGCACGCTATGCCGGGTGGGCAGTACACCAACCTGCGCGAACAGGCGCGTGGGCTCGGCATCGACGATGCGCGCTGGCCCGAAGTGGCGCACGCCTATGCCGAGGTCAACGCCTTGTTCGGCGACATCGTCAAGGTGACGCCCACCTCGAAGGTGGTGGGCGACATGGCGCTCTACATGGTGACCAACGACCTCAAGCCGGCCGACGTCCTCGACCCGAAGAAGGACATCAATTTTCCCCAGTCGGTGGTCGAATTCTTCCATGGCGATCTCGGGCAGCCCCATGGCGGTTTCCCGCCCGAGCTGCAGAAGAAAGTGCTGAAGGGGCGGCCGCCATTGACCGAGCGGCCGGGAAAGGTCCTGCCCGACGTCGACCTCGTCGCCCGGCGGGTGGAACTCGACAAGAAACTGCATCGCCCGGCGGGGGATGCGGAATTCGCTTCCTACCTGATGTATCCCAGGGTGTTCCTCGAATACGCCGACCACCGCCGCCAGTTCAGCGATCTCGCTGTGCTGCCGACGCCCGCCTTTTTCTACGGGCCGCAGGTCGGCGACGAACTCACCGTCGACATCGAGCGCGGCAAGACGCTGATTGTCCGCCACCTCGCCATCGGCGACGCCAACGAGGAGGGCGAGCGCAACGTCTTCTTTGAGCTCAACGGCCAGCCGCGGACGGTGAAGATCCTCGATCGCTCGCTGGCGGCCAAAGTGCCGCCGCGCCGCCATGCCGAGGACGGCAACCGGGCGCAGATCGGGGCGCCGATGCCCGGCCTGGTGGTCAGCCTGTCGGTGGCCAAGGGCCAGAAGGTGACGGCTGGCGATCGCCTGCTCACCATCGAGGCGATGAAAATGGAGACCGCCGTCTATGCCGAGTTCGAGGGCACGGTCAAAGAGATCGTCGCCCCCGCCGGCACGCGCGTCGAAACCAAGGGCCTGATGCTCGTCCTCGAGCCGGCGACCTAGCTATCGGCGCTCGAGGTCGCGGCGCGTTTCGAGCCGGGTGACGCGATCGCGCAGCAAGGCGAGTTCGGAGCCCTGCGGCTGGATGCGATCTTCCGCCTGGATCAGGCGCGTTTCGAGACCCGCGACGCGATTCTGCAAGGACTCATTGTCGGCGGCGGGTCGGTTTTGCGCCGCCGCCACGGTGGCGACGACGAGCAGCGCGAGCACGAGCGTGAGCTTCTTCATCGGCGTTTCTCCGGATTGGCGATCAGTGGCGCCGGCGCCCTGGTCCCGGAGGGGTGACGCGGACGCCGGCCGGACTGACGACGGTGCGCGTGCCGTCCGGATCGGGCTGGATGATGGTGACGCCGCGATCGTTGACGATCGTAGTCTCGTTGGGTTTCTTGAAAATGATGGTTTCGTTGCCGTTGCGGTCGGTCCGGACGTAGCTCTTCTCGGTCGACGAAGAGGAAGACGAGCTCGAAGAGGAGTATCCCGACGAACTCGTAGTGGCTGACGAGGAGGACGATCTAGAGGAGGGTGAATAGCAGCCGTTCGGGCACAGCCCGGCGCTGCCGGTCAACACCGCGAGCGCAGCCGAAATGATTGTCAGTCGCACCATCGATCCCCCTTGGCAGTCCTCACTCTTGGCCGCGACTGTGGCGCAATTGGGACACGACCGGCGGCGCCCCGGCTATTCGTAGCGCAGCGCTAGGATGGGATCGAGCTGGGCCGCCTTGCGGGCTGGGTAGAAGCCGAAGAACACGCCCACCGCGGCCGAAAAACCGACGGCGATCACCAGCGACAATGGCTCGACCAGGGTCGGCCAATTGGCCAGCCGGGCGATCGCGGCGGCGGCGCCAACCCCCAGCACGATGCCGATCAGTCCGCCGATGACCGAGAGCGTGATCGCCTCGACCAGGAATTGCATCAGGATGTCGCGGCGGCGTGCGCCCACCGCCATACGCAGGCCGATCTCGCGGGTCCGCTCGGTCACCGAGACCAGCATGATGTTCATGATGCCGATGCCGCCGACGATCAGCGAAATCGACGCCACCGCGGCCAACAGGATCGACAGGATGCGCTGCGCGGCTTCGCGCGTTTCCATGAGCTCGGACAGGTTGCGCACGTTGAAGTCGTCCTCGGCGCCCGGCTGAATGTTGTGGCGCTGACGCAACAGCGCGACGATCTGCTCTTCGGCCTGTTTCATCGGCGCGCCCTCGCGCACCTTGATCATGATTTGCTGCACCGCATCGGGGCGGGTGCGCGAGCTTTGGCCGACGATGCGCTGCTTGGCGGTGGTCAGCGGAACGACGACGACGTCGTCCTGGTCCTGGCCGAATGAATTCTGTCCCTTGCGGGCCATGACGCCGATGACCGTGAAGGGCACGTTTTTGATCCGCACCGTCTCGCCCACCGGGTCGACGTCGACGAACACGTTCTTGACGACCGTCTCGCCGAGCAAGGCGATCTTGGCGCCCGAGCGCGCCTCCTCCTCGCTAAAGGTGCGGCCGCTTTGCACGTCCCATTCGCGCGCCGGGAAGAAGCTGGGGGTGACGCCCACGACCCCGGTCGACCAGTTCAGGTTGCCGGCCACGACCTGCGCGACGCCGCGCACGAAGGGAGCGGTGAAGGCGACCTCGCCGATCTGGTTCTGCAAGGCGTTGGCATCGTCGACCGTCAGGCTGGCGACGGTCCCCGCGCCCAGGCGAACGCCGCCCTGGCGGCTCGACGCGTTGAAGATGATGATCAGGTTCGATCCCAGGCTTTGGATCTGCTTGGCGACGCGCTCCTGGGCGCCGGAGCCGACCGCGACCATGGTGATCACGGCGGCGACGCCGATGATGATGCCGAGCATGGTGAGCCCGCTGCGCAGCGCATTGACGCGCAGGGCGCGGAGCGCGACGGGAAAATTGGCGACGACGTTCATGCCGCCGCCTGATCGAGGCTGCGCAGCTGGTCGGCCGCCACCTGGCGGTTGGCGACGGCGGCGTCGCTGCGTACTTCGCCGTCCTTGAACGTGATTACACGCCCGGCGAAGCGGGCAATGTCGGGTTCGTGAGTGACGAGGACGACCGTCATCCCCTTGGTATTCAGTTCCTGCAGAATGGCCATGATCTCGACGCCCGTCCGCGAGTCGAGGGCGCCGGTCGGTTCGTCGGCGAGCACCAACAGGGGGTCGTTGACCAGGGCGCGCGCGATTGCGACGCGCTGCTGCTGTCCGCCCGACAGCTGACCGGGATGATGGTGGGCGCGATCGCCGAGCCCGATCTGCGCCAGTCGGGCCATGGCCCGGCCGAGGCGTTCGGCCGATGGCATTCCCGAATACAACAGCGGCATCGCGATGTTGTCGACCGCCGAGGTCCGCGCCAGCAGGTTGAAGTTCTGGAACACGAAACCGATCTTGCGGTTGCGGAGCTGTGCCAGCTCGTCGCTGTCTAGCGTCGCCACGTCGACGCCGTCGAACCAATACTCGCCCGCGCTCGGCCGGTCGAGGCAGCCCAGCAGATTCATGAAGGTCGACTTGCCCGAGCCTGACGGTCCCATGATAGCGACGAACTCACCGCGACCGATCTCGATCGTGGCGTGGCGCAGCGCCCGCACCACGTTGTCGCCCATATGGTACTCGCGCGCCAGCGCGCGGGTGCGAATGAGGGGCGACGCGGCGGTCATCAGAAGCGGATCCCGGTCAGCCCCGCGTTCGGGCGCCCCGTCTGGTTAACCCCGACGACGATCTGTTGGCCGGCGGCGACGTCGCCCGACACCAGCTCGATCACACTGCCGTTGGTCAATCCCAGGCGTACGTCGACTGGCTCGGGCTTGCCGTTCTTATCGAGGATCCACACGCGGCCCGCCGTATTGGCCGGGCCGCCACGGGTCTGGGCCTGGGACTGCGCCTGGGCTAGCAGTGCGGCAAACTTGGTGCGCTGCTCGGCGGTGAGAATGCCGCGCAGGCGGTCGTTGAATTGTTCGCGCGCCTTGCGCAGTTCGGCCGCCGTTTCCTCGCGCGACAGCTGCTGGCCACGGAGACGCTGCAGTGACTCACGCATTTCGTTGCTGAAGCCTTCGGCCTGCTGGCGCTGCGCCGGGCTGAGTTGTAGCTGGCTGGTCAGGCGATTGAGCAACTCGGCGGGATTGGTCTGCGCGGCCACCTGGGCGCCGCCCGCCGGACCGCCAGCCCCCGCGGCCCGGCCACCGCCGCCCGGAGGCGGGCCGCCGCCGAAGGGTCCGCCCGCCGCTGCCTGGGCGCCGCTCGCCGCCGGCGGGGCTTCGCCGGGGCGGAAGCGCAGGGCCTGCGCGGGCACGCGGAGAACGTCGCTGCGCCGATCGAGAATGATCTGAACGTTCGCGGTCATGCCGGGGAGCAGACGCTGGTCGGCGTTGTCGGCCGACACCACGACGGTATAGGTGACCACGTTCTGCACGTTCTGCGGTGCCTGGCGGACCTGTTCGACCCGGCCTTGGAAGGCGCGGCCGACATGGGCGTCGACCGTGAAGGTGACCGGCAGGCCGACGCGGACCTGTCCGATATCGGCTTCGTCGACGCGGGTCTCGACCTGCATTTGGCGCAAGTCCTGGGCGATCGTAAACAGCACCGGCGCATTGAGGCTGGCGGCCACCGTCTGGCCGATATTGACCACCCGATTGACCACGATGCCGTCCACCGGGGCGAGGATGCGGGTGCGATCGAGGTCGATCAGCGCTTGTTCCAGCGAGGCATCGGACTTCTGCACCTGGGCGAGCGCATTCTCGATTTGCGCCTGCGCCACCGTCTGCTGGGCCACCGCCGCCGCGATGGCCCCGGTGGTGGCGTGCACCTGGGCCGTCGCCGTCTCCATGTCGAGGCGCGATTTTTCGACGTCGCGGTTGGAGGCGACGCCGCGCAGCACCAGTTCCTCCTTGCGCTTGAGCTCGCGCTCGCTGTCGGCCCGTTTGGCCGCGGCGTTCTCAAGATTGGCCGTGGCGGAGGCATGATCGGCTTGCGCGCGCAGGAACGCGGCGCGCTGCATCGACACATTGGCGCGGGCCACCGCCAGCTCGGCGCGCGCCTGACGGACCTTCGACTCGAACGTCTGCGGATCGATGCGGGCGAGCAGGTCGCCCTTCCTGACGACGGTGTTGAAGTCGGCGAGCAACTCGGACACCAAGCCGGAAATCTGCGAACTGACATCGACGGTCACGACGGCGCCGGTCGTGCCGGAGGTCAAAATGGCGCGGACGATGTCGCCACGGTCGATCGCTGCCAGCCGGTATTCCGATGCCCCTTCGCCGCGACTTAAGGTCAGGACGGTCACGATCGCGACCGCCGCGACGCCGCCCGCGGCGGCAACCAGCTTGCGCTTTCGGCTCACCAGGAGCGAACGCCAATCCATCAACTACCTTCCATCGACCGCCAACCCGGTCCGGGTGCCAGATGAGCCAAAGGTATGCCCTGGCGCGTCGCCTGCAGCAAGCTGCGGATCATGCGCTCGCGGTCCGCCGGCGGGGTCGTCTTGACTGCCGCCAACACGGCATTGTGAAACACAGCCTGCAGGGCAAGCGAGCGCTCGCGTAAGTCCCGCAGGGCGGCCTCGGCGGCGGCCTGGTCGAGCGGTTCGGCGGCGAGAAGGCGCGTCGTCTGCCGCTGGGCGCGGCGGAAATCGTTGGCCTGCCGGCGCAGGTCGCCGCTGCGGGCGCCGAACGCCTCGCGGACCGTCGCGCGCTCGGCGTCGGGCAGGGCGGCGAACTCGCCCATGCCGCGGCGCAGGAACGGCGGATCGCGGGCAAGAATACCGATCACGATTCCGGCGAGAAACACGTTGGCGATCAACGATAGCGTGAGGGCGATCTTCAGGCGTCGTAGCCGGGGGGTGCTCATCACTCGAGGTCCATTTCTTCCAGGCCACCATCGGCCGCATCGGCGACGAGCTCGAGGACGTCGCCGTCGTCGAGCCGCGTGATGCCCTGGGGCACGGCCATGCCGAGATATAGCCCCATGACTGCGACAGCCACCATGACCGCCGGCCGCCAAACCGGCTGCAGCCAGATTCGCAGGAACCAGGGCGCCCGCCCGTCCGCCGGCTGCAGTAGCCGCCGACGCAAGGCGGGCGACACCGTCGGCACTGCGGCGGAGTCGAGGACGGCATCGAGGCGGCGGTCGCTTTCGCGCCAGGCGCGCGCCTCCGGCATCCGCGCCAGCAGAGCCTGCGCGGCCAATCGCTCGGCCTCGGGCCAGCGCCGTTCGTCACCGCCATAGGCGGCGAGGATCTGCTTCAGTCGTTCGCGCTCCATGCCTGATTGCATGGTCATTCTCCCAATAGTTCGTCGGCCAGATCGGCCAACTCTTCCTTCAGGCGGCGGCGTCCGCGCGACAGCAAGGATTCGAGAGCGTCGACGCTCAGCTCCAGCAGGCCCGCCGCCTCGCGATTGCTCAAGCCCTCGTAATGCACAAGCACCAGAGCCATGCGCTGGCGCTGGGGCAGGCCCGCCAGCGCTTCGCGCACGCTCGTTCGCAGTGCCAAGTTGCGCTCGATCACCGCTGGGGCTTGGCGGTCGTCGCCGAGAAAATCGGCCAAATCGTCGAGCGGGGTCGTCCGCCGCGCCCGCGTCCGATCGATGCACAAGTTGATCGTGACACGGTAGAGCCAAGTTTTGAGCGGGGCTCCGTCTGGTGCCCAATCGCCTGCCTTGGCCATCAAGCGGACGAATGCCTCCTGGGCGACGTCCTCCGCTTCAGCATGGTCGCCCAGGACACAGGCGGCAACCCGCACCATGGCGCCGGCGTGGCGATCAATCAGTTTGCTCCACGCGCTGGCATCGCCGTCGGCAACCCGGCGCACGAGTTCATCGTCGCTTGCCGTCGCCTCGTTCGCCGAGGGTTGCACTATCGGATCGGGGCGTCGAGCCGCCGATGGCATTGGCGCCTCCCGTTCATTAGCGACGGCGGTCGCGGCCCGGAATCTCGCCTGCCTCGATCGCGTTGTCGCCGTCGGCATCATAGCGCTTGAACCAGCGCCGCGACGGCGTGGCGATTTCCTCGGCCGTCAACTGGCCGTCGCCGTTGGCGTCGTAAAGGTCGAACAAGCTGGTCACCGCCAGCATTTGGAACCAATAGCCGCGGCGGCGGAACTCGTCGACCGAGAGGAAGCCGTTGCCGTCGACGTCGGCCGCTGTCACCAGGCGGCGAATCTCGGCGACGATCTCATCGACGGTGATCTTTCCGTCCTTGTTGGTGTCGTAGTTTTCGATGACGCGGGCGCTGCGGTCCATGCCCGCCTCCCGCTCGGCGCCGCGCATGGGTTGCGCCTGCGCGGTGGCGCCAAGCAGGGCCGCCAGACCAACGACGCCGATCATCCAGCCAACTCGCTTCATGGGCATTCTCCTGAACAGAGGGGTCTGCCCATAAACACGGGCGGACCGGCCCTTCTCCGTCGTGCCGTCGTGCCGTTGCGCCGGGCGTGGGCCGGGGGCCATACTCGACCTAAGGGCGGAAACCGCCGATTTCAACCGGGAGGAACAATGGCTCGCGACCACATCGAGTTCATCCAAGCGCAGCTGATCCAATGGAATGTGCTGCCGCCGACGACCGCCCGGCCGGGGGTGGAAATGCGCATGCTGTCGCGTGATCCCGAGCTTGGCGCCTCCAGCCTGATCCTCCGCTATCCCGCCGGATTTTCGATCAAAGACGCGCATTATCTTGATAACGACGAAGAATTCTTCGTCCTCGACGGCGAGCTGCGGATCGGCGCCACCCGCTATGGCCGCTACAGCTACGCCTACCTGCCCGACGGCTACCCGCGGGCGGGGATGGCAAGTCCGACCGGCGCGACCGTGCTGACGTTCTTCGAGGGCAAGCACAAGAATGTGTTCGGCGAGACCAAGTCCTACCGGACGGACCTCCTGGTCGAGAAGATAGACGCCAACACCTCCGTTTGGGGCGGCACGGTCGATCCGAAGGTGGTGGGGTCCGGACTGAAAAAACTGATGCTGCGGGAGGACAAAAAGACCGGCGAACGCACGTGGATGCTGAGCATGGGACCGAACGATCCCAAGAGGGCGACCCATGCGCCGCTCGAAACGCATCCCTTCGTCGAGGAAATGCTGCTGCTCGAGGGCTCGATCTCGATGTCGATCGGGGTTCTGCATCAGGGCGCCTATTTCTGGCGTCCGGGCGGCATCCAGCACGGGCCGGTCGGCACGTTGCCGGGATGCCTGTGTTTCTTCCGCTGCAAGGGCGGTCCGTTCACCACCAATTGGACCAAGGAGGCGCTGCCGATCGACTACAACGCCCCCTATGCACCGACCCTGCCGCCTGATTTGCGGGCGATCGCGCGGGCCTTCACCGGTCCGCAGCCGATCGCCTAACCCGCCCGTGCCGCGGCCGCATATCGAATACATCCAATGCCAGGTCCTGCCGTGGCAACGGCAGGGCGCCGGCACACCGCGCCCAGGCGCTGACATGAAGGTCCTGTCGCGCGACGCAACCTCGGGGGCGGCCAGTGCATTGCTCCGCCATCCGCCCGGATGGTCGCTCGCCGGCCAGACGCTGGCCTGCGACGAAGAATTCCTGGTGGTGGAAGGCGACCTGATCGTCAACGATCGTGCCTTCGGTCCGTGCTTCTATGCCTATCTGACCGCCGGCTACCGGCCGCGAGGTGATGGCGTCGCAACGGGGAGCGACTGTCCTCACCTTCTTCGAGGGCGAGGCCAAGCCGGCCGCCGTCGGGCTGCGACCCGATGACGGGCGGTTGGTCGAACATCTCGACACCGATCTTGTCCCATGGGATGCCGGCTTCGCGCACCAGTTGGCCGGCACCGGCATCGCCATAAAATTCTTGCGCAAGATCGAGGGCAGCGACCGCACTTGGCTGCTCCACAAGTCGGCCGATCGTTACGCGGACCTACCCCAGACCGGCCGGCTCGAAAAGCTTCCCTGTGTCGAAGAGTTTTTCCTGCTCGAGGGCGAGCGGTGCTGGCCGATGGGCCCGATGCGGCGCGGCGCCTATTTCTGGCGTCCGCCCGGCATCATCCATGGGCCGGGCACGTCGCTGCCGGGCTATCTCGCGTTCTTCCGCTCGAAGCACGGTCCCTTCGAGACCGATTGGCAGAAGGAAGAACGCCCGCGCCCGTTCGATCCGGTCTACCGGCCAGTGCTGCCGCCCGACCTCGCGCCGCTCGCCGCTCGCCCGTCCGACCCCGCCGGCTGGTAGGTCGCAGCGGCGCCTTCTCCGCGTCGCTAGCGGACGAACTCAATGTCCTCGTAGGTGAACGTGCGCACCCGGTTGCGGAACCCCTTGATGTTCCGCGACACCGCTGTCATGTCGATGATTTCGTGCAGGAAGATGTGCGCCGCCTCGACGTTGTACTTCTCCTGGATCTGCGCCAGCAGAGCGTTACGTTTTCCCGCATCCAATTCGGTGTCCGACTGGTCGAAGGCCGGAATCAGGCTTTCGTCGCAATAGAACGGCTTCGACGGATTGCGGCAGCTGCCGTAGAGCAGACCTTGGATCGAGTCGTTCAACGGCGAGGTCGCATTGATGGCGACGTAGCCATGTCCATCCCATTTCGGCGTGTCGAGCAGCTTGCCGAGATAGTCGCCGAACCCGGCGGGCCGCACGTTCATCTTGACGCCGACCTTGGCGAGATCGAGGGCGACGTTTTGGTAGATCTCGGAATCGCCGGGTACCCCGCCCACCACCCCTTCGATCAACAGTTCCGGAATGCCTTGGCCATTGGGGTAGCCGGCCTCGGCGAGCAGCTGCTTCGCCTTTTCCGGGTTGTGGCCGTAGACCTTGGTCGGATAGTAGCCCTGCGCGGTCGACGGAATGATCATCCCGGTCGGGCGGCCACCGAAATTGCGCAAGTAGGCTTCGACGTAACCGGGGGTATTGACCGCGTAATTGAGCGCCTGGCGCACCCGCCGATCGGTGAGCGCCTTGACGTCCTGCTTCACGTTCATGGTGAACAGGCCCATCGACACGGTCTGCGGCGACGGCGAAATGTCGATCAATCCGCCGGTAGCTTCGATCTGCGGGAAGTTGTCGGGCGTGCCGCCCTGCATGATCTCGACCTGGCCCGACAGGAATGCCTGCAGCCGGGCCGCGCGTTCTTCGAGCTTGTAGAGATCGAGATTCTTGATCTTGGGCTTGCGGAAGGAACCATCCCACCCTTCCATCCTCGCCCTGGTGTCGCCGATCCATTCATTGTGCTTATAGGGGCCGGTGCCGACCGGTTTGCGGGCGAAGCCCGCCATCGCCACTTCCTTGAAATACTTGGGCGGCACCAGGTAGAGCCCGGAGATCCGGTGCGCGAGAATCGGATCGGGCTTGGCGCTGGTCGCATCGAAGGTGAGATCGTCGATCTTCTTGATCTCGATGATCGGCCGGGTGATGACCGAGGCGTTGCTGCCGTCTTTCTTGCCGTCGTCGCTCTGCAACCACGCTTGGTTGGCGATGATGGCAGCGGCATCCACCTTCTCCCCATTCGAGAAGCTAGTGTTGGGCCGGATCTTGAAGCGCCACGTCGTCGGATTGACGGTCTGCCAGGAGACGGCGACGGCGGGCTGCACCTTGCCTTTTTCGTCGACCCACGTCGGGGCGTCAAAGATAGCCGCCCAGTAGTAGACCCCCGGCGAGCCCGAGCCGCGGTAGGGGTTGCCGAGCGCCAGCGGGAACTGATTGATCGCCACCCGCAACGTGCGGTCCTGCATCTGGGCGCTGGCCGGCGCCACGCCGAGGGTCAAGCCGATGCCAACGGCGGCAGCCAACCACGTCGCAGCGCGACGGCGGTGCTGATGTTCCATTGAGTCCTCCCAGGGATCAAGTATTGCCTGGGAGATTAGGTGCGCCGGATGGAGCGGTCAAACCATCTGCGCGGCGCGCGCGCAATGCTATGCTCGCGGTCCAATCCGAGGGGAGAGCGGTGATGGCAAAGGCCCGGGGGCGCAGTGCTCGCAGCGGGCGGCGCTCGCTGAAACGCGCGGCCGTCCGCCGGACCGGCCGGCCGGTCGTCGGGCCGGGCCGCGACGGCAACGGCTATCGCGTCAAGTTGCGACCCGATATTTACGACGGTTTCAACATCGCCCTCGGCTATCGCGTCGGCGACCTCGTCTATTTGTCCGGCCAGGCTTCGCTCGACCTCAAGACGGGGGCGATCGTCGGCGTCGGTGACTTCGACCGACAGGTGAAACAGACCTTCGCCAGTCTCAAGACGGTGCTGAAGGCGGCCGGTTCGTCCATGCGCCAGATCGTCAAAGTGAACATCTACCTGACCGATATGGCGAATTTTCCCAAGATAGTCGCCGCGCGTGGCAAGTATTTCAAACAGCCCTGGCCCGCCGACACCATCGTCGAAGTGCAGGCCCTTGGCCTGCCCGAACTGATGATCGAAATTGAAGCGATCGCCCTGGTGGGCGGTAGACTGATCGACTAGCGCGACCGCTCCGTCGTTCCCCGAGAGTGCAGAAAAAGAAGACGGGCCGGCTGGCGAACAAGAAAAAGTGGGAGGCAACATTGGCACGCAAAGCACGCAAGGATGGGTTCTGGTCGGCCGGCGCCACTCGCGGAGCGAACACACTCACCGGCGGCATGGTGATCAGTCGCACGCTGCAGAAATTCGGGATTAACTCGGTCTTTTCCCTGGCGGGCGCTTCGCACACGTTCCTGCTTGATGCCCTCGACCGCGACGGCTTCAAGATCGTATCGGGCCGCCACGAAACGGCGACGGTGGCGCAGGCGGATGGCTTTGCGCGCGTCACCGGCAAACTCGGCGTGGCCCTGATCATTTCCGACCAGGGGATGCCCAACGCGGTGTCGGGGATCTTGACCGCCTACGAGGCCTGTTCGCCGGTCCTGGTCATCGTCGCGCGTCTGCCGACGTCGTGGATCGAGCCGGAAGCGCAGACCGATCACGACGCGTTGGCGCTGGTCCGACCGATCACCAAGTGGGCGCGCACGGTTCATTCGGGCGAGCGCCTGCGCGAATATGTCGAAGTGGCCGCGCGCCACGCCTTGTCAGGGCGGCCCGGCCCGGTCGTGCTGCAGGTCCCGCAAGAATTGCTGGCGGCGGCGGTCGAGGCGGCGCAGGAACTCGATGCACCGCTTACCGAGACGCCGAAGGCCGAAGCGCCGGTCGATGCCGTCGAAGCGGCGGCCGAGCTGCTGATCAAGGCGAAACGGCCGCTGATCATTGCCGGCGGCGGCGCGACGGCGTCGGGTGCTGGTGCCGCATTGCGCACGCTGGCGGAGGCCTTCGGCATCCCTGTTTTCGGCAACGCACTCGGCCGCGGTTTGGTGCCGGAGGATGACGAGCTCGGCTGGTCGTGGCCGCTGGCCCAACCGGCCGCCAAGGAGGCCGATGTCGTGCTGTGGGCCGGCGCACGGATGACCCAGCGACTCGGCTACGGCTTGGCGCCGCGCTTCGCCGCCAACGCCAAGTTCATTCAAATCGACGTTCTCGCCGAGGAAATCGGGCGCAACCGTGCCGTCGACGTGCCGATCGTCGCCGACGCCGCCAAGGCGGTCGCGGCGATTACCGCCGAACTCAAACGCCGCCAGGCCAAGGAAAAAGCGCCGCCGACCTGGGTCAAGACGGCGGTCAGGCCGCGGCTCGATTTCATCGACACGATCGGCCTCGGCGACAAAGGGCCGATTCATCCCTATCGGCTGGCACGCGAGTTGATGAAGCGCCTGCCCAAGAATGCGATCTATGTAGGCGACGGGGCCGACATCCAGAACTGGATGCACGGCATTCTCCGTATCCGTTCCGAGCGCGGCTTCATGGATCATTATCCGCTCGGGTCGATGGGCATCGGTACGCCGCTTGCCATCGGTGCCGCCGCCGGCGCCCGCGAACTGGCCCGGACGATGCGGACGACGCCCCGCCCGGTCATCCACGTGACCGGAGATGGGGCTTTTGGCTTCTATCCGAGCGAGTACAACAGCGCCATTCTGGCCGGCGTCAAGATCACGACGTTCATTTCCAACGACGGCGCCTGGGGTACGGAGAAGCACGGCCAACTGCAGGCGATCAAACGTCCGGTCAACACCGAATTCGGCGACGTGCGCTACGACTTGATCGGCAAGGCCTTTGGCTGCCATGCCGAACGGGTGACCGAGCCCAAGCAGGTGGGGCCGGCGATGGATCGCGCGTTGAAGTCGGACAAGGCGGCGGTCGTCGATGTCGTGACCGATCCAATGGCGGGGAAGCTGCGCAAGGAAGATCCGCGCGTGCTCACCATCGCCTTTTCGGATCTGGTGACCAGTCGCCGCTCGCAATATACCGTCGCCTGATCAGCGGTCCGGCCGCGGCCAGATGCCGGCGGCGCTCAGCCAAAGGCGTTTAGCGGTATCTTCAGGTAGGACACGCCGTTGGATTCCGCCGGCGGCAGGCGACCGCCGTTCATATTCACCTGGACCGCCGGCAACAACAGCGCCGGCACCGCAAGTTTCTTGTCGCGCTCGGTACGCATCGCGACGTACTGGTCTTCGCTGGCGCCCTCTTTCACGTGGATATTGCCTGCCTTTTCGTCCGCTACCGTGGTTTGCCATTGATACGGGCGGCCGTTGGGGCCGTAGTCGTGACACATGAACAGGCGGGTTGCGTCCGGCAGCGAGAGGATGCGGCGAATCGAGCGATAGAGGTGTCGCGCATTGCCCCCCGGGAAATCGGCGCGCGCCGTGCCGTAATCCGGCATGAACAACGTGTCGCCGACGAACGCCGCATCGCCGACGACATAGGTGACGCAAGCCGGCGTGTGACCTGGCGTTTGCCACACCGTCCCGGTCAACGAGCCGATGTGAAAGGTCTCCTTGTCGGCAAACAGGTGGTCGAACTGACGCCCATCTGTGGCCAGCCAGTCGGGGAGATTGAATATCTTTTTGAAGGCACCCTGGACGACGCCGATCTGGTTGCCGATGCCGACGCGGCCGCCGATCCTCTCTTTCAGCAAAGGCGCCGACGTCAGGTGATCGGCATGCACGTGGCTTTCGAGGATCCAGTCGACGATCAACCCGTGGCTCTTGACGAAATCGCTGATGTGGTCGGCGGGACCGGTCGAGGTGCGGCCCGACTTCTGGTCATACCCCAAGACCGGGTCGATGATGGCGGCGTGGCGACCCGAGGGTTCGGCGACGACGTAGCTAATCGTGAAGGTGGCCTCGTCGAAAAATGAGGTGACAACCGGTCGATCCATGCGCTCCTCCACGCCAATACGGTGACAACCCTAGTCGGGCGGTGGCAGCAGAAGCAACCGCCCGCGTGTCGCGTCGTCGTCCACGATGGCGAAGGACTCGCCGTTGCGCCAGGCCTCGACCTGGTCGGCGAAGAATCGACTGAGCGGATTGCCCGACTGACCGGGCGCGACGGCAAAGCGCGACCGCGTCAGATCGGCCAGGTCATAGACGGCGCGGTAGCTGGCGGCGTGGCCGTTGCGAAAATCGACGCCATGGCCACCGCGCTTGAGCGTGAACGAGCCGCCGTCGGTGGGACGCTCGAGACCGAGCCGGCGGCCGAGGCCGGGAACGAGGGCGAGCGGGCTGAGGAAGCGCGAGCGGTGCGCTGCGCCCCATTGCCAGCGATCGGCGGCCGGGGCGAACGAAACTGTAAGACGTTCGACCGCCGTCACCAGCGCCGCCTCGACGATCTCGTTGCAGGTTTCGACGCTGGCGGTGCGGCGATCGTCGCACCACTGCGGCGCCTAGGTCAGCACCCGGCGGACGCTGTCCGGGCGTTCGCCGGCGAATGAGGCGAACAGGTCGCCCAGGTTGTCGGCGACGAGGCGCTCGTTGAGCGCCATCAACCAGGCGCTGAAAATCAGCGGCTCCGGCCGTTCCCGGTCCATGTGGCGGTTCCACCGGCCGAGCGCGGTGTAGGCGTCGCTCGCCGGACCGGGCAGTTTTGAGGCCCGCACCAGCGGCAGCAACATCGGCAGCAGCGCATCGACCACCGTGGAGTAGGTGTCGTTCTGCCAGCGCACCGGGGTGTCGACATCGAGGGCCGCACCACCACCGAGCAGCGCCCGCAACCGTTCGGCGCGATAAGCCGGTTCCCAGTCGGCGGAGATGAAGTGCGGGTAATCGCGATCGACGATCCGATTGTTGGCGTCGAACGGCAAGAAGCCGATCCAGTCGCCGGCCCCGCTCGCGCCGTCGGTGGGGGAGAGCCCACGGCCGGCCCGGCGCACGGGCACGCGCCCGGCGGCGACAAAGCCGATGTTGCCCTCCCGATCGGCGTAGAGAACATTCTGCATGGGTGCACCGTAAAGGCGCAGCGCCTCGCGGAAGGAGGCCGCATCGCCGGCCCGGTGCATCCGGTAGAGCGCCTCCGGCGTGGTATCGCCGGGATCGAGCGCGACGGCCCGCAGTGCCACCGCCCGGCCCGCGCCGGCCACACGCTGCGCTTGATCGAACACGTCAGAGATGATGAGCCGTGGCGGCTGGTCCGGACCCGGAGAGTTTCGTCGGCGCCAAAGCGCACCCGGATTCGTTCGCTCCGCTCGCCAAGTTTCTCGCTACCCTCTGGTGCCTGATAGGCCTCCTCGTCGAGGAGGGTCTCGATGAACAGGTCCGAGAGGTCGCCGTAGGTCGCGGTCAAGCTCCACGCCAATTTTCCGTTGTGGCCGAGGAGGTAGAGCGGCAGGCCCGGAATGGTCGCGCCCGTCAGCGTCAGCGTCGGGGTGTCGATGCGGGCGAGATACCAGATGCCGGGCGCCGTCAGTCCCAGGTGTGGGTCGTTGGCGACAATCGCGCCGCTGGTGGTGCTGCGGCTGGGGGAGATCGCCCAGGCATTCGACGCCCGCCGCGGTGTGGCCCAGGTGGGGAGGGCGGCCAACAGGGCCGCGGCTTCGAACGGTGCCGCCGATAGCAGAGCGGGCGCGTTGGGATCCGCGGGCGAGAGGACCTCCAGCACGTCCGGTCCGACCCGCTCGATCACGGCGGCACGCCGTAATTCGTCGAACCAGTTGCCGCCCAGCATCAGGGCGAGCAACTTGCCGAGCACCAAGGAATCGGCCGGTTGCCAAGGTTCGGATCGGTAGGCAAGCAGGGTGAATTCGGGCGGCCAGGCGCCGCGGTGGCTGCCGAGAAAGGCGTTGACGCCCGCGGCGTAGGCGGCGATCGCTGCCCGCAGCGCCGGCGGCGCTTGCGCCGCCTGCGCCGCCTGCTGCTCAGCGAGGCGCTAGACGCCGAACGTCCGCATGAGGCGATCGATTGGCAAACCCGGTCTCCCCACCACCTCGGCAACGCGTCCCGCCCCGATGCGTCGGTACAGATCTATCTGCCACAAACGATCCTGGGCGTGGGCATAGCCGAGGGCGAAATAGGCATCGGTCTCGCTATCGGCGCGAATGTGCGTCACGCCATGGGCATCGCGACGCAGCTCGGTCGGGTGCCGCAGGCCGACGGCGGTCGCCGTGCCGTTCCATGTCGGCAGTGAAGTCGTCAGCCAGGCGATGACCACGCCGGCGGCCAGCAGCAGCCCAGCCGCCAGGACCAGCGGCGCTGCCACCATCCACATCAACGCTCGACGCATGCGACCCTACGGTTTGCCGTGTTCGACGGAGGAATGCTACATCCCTGGGCTGATCGCTCCTCCCATCGACAGTCCCATACCGTGAAGGTAACCCAAACCGAACTGCCGGGCGTGCTGATCGTCGAACCGACGGTGTTCGGCGACTCGCGCGGGTTTTTTCTCGAGAGCTACCGCGACCGGAGCTATGCCGAGGCGGGTATCGCCGACCGCTTCGTTCAGGACAATGTGTCGATGTCGATGAAAGGTGTTGTCCGCGGCCTGCACTATCAGTTCCCTCGCGGCCAGGCCAAGCTCATCCAAGTGCTGACCGGTGCGGTATTCGACGTCGTCGTCGACGTGCGCAGCGGCTCGCCCACGATTGGACGCTGGCTAGCGACCACGCTGTCGGGTGAGAACAAGCGCCAGATCTACGTGCCGCCGGGGTTTGCCCACGGCTTCTGCGTACTCTTCGACAACACGCTGTTTCACTACAAGGTCAGCGACTACTACCTGCCCGAGGACGAAGTGGAGATCGCCTGGAATGATCCCGACATTGGCATCGCTTGGCCGGTGGCAGACCCGGTCTTGTCCGACAAGGATCGCATGGCCCCGCGCCTGCGCGCGATTGCCGCCCACCGGCTACCGCCTTACGACGGGCGATGAACGAGCGGCCGATTCTGCTGTTAGGCGTCACCGGACAGGTGGGCCACGAGTTGCGCATCCTGCTGGCGCGCTGGCGCGAGGTGTTGTGCCCGCCGAGCACGGTCGTGAACCTGCTGTGGCCGGATGAAATCCGCACCTACATCCGGGTCAGCCGGCCGTCGTTGATCGTCAACGCCGCCGCCTATACAGCGGTCGACGCCGCCGAAGATAACGAGGAAGAGGCGGCAGTTCTCAATGCCGACGTGCCCCTGTTGCTGGCAGAAGAATGCGCCCAGCGGGGAATTGGTCTGATCCACTTCTCGACCGACTATGTGTTTAGCGGCCGCGGCGGCAGCGGCGCGATCTCGTCAGGCCGCGGGCGCCAGGCCTACCGCGAGACGGATCTGCCCGATCCCATCAACGTCTATGGCCGGACCAAGTTGCGCGGCGAGTCGTGGGTTCAGCAATCGGGCGCCGCACACCTCATCTTCCGCTGCTGTTGGATCTATTCGGCGATGGGCCGTAATTTCCTCCGCACCATGCAGCGATTGGCGCGGGAAAGGGGGCCGCTCAACGTAGTCGACGACCAAATCGGATCGCCGACCTGGGCGCGCGCCATTGCGCGCGCGGCGGATGAGGCGATCCGCCAGCTGCGCGCCGCCGAAGGGATCGAGGGATTGGCCCAATTGGGTGGCATCTACCACCTGGCCGCCGCCGGCGAAACAAGCTGGTTTGGTTTTGCCCAGGCGATCATGGATCGCCTCAACCTGTGGGAAAAACAGTGGCCGGCCGACCAGCCTCGTCCGTCCGTCCACCCGATCGCGACGCGGGATTATCCGACCAAGGCGCTGCGACCCGCCCATTCCGTCCTCGAGACCGCCGCGCTGACGAAGACATTCGGAATCACATTGGCGTCGTGGCAGGAGCAGCTCGACGCCTGCCTTGGCGCGGGTTGACTAACGAGCGGCGCCGTCCCGCTCGGAAAAAGCCTCCGAGAAGTCGCCGATGATGTCGAGAAGCTTCCCGGCGGCCGTTGCCTGCAAGGCGTCCAGCCGACGCCGCAGGGGCGGGCTGAGCGCCGCATCGCGGCGGCGCAGTCTGTCTGCGAACTCGGCCGCGAAGAGGTCCGCGCCGTTGACCAGTTCGAAATGCAAGTCGCCTTGCCACAGACCATCGTGGCAGAGCGAGGTGAGCGTTTGCGACGCCGCGCGCCGGTCGAGGTCGACGTCTAATACGCCCGAGTGACATCGGCCGGTCGTGACGGCCTTGAGATGGCCGCCGAGATCTTCGGTGACCGTCCAGTGCGTGCGTCGTACGCGCAGGGCGTGAGCGGGGCTGCCCGATTGGGGGCGCTAATTCCGGTGGGCGCCAGACGCCGGACCTCGCCTAGCAACGCGTAGGTCTGTCCCAAGGTCAACCTGCCGTCGGACCTTTCGGCGTGGGCCGCCTGAAAGTCGCGGATGGCCTTGCGATAGTTGCTGCGGTTCCGACCGTCGGGGAAGGCGAGGAAATAGCCAAGTGTGCGCAGGTGAAACTGCAGCGCGGCGCGTAGGTCGCCCGGGTCGACGTCGCCATAGTCGCGCTTGATCACGGTGAGCAGCGGGGTAGCAAGCTCCCGCGCCAGGGCCGTGCGATTGGGATCGTCCTCGGCCGCACTTGGCGGGATTGGGCCCGCCCAGGCCCCGAGGAGCAGACCGGAAAAAAGCCACAACTGGCGGCTGCGTCCCGTCATCATGGTTACCTCTAAAATGCGTCTCAGTCGCAGCCTTACCCAAGCATGGGCGAGGACACCGACCATTGCGATACCGCAATTCGCTTCGCCGCCGGCAGGCTAGTTTGATGCGCAAGGGAGGTGGAAATGCGCCTTTCCCTAGCTCTGGTTCTTGCCGCCGCGTTGGCGGTTATTGCCTCCGCGGCGGTCGCCAATCCCGACCTCGTCGGCGGTTTTTCCGACGACGGGCCGCAGGGAACGGTCAGGGCCATGGTGACCCAGTCGGGGGGCCACCTACAGCATCCGCTATCCGGGATCCAGGAATCCGCAGTGGATTCCCATGGAGGCGGCGGGGCCGCCCGATCTCAAAATCGTCGAGCAGGAGTTGGCGGATATCGGGCTTACCTCGCGGGCGATGTACGGCCTGACGCGGGACGACGATTTCGAAATCGAGATCATCGCCGCCGTCACGCCCGAGCTTGTCGATCCGAAACGGCCGCAACGCGGGGCCACCCGTTTCGTCGTCTCGACGATGGAGTTGGGAACCTTCCTCATTTTCCGAGTCCCTTGTCTGCGGTGAGGTTTCGGGTTGGGATGGAGCCGCAATATCAGACCGAAGGCGCGCCGGCCAGAGACGCTAGCGTTCCGGCGAAACGCGCCGCATCGCGCCGGGTCTTGGCCCAATTCAGCGTCAGGGCGTGCAGCGCCGTCTTGATGCCGTAGCGAAGGAGGTTCGCCGCGCCGAGGCGCCGCGCGGCTGCGCCGCCGCAATGCTTGCGCTCGAAATAGAGGCGCGACCAGGCCAGATGCCAATTCTTTAGCCAGATCGTCGCCCGACTGGGGGTCGACGCCGCGCCGCCCAGATGGCGGACGACCGCTGTCGGCACGTGGACAAGTTGGTAACCACGTTGGCGGACGTCCAGGCAAAGGTCGTCGTCCTCGTAGTAGAGAAAGATCGCCTCGTCGAAGGGCGGCGCGGCGAAGGCCGAGCGGCGGGCAAGCAGCGCCGCCCCCGACAGGAAGCCGACGCTGCAGTCACCCTCGGGCAGCAGGTCGTTTCTCTTGCGCATCGCCGGCGGCATGGCCTGCCGATGAACAAGATCGGCGTCATGACTGACGACGGGATGCGCCTGGCGGTCTTCGATTCGCGGACCAAAAAGGGCGGTTTGCGGATAGCGGTCGGCGGCCGCCACCAACGCGGCGATCGCCCCCGGCTGCAGCACGGCGTCGGGATTGAGGAAGAGCACGAACTCGCTCTTGGCGTTGCGGAAGCCCTGGTTGTTGGCGGGTCCGAACCCGCGATTGGCGCGATTGCGTTCGAGCACGGCCCTCGGCGCTACGCTGCCCACCCTTGCCGCGGTGTCGTCGGTGCTGGCGTTGTCGACGACAAGGACGCCGGCGGCGCCGGCCACCGAGCGCAAGCAGGCCTCGATGACGCTCCCGCTGTTGTACGTCACGGTGATCACGGTCACGCGTTGCCATGTCGTCAGGTCGTCGCTCATCGGCCATCAAGGATCCAAGGGTGACCGTTTGGCCAAGCCGATCGGGTGGCCGCCGGGGTCGGTGCAGCATAGGAGCGGCAGACCGGGTGTCGGAAGCAGGATCGTCAAGCGGTCGAGCGCCGGCCGGCCCACGAAAAGATTCGCCTCCGGCGGTTGCGCCGGTCTAGCCTTTGCGGCTGCACGATTGTCCGCGCGATTTGGAGGATGCCCATGGCCACCGTCGAGATTTTCAGCGCCGAAGTCTGCCCCTATGCCCATCGGACGCGGCTCGCTTTGTTGGAAAAAGGCGTCGATTTCACCCTGACCGAGATCGACCTCAAGAACAAACCATCCTGGTTCGCCCAGGTCTCGCCCTACGGCAAGGTGCCGAGCATCCGGCACAATGGTCACATCGTCTATGAATCGGCCATCGTCAACGAGTACCTGGACGAGGTTTTTCCGACGCCGCCGATGATGCCCAAGGATCCGGCGCGGCGGGCGCTGGCGCGGATCTGGATCGACTACTTCAACACCCGCTGCAACGTCATTGCCTACAAGCTGATCCGCGAAACCGACGAAACCAAACACCCGGCCCTGGTCAAGGAGTTCAACGAGACGCTCCGTTTCATGGAGAATGAAGGCCTGCGCAAATTGGGGCAGGGACCGTTCTGGATGGCGGAGGGGATCACCCTGGTCGATGTCGCGCTTTATCCGTCGTTCGAGCGCTTCTGTACGCTCGAGCACTACCGCGGCATCCGCATCCCCGAGGATTGCAGCCGACTGAAGACCTGGGTAGAGACCATGCGGGCGCGCCCATCGGTGCGCAAGATCGCCAATCAGCCGAGTTTCTACATCGAACGATCGTCGGCCTATGCCGGGCGCCCGACCCGGGTGGCGGCAGCGGCGGAATAGCGGTCGAAAAACGCCCCGTCCCTGACGGGACGGGGCGATGGGTCGCGAAGGGTCTTGCCTTAGGACGGCCCCGGGGAGGAGGAGACCCGACCGCTTTTGGTGATCGAGGCTCCTGGGGGGAAGAGGTCCTGCGATCGCGGCCGGGTCTGGAGGGCCAACGCTTCCTATCTAGGCGGCCAATGCGGCTCGCGCGCGGCTGAATCAAGGCATTTTTGTGATCGCAAAGGAGTGAGGCGATGTCGAGTCGAAGCCTTGGCCTGACCCAGGAACTAGCTGCCTATCTGCAGCGCGTCGCCGTCCGCGATAGCGACGTGCAACGTCGACTGCGCGAGGAAACGGCCCAGCACAAAGCGGCCGGGATGCAAATCTCGCCCGAACAGGGGGCCTTCATGGCCCTGCTCGTCCAGTCGATCGGCGCCAAGCGCTGCCTCGAGGTGGGCGTGTTCACCGGCTACTCCTCGCTGGTCGTCGCCCAGGCCTTGCCCGAAGACGGTCGCTTGATCGCCTGCGACGTCAGCGAAGAATGGACGGCGATTGCGCGGCGCTATTGGCAGGCGGCCGGGGTCGGTCACAAGATCGATTTGCGCTTGGGGCCGGCGCTCGACACGCTCGACCGTCTGATCGCGGCGGGCGAACGCGGGCGCTTCGATTTCGCGTTCATTGACGCCGACAAGAAAAACTATGACGGCTATTACGAGCGCGCACTCGCTTTGTTGCGGGTGGGCGGGCTGATCGGCATCGACAACGTGTTGTGGGGCGGCTCGGTTATCGACGCGGCCAAGGCGGACGAAGATACGACGGCCATCCGGGCCCTCAATCAAAAGCTGCAGCAAGACCAGCGGGTCGACATCTGCATGCTGCCCATCGGCGACGGCCTGACGCTGGCTCGCAAGCGCGGCTAGCCGCCCGGCCGCGTCGCTTCAGGCATTGTCCGGCGGGGCCGTTGCGGCCTATCCTTAGCCTCCCAGGGGAGGGAACCGCCTAATCCACACGCGGGTTTGGGGGAGGCACAATGACAACGAGCCGCCTGCCGCCGTTGCGGCACAAACGACTGATCCGGGCGCAAGGCCGGCTCGGCGCGGCCATGGGACGGCTCACGTGAGCGAGGTCCTGCACCTATTACAACGGGAGCCCGGGCGAAGCCGGCGCTCCCGTTTTTCGTCTCTGGTGGCCTTCGACCGCCACGAGCTCAATCAGATTCTCACCATCTATAGCCGGATGGTGATCGCCGGCGAGTGGTGCGACTACGCCCTCAACATGGGCGAGAGCGAGGCGGCCTTTGCGATTTTCCGCCGGCGCTCGCCGGTACCGGCCTATCGCGTGGTCAAACGGGCGAAGAGCGCCGACGGCCGCCGCTATCGGCTCATCGAGGCCGGCGGCCGGGTCCTCAAGGAAGCGGGCGCCCTCGGCGAGGTGCTCGCCGCCGTCGATCGCCGCCACCTGATGCGGCTGGCCTAGCAGGGAATCGTTTCGCGCACAAAAAAGCCCGGCCGCGACGGGCCGGGCTTTCCTGGGGAAATGCGGCGCTAGTTGCGGTTGCCGACGAGGCGCAACAGCATCAGGAACAGGTTGATGAAGTCCAAGTAGAGACGGAGCGCGCCGAAGATTGCCCCCTTGGTCGCCACGGCGCCGTCGTGGCTCACATAGTCGTACTCGTTCTTGATCTGCTGGGTGTCGTAGGCGGTCAGGCCGACGAAGACCAGCACGCCCACCACCGAGACCACGAAGCTCAGCATGGCGCTGCCGAGGAAGATGTTGACGATGCTGGCGATGATGATGCCGAACAGCCCCATGATCAGGAAGCTGCCGAAGCTCGTCAGGTCTTTCTTGGTCGTATAGCCCCAAAGGCTCATCGCGCCGAAGGTTCCGGCAGTGATGAAAAACACCTTGGTGATGCTTTCGGGCGTGTAGACCAGGAAGATGAAGCCGAGGGAGAGCCCGGTGAGCGCCGCGTAGAGCCAGTAGGCCATCTGCGCGGTGCCGACGCTCATCTTATGGATGCGGGCGGCGAGGAACCAAACCAAGCCGATCGGGGCCAGGACGACGATCCACATGATCGGGGTGCCGGCGAGCGCCTTCCACAGGCCGCTGGTCGCGGCCAGATAGGCGATGATCCCCGACACGGCCAGGCCGCCGACCATGTAGTTGTAGACGCGCAACATGTAGGCGCGCAGGCCCTGGTCGATCGTGACGTCCTGGGTCTGGGCGTCGGTCGCGACGCCGAAACGGTTTCTCGAGTCAGCCATAGAAAACCCCTTTTATGGATGTGGCTTTGCGGCGCAACGGTGCTAAAAGTATGGTCGCTCCACCGCGGAAATCAAGGCTGTCGCCGCTCGGTGCCCTAGGCGGTGCGCAGGACCGGGGCGGCGCGTTGGCTCAACGCGGCCCAGGTACCGACGAAGCCGAACACCATGGTCACCACCACGCCGGCGGCGGCGGTGCCGAAGGCGATGTCCGGCATGAAGCGCCATTCGGCCGCCATGACCTGGGTGATGATCAGATACGCGGCTAGCGTGCCGCCGCCGGTGGCCATGCCGCCGGTCAGGAGCCCGAGGAACGCGAATTCGGTCATGTATGCGCGGAGAACATCGCCCCGCGTCGCCCCGATGACTTTGAGGATCACGGCCTCATATACGCGGCGGCGATGGCCGGCGGCGACCGCGCCGGCCAGCACGAACAGGCCCGCCAGCACGGTGATGCTCGCGGCTCCTGCAGCCGCCGAGGCGATGCGATTGAGGATGCGCGTGGCGGCATCGATCACGTCGCGCACGCGCACGGTCGACACATTGGCAAAACGGTCGGTCAGCCGTAGGTAGGTCGCGTTCTCCTCGCTGCGCTCGACCGAGGCCGTGGCGACATGCGTCTGCGGCGCCGCATCGAGGGCACCGGGGGCGAAGACCACCATGAAGTTGATGCCGAAATCCGACCAATCGATGCGACGAAGGTTGGCGATCCGCGCCGTGATGTCACGCCCGAGAATGTTAAAGGTGATCGGGTCGCCGACCGCCAGATTGAGGCCGCGCGCCATCGCCTCGTCGAGCGACACCAGCGGCTCGCCGGCATAGGAGGCCGGCCACCACTCGCCGCTGATGATGGTCGTGCGCCGCGGTCTGGTGCCGGCATAGGTGGCGCCGAACTCGCCCCGTCGCGCCCACTGCCAGGAGGCTGCAACCGCGGCGTCCTCGACCGGCAGACCCTTGAGCCCGACCAGGCGCGCCCGCAGGTTGGGTGTGCGTTCGAGATCGACGAAACCCGGTCCACCGCGCAACAACCGCTCGAACTCGGTGACCTGATCGGGCTGAATGTCGAGGAAGAAGAACGTGGGCGCGCGATCGGGAATCCGCTCTTTGACCTGGCGATCGAGATTGCCCTGAACCAGCGCCGTGGCGACCAGGACGGTAATGCCGACGCCGAGCGACACGACGACCGCCGCCGTGGGGGCGCCCGGACGTACGAGATTGGCCAGCGCCAATCGCAAAAAGGGATAGCGAATCCGCGGCAGCAGCCGGACGCCGGCCACGACGCCCACGGCGGCAGCGCGGAACACGACCAGCGCCCCCACCGCCCCCACCACGAACCAGGCGGCGATGAAGGGTTGCCCGACGCCGAAGATGGCGAGCGCCGCCAACGCGGACGCCGCGAGCGCGGTGAGCAGCATGAACGGCCACGCCGGCCAGCGCTGTGTCGGCGCCACCAGATCGCGGAACAGGCCGGCGGCAGGGATGTCGCGCGCCCGGGCGAGCGGCCAGAGCGCGAAGGACATGGCCGTCAGCGCGCCGAACGCCGCAGCGAGCGCCAGCGGTAGGGGATAAACGGCGACTTTGGCGGGAACCGGGAGCGAGGATCCGAACAGGGCCAGCCCCGCATAGGGGGCCAGGATCCCCAACACCAGGCCAACGGCGATGCCGATCGCCGCGAGCAGGCCCACCTGCAGAAAATAGGTGCGAAAGATCAGGCCGCTGCGGGCGCCGAGGCATTTCAGCGTGGCGATGGTTGCAATCTTGCCGCCGAGATAGGCGTTGATGGCGTTGCCGACGCCGATCCCGCCGACGACGAGGGCGGTAACACCCGCCAAGGTCAAGAAAATCGCCAGGCGCTCGACGAAACGCTTGATCGAGGGCTGCGCTTCGCGCGCGTTGCGGGCGCGCCAGCCCGCCTCGGGAAAGCGGGCGCGCAGGTTCTTTTCCCAAGTCTCATAGCTGGTGCCCGGCGCCAGGCGCGCCCGATAGCGGAAGCGGATCAGACTGCCCTCCTGCACCAGGCCGGCCGCGTCCAGGGCGGCATCGCCCACCAGCAAGCGCGGCCCGAGGCTGAAGGCGTTGGCGACGCGATCGGGTTCTTCGGCGAGGACGCCGCGGATTTCGAGGTCGATGTCGCCGACCCGCACGATGTCGCCCACGTCGATCCGCAGGCGCAGCAGCAGGGTGTCCTCGGCCACGGCGCCGAAGCGCCCGTCGCGCTCGGCCAAGGCCGGTGCCAGGTTGCCGCCGTTAGCTAGGCGGACGGCGCCGTACAGCGGATAGGCGCCATCGACCGATTTCAGTTCGACCAGGGTGCGCGCGCCGCTCGGCCGGGCCGAGCGCGCCATGGCGCGCAGCTCGCGCGCGACGGTCACCGCTTCGGCGCTCTCGCTCAGGTAGTCGAGGACCGGCCGCTCGACGTCCTGGGCGGTCTGAAAGATCTCGACGTCGCCGCCCAGCAGCGTGCGGGCGTTGTCCTCGATGCCGGCCACGATCATCGCCGACAGCGATCCGACCGCGGCGATGGCGAACACGCCGAGCGCCAGACAGGCGAGAAAGACGCGGAAACCCTTGAGGCCGCCGCGCATCTCGCGGAGCGCGAAGCGCCAAGCGACCGACCAGTCGACGACGGAATCGGCGGATGGAGGCGCTGCCGTCATTGCGCGGCGGCGGTGGCCGAATCGCGCTCGATGACGCCGTCGCGCATACGGACGATGCGGTCGCAACGGCGCGCCAGGCGTTCCTCGTGCGTGATGAGGACGAGAGTTGTTTGTTCGCGGTCGCGCATGGCGAACAGCGTCTCGATCACGGCGCGTCCCGTCTCGCCGTCGAGGTTACCGGTCGGCTCGTCGGCCAGCAGCAGATTGGGCTTGGTAACGAAGGCGCGCGCCAGCGCGACTCGTTGCTGTTCGCCGCCCGACAGTTGCGCCGGGTAATGATCGAGGCGATGACCGAGGCCGACGGCGCGCAACGTCTCCTCGGCCCGCGCAAACGCGGCCCGGTCGCGCGACAGCTCGAGCGGAATGGCGACGTTCTCGAGCGCCGTCATGGTCGTGACCAGGTGGAAGGATTGAAAGACGATGCCGATATGCCGGCGCCTGAACAACGCCAGCGCGTCCTCGCTGATCGCCGAGCCGATCTCTTGATCAGCGATCCGGACCGACCCACTTGAAGGGCGTTCGAGTCCGGACATGACGGCCATCATCGTCGATTTTCCCGAACCAGACGGCCCGACGACGCCGACCGCTTCACCCTCGGCGACGGTAAAGTCGACGCCGCGCAGAATCTCGACCGGCCCGGCGGCGCTCGAGAGGTTGAGACGGACGTCGCGCAGGACGACCAGGTCTTTACGGGCCCGTCGTGCGATGGCACTATCCGCGGTCATGCAGGGCCCTCAAGCTTGCGCCAGCCCTGGAAAAGATGGTCGCGACAGGATGCCCGCGAGCCAGGGTGACAGAGTCCAATATCGCGCTGCGCTTCGGCTTTTCAACCGAATCGCCGCCGCGCTTCTTATCACGTTCACGTGGAATTGGGGCGATAGCATGGCGGCCGAACGGGCCGCCGTGGTGACGATCCTGGGCGACAGTCTCGCCGCCGGCTACGGCCTGCCGGCGGAACAGGCCTTCCCCGTCCGGCTCGAGGCGCGCCTCAAGGCCAGCGGCGACAATGTCCGCGTCGTCAATGCCGGCGTGTCCGGCGACACGACGGCGGGCGGCCTGGCGCGGCTCGACTGGGTGCTGGGCGAGCGGCCCGACCTGGTAGTGATCGAACTCGGCGGCAACGACGCGCTGCGCGGCCTCGACCCGGAGACGGCGGAACGCAATCTCGATGCAATGCTGGCGACGCTGGCCGCCCGCGGCGTACCGGCGGCGCTCGTCGGCATGCGGGCGCCGCGGAATCTGGGCCGCGAGTACTACGAGCGCTTCGATTCGATGTACGAGCGTCTGGCCCAGAAGTACAAGGTGCCGCTCTACCCCTTTTTCCTCGACGGCGTGGCGCTGCGCCCCGACCTCAACCAGCCTGACTTGATTCACCCCAATGCCGCGGGGGTCGAGCAGATCGTCGAACGATTTTCCCCTTTCTTGCGCGGCCTGCTCGCCGGGGGACGACGGACGGGGTCTCGGGATGACCCGGTTGTTTGTCGGGTTGGCGCTCGAGCCCTCACTGGTCGATCGGCTCACGATCCTGTGCGGCGGCGTTCCGGGGGCCCGCTGGCAGTCGGCAGAGCAGTTGCACCTGACGCTCGGGTTCATCGGCGAGGTCGATGGCAAGACCTTTGACGACGTGCGGTTTGCCCTCCGCTCGGTGTACTCGTCGAAGTTCGATCTGCGCATCGACGACATCGGCCACTTCGGCGAGAAGAGGCGCGTCCATGCGCTGTGGGCGAGGGTTCCCGCGCATCCCGAACTCATGGCGCTGCAGGCGCGGATTGAATCGGTGCTGGTTCGCTATGGTTTCATGCCCGAGTCGCGCAAGTACAAGCCGCATATCACGCTGGCACGGCTGCACCACTCGCCGCTCGATCGGGTGTTGATGTTCCTGTCGTCTAACGCGCTCTTTTCGGCCGGTCCGGTCATGGTCGATGAGTTTCATCTGTTTTCGAGCCACCAGGGCCGGGCCGGGTCGGGTCGATCTATCGCATCGAGGAAAGCTACCCGCTTAACCGGATGGCGGCGTGATGAGCGACGATTTCTCTGACATCAAGTTGACGCGCTGGCAGCGCTGGGGGCGCTGGCTCGAAACCCGCATGGGCTACGAGTTCCTCTGCCGCGATTGCAACAATCTCGCCCGCCACGGCGAAGTGGGACCGGATGGCAGTGGTTGCCTGGGTCAATGCGGCCTTAGCAACGAGCAGCGCGCGGCCGAGTATCGCCAGGGCTCGGACGCCTACGTGCCGCGGGTCAAGGCGCGCACGCGCTCACGGTGGGGAATTGGCGCCACCGACTGAGGCGGGCGCGCGCGCGCGGTGCCGTCACGGCAGGTACGGATGCTCAACCCGCAGGTGGCTCAGTAGTCCCGTGGCCGCCGCCTCGACCAGATTCAGGACTTGTTCAAATCCCTGCCCGCCGCCGTAATAGGGATCGGGGACGTCGCGTAGGCCCAGCTGGGGGGCGAAGTCGAGGAACAGGCGCACCCGGTCCTCGTGGCGGGCGGGGGCGAGGGCGGCGAGATCGCGGAGGGTGGCGCGATCCATCGCCGGGATGTAGGCGAAGGTCTCAAAATCGGCGAGCTTCACCTGGCGCGCCCGCTGCGCCGATAAATCGATGCCGCGCCGGCGCGCCTCCTCGGGCAATTTCTGGAAGTCTTCCGGCGTGATGATCTCGTGGTCGCGGGTCGGCGCCAGGGCTAGGCCGTTGGGAGTGCGCACCAGCGCAATGTTATTCTCGGCCCCGCTCTGTTCGACGCGTCGAAACACCGCCTCCTGGCGCTCGCGCATGTCCTGGTCGATGAGCTGGCGCCGGTTCCGATAGTCCTCGGACTCGAACATCGCCGGAATCCCGGTCTTCAGGTCGTCGATCAGCTACGCCAAGTCGTGCCGCAGCCGCGCGCCCAACCGGCACGGCAGTTCGATGGCGCGCGGCTTGTGCGGCTCGGCGAAATTGTGGACGTAAACGAGATCGGACGGCGTCTTCTCGTTCTGGGCGCGCGCCTCGATCAGACGGCGGGCATGCCGATGCTTGCCCGACGCCGTCGGGCCGAGCACGAACAGATTGTAGCCCCGCTCGCGGATGCCGATGCCGAATTCGATCGCGGCAATGGCGCGGTCCTGGCCGAGGACGTCGCTGGTGCGTTCCAGTTCAACGGTGGTGGAAAAGGGAAGCGCCGACAGGTCGCAGCGCGGGCGCAGGGCCTCGGCGGGAAGCGGGAAGACGGTCATCGTAATAGCTGAAGACTACATGGTGCCGCGTCGCATTGACTCAAGTCGACAGTCGCTCGGGATGCGGCTGTTTTTCGATCCATTCCATGTCGGCATCCGAGAAGCCGAAATGGTGGCCGATTTCGTGGATCAAGACGTGGCGGACCAGATCGCCCAGCGTGACGTCGTGTTCGGCCCAATAGTCGAGCAGTGGTCGCCGGTACAGGAAAATGATGTCGGGCTCGCGCGGCGGATCGCTGATGCTCTTATGGGGCAGTCCGACTCCGCGATACAGGCCCAAGATGTCGAAAGGCGAATCGAGATCTAACTCGGTGATCGTCTCGTCGTCGGGAAACTCGACGACATGAATGACGACATCGCGCACCTGCTCGCGCAGCACGCTCGGGATCGTCTCGTAGGCCGTCGCAGCGATCGTTTCGATGTGGGCGAGGCTCGGCGCTTGCTCGTTATGGCGCGGCGGGTCCGAATCCATGGCGACAGCGTAGCGCCGCCGTGGCCGGCGCGCGAATCGGACGTCACTTGGGCGGCAGGCGGATGGCGCCATCCAGTCGGATCACCTCGCCGTTCAGCATGGGGTTGGCGAGGATGTGCCCTACCAGGGTGGCGAACTCCGCCGGTTGACCGAGGCGCTTGGGGAACGGCACATCCGCCGCGAGCGCCTGCTGCACTTCGGCCGGCAGCCCATACAGCATGGGTGTGGCGAACAGCCCCGGCGCCACGGTTACGACCCGGATACCGAAGGCTGCGAACTCCCGCGCCAGGGGCAGCGTGAGGGCGGCGACGCCACCCTTGGACGCGGCGTAGGCCGCTTGGCCGATTTGGCCGTCGAAGGCGGCCACGGACGACGTGTTGACGATGACGCCCCGCTCGCCGTCGGCGCCGGTGGGAGCGAGCTTCTGCATCGCCGCCGCGGCGACTCGGATGGCGTTGAACGTGCCGATCAGATTGACGCGGACGACTGCGGCGAAACGCTCGAGCGCCATCGGGCCATCGCGTCCGACGGCGCGACCGGGCGTGCCGATGCCGGCGCAATTGACGAGGATGCGCGGCGCACCCAGTCGCTCGACCACGCTCGCCATTGTCCGCTCCATGTCGCTGGCTTGGCCGACGTCGCAGGCAAAGGCCAGTCCGCCGGTCGGCGCCGGGGCATCGGCTTTCAGGTCGACCACCGCGACCCGCGCCCCCGCGGCAGCAAGATGCTCGACGGTGGCGGCGCCCAGCCCCGAGGCCCCGCCGGTCACCACCGCCACTTGGTCTCGAATCTCCATGAGTCCTCCCAACTTGGCGCCCTTGTGCGCGTCGGTGGCGGTACCATATCCCGACCATGACCGATGAAACGACTCCGGCCATGCCCGACGAAAGCACGAGCGCACGCACAGTGCGCGAGGGATTTTGGCCGAAGGTGAAGGCGACGATCGGCAAGGTCCCCTTCCTCGACGAGGCGCTGGCGGCCTATTACTGCACCCGCGACCCGGCCATGCCGGCCTACGTGCGGGCGGTTCTGCTGGGCGCGCTCGCCTATTTCATCATGCCGATTGACGCCATTCCCGATTTCCTGGCGGTCGTTGGCTTCACCGACGATGCGTCGATTCTGCTCGGCGCCCTCGCCCT
The DNA here is from genome assembly GCA_009694165.1 of Alphaproteobacteria bacterium. Next base: position 46,157 of record SHVP01000002.1, read on the forward strand.
GGTGCGCCGCCACGTTACCGCCGGCCATCGTGCTCAGGCCAAGGAAAAGGTTCGCGCGCTAGCCGGCTAGACTGGCGGGTCGCGCGGCTGACTCTTCGGGTGGCCCAAGCGCGTCTCGCGCCAGGTGATGTACCCGGTCGATACCACGATGATGATCGCCCCCCCAACGTCCACAGCGTCGGGATCTCGGCAAAGAACAGGAAGCCGAACAGCGCCGCGAGGATGATACGGAAGTACTCGATCGGGCCGACCAGGGTCGCGTCGCCGGCCTGCAAGGACCGGATCATGCACGAATTGCCCGCCGCGCCGACGATGCCCATGCTGACGAGAAATCCGAATTGTTCGAGCGTCGGCGTTTGCCAGACAAAGATGGCCGGAACGGTCGTGATTACGCTGGCAAAAAGACCGTTGTAGAAGATCATCGTCCGCGGCTGCTCGGTCGTGCCGAGCTGCTTGGTGACGATCTGGGAACAGGCGGTGGTGAAGGCGCTGAAAATGGCGGCAAAGGCCGCCGGCGCGATGCCGCCGGTCGGATGCACGACGACCAGCACGCCGAGGAAGCCGACGATGGTCGCGGTCCATCGCCTCGCGCGCACGATTTCGTGCAGGAAGATGATCGCCAGCGGCACCATGAACAGCGGTCGCATGAAGCCGATAGCGGTGGCCATAGCGAGCGGCAGGTGGGTCACGCTGTAGAAGCCGGTCAGGATCGAGGCGCCGGCCAGGGTGCCGCGCCAGGCATGCATCGGAAACCGAGTCGTACGGATAGAGGCAATGCCGCCGGCGCCGAGCAGGAACGGAAAGATCACGACCAGGCCGAGGGTGGCGCGGAACCAGGCGACTTCGAAGGCGTCGAGCTGATTGCCGAGATACTTGATGTGCACCGACATCAGCGACATGAACACGAGCGCCAGCGAGGCCCAGATGGCGCCGCGGCTGTTGGGGGCGAGCGCCAGCCAGCGGGCCTCGCTTCGCCGCGACCACGCGCCGTAACACTCCAGGAGACGCTGGTAGCGGTCGATCAAACGGGACCTGCCGAGTCTCGCGACAGCGGTGACCGGGCCTTGGATTCGTTGCGGGCCAGGTAGACCGAACTGACGAAGATCACGACGCCCCCGATGACCGTCCACAGGTCGGGTCGTTCGGCAAAAGCAAAAAATCCGATCACCCCGGCGAACAACAGGCGGGCGAAATCGAGCGGCATCAGGGCGGCGGCGTCGGCCCGGCCGAAGGCCCGCGTCATCATGATGTGGGCGAGCGTGCCGCTGGTGCCTACGACAACGAGCCAGGCCAACTGCGCGAGCGTCGGCCACTGCCAGACGAATAGCGCTGGGATCAGCGAAATCGGCGTAAAGATGATGGTCATGTAGGCGACGATGCGTTCGGCCGGTTCGGTGCGCGCCAGCATCTTGATCAGGATCATCGAGCCGGCGTTGAACACCGAGGATACGAGCAGAAACAGATGGCCCGACGTCAATTCGGCGAATCCTGGTCGGATGATAAGGAGCGCGCCGCCGAATCCGACCACCGTTGCCAGCCAGCGATGGGCGCCGCCCCGTTCGGCCAGAAACCCAATCGCCAGCACCGTTACGAACAACGGCGTGGTGAACGACAGCGATACCGCTTCGGCCAGCGGCGTGACGGTCACCGCGTAAAACCACATGAACATCGAGACAAGGCCGAGCGCCGAGCGCAAGCCGAAGAACCACAGTCGATCGGTCCGCAGGAGCGAGGTCCCTTCGCGCACCAGGATCGGGCCGATCACCAGGAAGCCGAACAGATTGCGGAAGAAGACGATCTCGAACGAGTCGACACCGAGGTCGCCGACATGACGGATCGAGGCGACCATGATCGCGAATAGGAACGTCGATGCCAGCATGTAGGCGGCGGCATTGAGATAGGGCTTCGAGCCCGATGGGCCGGCGAGGAGTGTCATGGCGCATTCAAACGAAGGAACGGCGCCGATCGCTCGACGGCCGCGCGAGGCCCGGTGGGCAAGGTCGCGCTAGACTACGCCGGGCAGCCACGGGGGCCAACCGCAGGCGCATCCGTTTGCATGTTGCCGGAGGCGCCGTTACGGTCGCGCCCCGCGTCGCCCCCTTGAGGAGGATTGGCCATGGTCGTCGAGACTAGGGTGCCGGAAGCGGACGGCCAGCCCCTGTGGTCGCCGAGCGCAGTGGCGGTGGCGGAGGCCAACGTGACGCGCTTCGCGCGCCAGGTTGAACGGGACTGGGGCGTCGCGCTCGCCGACTTTGCGGCGCTCGCCGCCTGGTCGCGCGACAATCCACCGCAGTTCTTCAAGTCGCTGTGGACCTTCGGTGGGGTTGTCGCCGAGACGCAGGGCGCGGTCATCGTCGAGAACGGCGACCGGTTGCCGGGGGCAAAGTGGTTCCCGGAGGCGCGCCTGAACTTCGCCGAAAATCTGCTGCGGCGGCGGGACCGCTCGCCCGCCCTGATTTTCCAGGGCGAAGACCGCGTCCGGCGCGAGCTGTCGCATGCCGAGCTCTATGATCAGGTGTCGCAGCTGGCCCAGGCGTTGGCCGCCAACGGGGTCGAGGCCGGCGATCGTGTCGTCGGCTTCATGCCCAACATGCCGGAAACCATCATCGCCATGCTGGCGGCGACCAGCCTCGGCGCCATCTGGTCCTCCTGCTCGCCCGATTTCGGCGTGCAGGGAGTCATGGATCGGTTCGGGCAGATCGCGCCGAAGGTGCTGATCAGCGCCAACGGCTATTTCTACGGCGGCAAAGAGCATGATTCGCTCGCCCGCCTGCGCAGCATCGTTGGCCAGCTGCCGTCGCTGCGACGGCTGATCGTCGTGCCCTACACGCAAGCCCGACCCGACCTCTCCGGTCTGCCGAACGTGACGCTCTGGGACGACTGCCTGGCGCCGTTCCCCGCGCGGACGATCCCGTTTCGGCGGTTGCGGTTCAATCATCCGCTCTATGTCATGTATTCGTCGGGGACGACCGGCTTGCCCAAATGCATGGTGCACGGCGCCGGCGGGACGCTGGTGCAGCATCTCAAGGAACATCTGCTGCACACCGACGTGAAGCCGAACGACCGATTGTTCTACTTCACGACCTGCGGCTGGATGATGTGGAACTGGCTGGCCTCGGGTCTGGCGTCGCAGGCGACGCTGGTGCTGTTCGACGGATCGCCGTTCCATCCGGATGCTAACGCGCTATTCGACCTGGCCGATCGGGTCGGCATCGACATCTTCGGCACGTCGGCCAAGTTTCTCGATGCCGCCAACAAGGCGGGTATCGCCCCGATCACGTCGCACAAGCTTCCGCGCGTGCGGACCATCCTATCCACCGGCTCGCCGCTCGCGCCTTCCAGCTTCGATTTCGTCTACCAGCGCGTCAAAAAAGACGTGCGCCTGTCGTCGATCTCCGGCGGCACCGACATTCTTGGTTGCTTTGCCGCCGGGACTCCGGTGTTGCCGGTGTGGCGCGGCGAGATTCAGACCTTGGCGCTCGGCATGCGCGTCGAGGTATTCGACGAACATGGCAAACCGACGCGCGACGCCAAGGGAGAGCTCGTGTGCAGCACGTCGTTCCCTTCGATGCCGCTCGGCTTCTGGAACGATCCCGACGGCGCGAAGTACCACGCCGCCTATTTCGACGTATACCCGAACGTGTGGCGCCACGGCGACTGGTGCGAGATCACCGCCCACGGCGGCATGGTCATCTACGGCCGCTCGGACGCGGTGCTCAACCCGGGCGGCGTCCGCATTGGTACGGCCGAGATCTACCGCCAGGTCGAGCAGCTCGATGAAATCGAAGAGGCGCTGTGCATCGGCCAGGATTGGGACAACGACGTGCGCGTTATTCTGTTCGTCCGGCTGCGGCCGGGTCACACGCTTGACGAGACGCTGCGCGACAAGATCAAGAAGCAAATTCGCGCCAACACGACGCCGCGCCACGTTCCGGCCAAGATCATTCAGGTGGCGGACATTCCCCGCACCATTAGCGGCAAGATCACCGAGCTTTCCGTGCGCGACCTGATTCACGGCCGTCCAGTCAAGAACAGGGACGCCCTGGCGAACCCGGTAGCGCTCACGCTGTTCGAGAACCTGGCCGACTTGCGGAGCTGACGGGGTCCCTGATCGCCTCGCGCACAAGCCGCGGATAGCTCGCGAGCAACACCAGGGCGCGCGTCGCCAAGAACGCGGTGAGGCCGAGCCAGAGGGCATGGTTGCCCCAGCGCGGCTCGCCCTGCCAGGCGATCAGGACGAACAACAGGAGCGCCAGGATCATGCCGTTGCGCATCGGCCGCGGCCGGATCGCGCCGAGGAACACGCCGTCGAACTGGTACGCCCAGATGGCGACCAGCGGCAGCGCCACCAGCCACGGCAGAAACGCCCGCGCCGCCTCGCGCACGGCCGTCAGGCTGGTGAGGGCGTCGATCAACAGCCAGCCGCCGGCGCCGTAAACGGCGGCGAAGCCCGCCGCCACCGTCGCCGACCACAGCGTCGCGGTGCGGACGGCCTGGCGCAGAGCGGTGCGGTCGCCGGCCCCAATGGCGTTGCCGACCAGGGCTTCCGTCGCATGGGCAAAGCCGTCGAGGCCGTACGAGACCAGCATCAGAAACTGCATCAACACGGCGTTGGCCGCGAGAACGGCGTCGCCCTGCGCCGCCCCGCGCGAGGTAAACAGGGCGAACGTGGTGACGAGGCACAGGGTGCGCAGGAAGATGTCGCGGTTGACCGCCAACATGCGCCGGAGGCGTGCCGCGTCGAGCAATCGCCGTCGCTGCCAGCGGCCGCCGATCCGGCGGAGGTGGGCGGCGACGATCGTCAGCCCAGCCGCGGCCGTGATCAGCTCGGCCACAACGGTCGCGGCCGCTACCCCCTCGACCCCCCAGCCGAAGCCAACGACGAACAGCAGAGCGAGTGCGGCGTTGACCCCGTTGAGCGCAAGCTGCAGCGCCAGGGTTATGCCGGCCCGTTGGCGCCCGAGCAACCAGCCGATCACCACGTAGTTGGCAAGCGCGGCGGGCGCTCCCCAGATGCGGATCGAGAAATAGGCGCCGGCCAGGTGCTTGACCGCGGGGCTGGCATCGATCAAGCCGAGGGCGCCGACCAGGACCGGCCGCTGCGCCGCCAGCACGGCGGCGCCAATCGCGCCCGCCAGCAGTAACGAGCGTCCCAGCGTCGCCCGCAGTTCGTCGGCATTGCCCGCTCCGGCCGCCTGGGCAGTGAAGCCGGTCGTTCCCATGCGCAGGAACCCGAAGCTCCAGTAGATGTAACTGAAGATGACGCTACTGACGGCGACGGCACCGATATAGGCCGGCGCGTCGAGATGGCCCATCACGGCGGTGTCGACCATGCCGAGCAGCGGTTGCGACAGATTGGACAGGATGATGGGGCCGGCGAGGGCCCAAACCCGGCGATGCCAGTTCGTTGGCGCGACGTGGGTGGTCATCGCGGCGACGGGCGGGGCCGGCGCAGCAGCATAAGGTTGAGCGAGTTGAGCGTGCGGTAGGTGGCGGCAACCAACGTGGTGGCGCTCGGTGTCGCCAGAGCGCCGGCGATCTCTCGCACTGGCGTCGCGCCGTCGCAGCGGGCGACGATGTCGGCTGAGCCGTCGTGCAGCGAGAAGTCGCGCACTATGCCGTCGAAATTGGCCTTGAGCGCGCGGCGCCGGCGCAGGCCGGCGAGCAGGGTCGCGGCCTCGATGCGGTAGACGAGTGGCATGGCGTTGTCGTCGAAGCGGGCGGGCGCCGCGGGCGGGCCGCCCTTGACGGCATAAAAGACGTGGCTCCGCATGTTGGCGGCCAGATTCTCAGCCAGCGCGGCAGCCGGCAGCCAGTCGAGCGCGGCGGCGCGGTGGCGAAACTCGGCGTCGGTCAGGTAGGAGAGCGGATCGTAGCGCGCCGGTTCGATGAAACCGGTCAGAGTCAGACCGCAGCCGCCGGCCAGCCCGGCGATGTCGTCGACCGTGTAGGCACGGTCGATCGGCACGAGCAGCAGATCGGCCAGCGCCGCGTCGTCGTCGAGTTGTGTCGCCAGGTAGGGGTTGCGCCGCAGCCAATGTTCGGCGGGGAGGTCGCGCACGAGGCGGCGCGCTTCCGCCAGGCGCGCGGCCCCATCGCCCGCCGGCGCCAGGGCGCGCAGGGCCGCCTGGACCGGATAGACGCCGGTCCGGCCAAAGCGGCCATAGAGCATCAGGCCGAGACCGCCGCCCGCGCGCAGCACCGCGACCAGGGCGGCGAGCCCGGCCGCAGGGTCCGGCAGGTGGTGCAGCACGCCGCAGCAATCGATGTAATCGAAGGGCGCCAAGCCCATTGCCGGCAGGTCGAGAAGCGAACCTTGCTCGAAGCGGATGTTGGCGAGACCACGCACGCGGGCGCGCTCGCGTGCGATCGTCAGTGCGACAGCGCTGACATCGAGATAAAGCACCTCGGCCTCGGCGGCGCGGTCGCTCAGTTGCTGCGCTAGCATGATGGCGGCATCGCCGGTGCCGCCGCCCGCGACCAGCGCCCGGAAGGGTTCCTTTGGGTCGAACCAACCGGCGCGCACGTAATGGATCAGTTCGTCCAGATGACTGGGCGACCCGGTGATCAGGCGCCGGTGTTCGTCGGCTGGATCGCGGGCCGGGTAGGGTTGGTGTTCATAGTGCTGGCGAACGGCGTCGTTCATGGGGTCGAGGATAGCCGGGAAGCAGGCAACGGTCCGAGGGTTGGGCTATGAATAAGCCCATGCGCGGGTATTTTGGTATTGGCGTCGAGCGTATCAGCAAGCCGATGAACGTCGGCAACCTGTTTCGCACGGCGCATGCCTTCGGGGCGAGCTTCGTGTTCACGATCGCCGCCGACTACCAGGTGCAGGAAGTTCTGTCGGATACCTCGAAGGCGCCCTTGCACGTGCCGCTCTATCAATACGAATCGGTGGCGACGATGGCGCTGCCGGCGGACTGCGACCTGGTGGGGGTCGAGTTGCTCGATGAGGCAACTGTTCTGCCGAGCTTCCGCCATCCGGTTCGGGCGGCCTATGTGCTTGGGCCCGAGCGCGGCGAGTTGTCGCCCGAGCTCGTGGCGCGCTGCAAGTTTCTGATCAAGATTCCGACCAGCTTCTGCGTCAATGTCGCCACCGCCGGCGCCATCATCATGTATGACCGGCTGCTCAGCATGGGCCGCTTCGGCGAGCGTCCGGTGGCCGCCGGCGGCCCGGTGGCGGAGCGACCGGCCCACGTGCGCGGCAGGCCGCGGCGGCGGCGCCGTTCCGGTTAAAGCAAAAGCAGTGGAAAAGCGGACTCGCCGCCGCTATCTAGGACTCATGCGAATCCTATTCGTTGCGCTCTGCGCGTGGGCCGCCCTGGTGCATCCGGCCGTGGCCCAGGAAAAACCCAAGCTGATCGGCCAGTTCAAGAACTGGGATGCCTTCACCTACCGCGAGGCCGGCAAGAACGTGTGCTACGTCGCCTCCGAGCCGGTCGAGTGGAATTCCCAGCCCAAGGGGGTCTCGCGCGGGTCGATTCACGCCATTGTGACGAGCCGTCCCGCCACCAATGTCCGCGACGAGGTCGCGGTCTATGTCGGCTACAAGCTCAAGGATGGGTCGGAGGCGATCGTCGAAATCGACGGCCAGAAGTTTACCTTGTTCACCAAGGACGAGGGCGCCTGGGCGATCGACGCCAAGACCGACAAGGCAGTGGCCGAGGCGATGGCGCGCGGCGGCTCGATGGTGGTCAAGGGTACCTCGGCGCGCGGCACGCTGACGACCGATCGTTACTCGCTCGCCGGCTTCGGTGCTGCGCGCGACGCTGCCAACAAGGCCTGCGGGGTGAAGTGAGCGACAAGCGCACGCTGATCGGCCTTACGCGGGAGGAGATCGCCGACGAACTCGCTCTGGTCGGCGTACCTGCCGGCGCGCGGCGCATGCGCGCTAACCAGCTGTGGCATTGGCTCTATTTTCGCGGCGCCCGCACGTTCGATGGGATGACGACGATCGCCAAGGGACTGCAGGGCGACCTGGCGGCGGTCTTCACGCTCGCGCGGCCCCCGGTGCAGGCCGCCCAGCAGTCGGTCGACGGCACGCGCAAGTGGCTGCTGACGCTCGAGCCAGGTCAGGAGGTCGAAAGCGTCTACATTCCCGAGGAGGATCGCGGCGCGCTTTGCGTATCCTCGCAGGTGGGCTGCACGCTCAATTGCCGCTTCTGCCACACCGGCACCCAGGATTGGGTGCGCAACCTGACGGCAGGCGAGATCGTCGCTCAGGTCCTGATCGCGCGCGACGCGCTCGGCGAGTGGCCGACGCCCCAGGAAGGCCGCATGCTCTCCAACATCGTCATGATGGGGATGGGCGAACCGCTCTACAACTACGACAACGTCAAGAAGGCCCTGGCCATCGTTATGGACAACGAAGGCCTCAGCATTTCGCGCCGGCGCATCACGCTATCGACCGCGGGCGTCGTGCCGATGATCGAACACGTTGGTCGCGATCTCGGCTGCGAACTGGCGATCTCGCTGCACGCGGTGCGCGACGAGCTGCGCGACGAACTGGTGCCGCTCAACCGGAAATATCCGATCGCCGTATTGCTGGAAGCCTGCCGGCAGTATCCGCGCGCTGCCAACTCGCGCCGCATCACCTTCGAATACGTGATGCTGAAGGGGGTCAACGACACGCCCGCCGACGCCCGTGAACTGGTCCGCCTGATCGCCGGCATCCACGCCAAGGTGAACCTGATTCCCTTCAATCCGTGGCCGGGTTCGCCCTACGCATGCTCGACCGACGCGGCGATCGCCGCCTTCGCCGAGATCGTCAACCGCGCCGGGTACTCGTCGCCAGTGCGCACGCCACGCGGCCGCGACATCATGGCGGCCTGCGGCCAGCTAAAGTCGGCCTCGGTGCGCGAACGGGCGAGCCGCCGCGCCGCGGTTCCGGCCTTGGCCTGATCATCCGTGGCGGGCGGCAAGGGAGCTTGTCGCCCGGTCACGGGCGCCTATACTCCGCGCCCGTCGAACAGGGGTAGGCCATGGCGGGCGAAGCGAAGCGCAAGATCAACAAGGTCGTCCTGGCCTATTCCGGCGGGCTCGACACCTCGGTCATTCTCAAGTGGCTGCAGAGCGAATACGGCTGCGAGGTAGTGACCTTCACCGCCGACTTGGGCCAGGGCGAGGAACTCGAGCCGGCCCGGCGCAAGGCCGAGATGTCCGGCGTTAAGGAAATCTACATCGAGGACCTGCGCGAAGAGTTCGTGCGCGATTACGTCTTCCCGATGTTCCGCGCCAACGCCCTCTATGAGGGCCAATACCTGCTTGGCACCTCGATCGCCCGCCCGCTGATCGCCAAGCGTCAGATCGAGATCGCCGCCAAGACCGGCGCCGACGCCGTCGCCCACGGCGCCACCGGCAAGGGCAACGACCAGGTGCGCTTCGAACTCGCCTATTACGCGCTCAATCCCGACATCAAGGTGATCGCGCCGTGGCGCGAGTGGACGCTGACCTCGCGGACCAGCCTGCTCGCCTTTGCCGCGCGGCACCAGATTCTAATCGCCAAGGACAAGCGCGGCGAGGCGCCGTTCTCGGTCGACGCCAACCTGCTGCACTCCTCGAGCGAAGGTAAGGCACTCGAAGATCCCTGGCACGAGCCCGAGGAATTCGTCTACCAGCGCACGATCGCCCCCGAAGACGCGCCCGACAAGGCCACCTATGTCGAGATCGAGTTCAAGCGGGGCGATCCGATCGCCGTCGACGGCAAGGCGCTGTCGCCCGCCGGCCTGCTGACCCGCCTCAACGAACTCGGCAAGGCCAACGGCATCGGCCGCATCGATCTGGTCGAGAACCGTTTCGTCGGCATGAAATCGCGCGGCGTCTACGAGACGCCGGGCGGCACCATTCTGCATGCCGCCCACCGCGGCATCGAGCAGATCACGCTCGATCGCGGCGCCGGGCACCTCAAGGACGAGTTGATGCCGCGCTATGCCGAACTCATTTACAACGGTTTCTGGTTCTCGCCCGAACGGGCGATGCTGCAGGCGCTGATCGACACGTCGCAGGAGCACGTCGAGGGTACCGTGCGGCTCAAGCTCTACAAGGGCAACGTCGCGGTGGTTGGCCGCCAGTCGCCGCTCAGCCTCTATTCGCAGAGCCACGTCACCTTCGAGGAGGACGCCGGTTCTTACGACCAGCGCGACGCTACCGGCTTCATCCGCTTGCACGCCTTGCGTCTCCGCCTGCTCAACCGCCGCCGTCGCTAACCCCGGCCGCGGGGTCGACCCGCGCCTTGAGACTCGCCCTACGCCACCAGCGGGAGGCCGCGGCGGCGACAGGCGGCGGTCAGCGTGTTTTGCAGCAGGCAGGCGATGGTCATCGGGCCGACGCCGCCCGGCACCGGCGTGATCGCGCGGGCCACCGCGGCGGCTTCGGCAAAGGCGACGTCGCCGACCAGGCGCCCCTTGCCGTCGGGCGTCGCCATGCGGTTGATGCCGACGTCGATCACCACCGCGCCCGGCTTGATCCAGTCGCCGCGCACGAGTTCGGGCTTGCCGACAGCGGCGACCACGACGTCGGCACGCCGGCACTCAGCGGCGAGGTCGCGGGTGCGCGAATGGGCGATCGTCACGGTCGCGTTGGCGTTGAGCAGCAGTTGCGCCATCGGCTTGCCAACCAGCTTCGAGCGTCCGAGCACGATTGCCTGTGCGCCGGCGAGCGGGGTCGCGGCTTCAGCGAGCAGGATCATGCAGCCCAACGGCGTGCACGGCACCAGGCCGGTCTGGCCGAGCGACAGCCGCCCGGCATTCATCGGGTGCAACCCGTCGACGTCCTTGGCCGGGTCGATCGCCTCGACGATGCGGTTCTCGGAGATCTGCGGCGGCAGCGGCATCTGCACCAGGATACCGTCGACGGCGGGATCGGCGTTGAGCGCGGCGACACGGGCGAGCAGGGCAGCTTCGCTGGTGTCGGCCGGCAGTTTGAACTCGAAGGAGTTCATCCCCGCCTCGCGGGTCTGCTTGCCCTTGTTGCGCACGTAGATCTGGCTCGCCGGGTCATCGCCCACCAAGACGACGGCCAGGCCGGGGGTCAGCCTGTGCGATTGGAGCAGCACCGCGACCCGACGCGCCACTTCGGCGCGGACCTTGGCGGCGACGGTCTTGCCGTCGATGAGTGTGGCGGTCATGGGCATCCTCCACGGACGTCAAAGCGATGGGGTGCCCAGGCGATCGGCAGCGGACTCGTCCTGCGCTCCCCCGTGGTGACCCACGCGTTCTCGCCAGTCACGCGGACGCCGGCTTGGCCGGCGTCGCGACTTTAGCCGTGCGGTTGCGACCGTTCAATTGCCGCGGCCCAGGCCGCGAGCGAGGGCAACAGCGTTGCCGGATCGCCCCGCAGCAGCACGCCCTTGCGCCGGTCGGCGGTGCCGGCGACTAGGTCGATCCGGCTCGGCGCGACGCCCCACGCCTTGGCGAGCAAGTGGATCAGCGCCGCATTGGCGCGGCCGCGCTCGGGCGCCGCCGTCACCTTGATCTTGATCGCCGCGCCCCCTGCGGCCGGCGCCACGCCTTCGATGCGGTCGCGGCTCGCCTTCGGCGTCAGGTGGATGGCGACCCGCACGCCATCGGCGACGGCGCGGAACGGCGAACCGGTTGTGACTGTCAGAGGGCGTACTCGAGCAGCAGGTCGCGGACTAAATAGAGCAGCAGGATCAGGACCAGCGGACTGAGGTCGATGCCGCTCAACGTCGGCATCAGGCGGCGGATCGGCCGCAGCGCCGGCTCAGTCACCTTGTGAAGAAAATCGCCGATGACGTAGACCGCCCGGCTGCGCGTATTGACGATGTTGAAGTTGACCAGCCAACTCCAGACCGCCGAGGCGATCAGCACCCAGATATAGATGCCGATCACGGTATTGACGAGAAAGATGAGCGATCGCATGGGACAAACCGAGGCGGCTGCAGGCGGCGCCATTTAAGCCGATGGTCCCCGGCCCAGCAAGGAAGGCCGGACCGCTCGAGGCTTCCGCTCCCTTGAC
>SHVP01000060.1 GCA_009694165.1 Alphaproteobacteria bacterium
GTGGGTCCCTATTCGACGCTGATCCCGGGTCCCGATTGCACGCTGATTGACACACCGTCGCCATTCTCGACGGTCGACAGCCGCGCGGGTTGAGCGCGAACCTGATGCTGAAGGACGTGCCCGCGGCGAGGGATGAACAACGGGACCTCTGGGGATTCCCAACAATATAGCGGGCCGATCCAACACCGCGATTTCTATTGCTCATATCCATAAGATGTTATAAAAGACATTTATAGTGTCTGTTATAACATTTCTGGTGCAATTATGATAACTCCCGAGGCAATGAAGATGGCGAGGGCCGCACTGGGCTGGGATCAGAGACAAATGGCTGAGCGGGCGGGGTTATCACCAGAGACGATAAAGCGTGCCGAGACAGATCCAGAAGCGAACCTTTCGAAATCCACGATGCTTGCCATCACCCAGTGTTTCGACCGGCACGGTGTCCTGATGGAAATGTCCTTCAAACGCGGACTTGTGGTTCGCCTCTCAAAGACTGCTGAAGCGAAGAAGCGTGTCCTTGAAGCGTTAGCGGCGAAAGGGACTGTGGCGGAGAAGCTGCGACGCGCTGAGAAGGTGATCGCCGACTATCGGGCAATGGCCATAACCTTTTATGAGGGAGAAGCCGATGCTAAAGGCCGAGTTCTAAGCTGGCTGGAAGACTTGAAGGATACCCTTCGAACTGAACTCGAATACTTGGTCGTCCGCAATGATCCGCTCGCGGAAGTTCTCGACAAATTTGTTGGCAGTTAGCAGAAATAGCTCATGCCTTCCGGTGCATGCGTAACGCTCTGCTTGAGCGTGACGATGGCTTCCCCAGCCGCATGAGCACTTCATCTAGGTGCCTGGTGGCGGACGCAGGGGCACCTCGCCATCATTGTTTTCATTCGGTGACTCTTGATCGCGGAAAAGAAGATTCGATGCCGGTTCATTCCGGCATCCGGCGGAACTCTCGAACTTCAGCCCGGACGCGATTCTCTAACGAACTGATACAATGGAATTAAATTACCGTACCGACTTGGACGTCGGTTCGGTTCATTTGGAGAGAACTGGTAAAGAGAGAGACAATGGGACCGAAAATGGCGCCCAAGGGCGCGCGGCCGGTTCGGCTTATTTCGTCGGAGCCTTTTGAGACATGGGCTTTTTAGGCGGCGCCTATCGCGGGAGAGAGAGTCACGTTGGAAGAAATTGGCGGAGGGAACGGGATTCGAACTCTCGGTACGGGTTTGATTTCGGATTTGTGAAAATTTATGACCCTATCACCAGCCGAATGGTCTTCCCGCACCTTGCCAGCGCTACCAAGCGGCTCGGGTGAGCAAATCAAGGCAGTTGCGCGTCCCCGCAACCATCGAACGCCGAAGGCGTTCGATCCCCCGGAGGGCGCCGCCAAAGCCGGCACGATCCCCCGCAGGGCGCCGCCAAAGCCGTTCAACGCCCCGGAGCGCGGCGCCGCGGCCCGGCCCCGAAGCCTGGCTGTGCCAACCCAGCCTTGTCCGACGACGCGACCGCCTCGCCTATCGAATGTTCCGCTTCTTATAGGCTCGCATGTCGATCATCCCGGCGACGGTGCGCGGATCGGTCGCGTCCGGATAGATCTTGTGCTTCTGGATCTTCTGCGTCCCCGTCGTCGGGAGCGCCTCGACAATATGGATCCAGCCGGGCGCCTTGTAATAGGCAAGCCGCGCGTAGCAGTGCTGGAACAGTGCCGTCGCCACCGCCGCGTCCGGCAGCGGGCGCTTGAGCACGACGCAGGCCAACACCTCCTCTTCGCGCAGCTCGTCCTTGACCGCCATCACTGCCACCTGCTGCACATCGGGATGGCTCAGCAGGATAGCCTCCACTTCCGCCGCCGCGATGTTTTCGCCCGAGCGGCGAATGATGTTTTTCTTGCGCTCGACGAAATGCAGCATCCCATCCGTACTCCGCCAGACCACATCCCCGGTCTGAAACCAGCCGCCCCGCCACGCCGCCTCGGTGGCGGCTTCATCCTTGAGATAACCCGAAAAGAACCCTCGGCGCGGCGTTGCGGCCGAATGACGGATCAGCATCTCGCCCGGCTTGCCATCCGCCACGTCCCGGTCGCCGTCGTCGACCACGCGCACCTCGATGCCGGGCACCGCCCGGCCAAAGGCGCGGGTGCCGATCCGGCGCGGGGCGAAATTGTCTCCGAGCAGGCGCACCATCTCCGTCATGCCCCAGACCTCGACAAGCGGGAAGCCGAAGCGCTGCTCGAAGGCCAGATGCAGTTCAGGCTCGATGCCGGCGCCAATTCCGAAGCGAACCCGGTGGCGCCGCTCGTCCTCGCCGGGCGGCTGTTTGAGGAGAAGGGGCGCAATCACGCCCAGATAATGGACTACGGTCGCGCCGCTGTTGGCGACCTCGCGCCACCAATGTTGTGGGCGGAAGCGATCGGGCTGGACCTGGCAGTTGCCGGTCACAATGGCGCCCATCAGGGACATGACGGCCGCGTTGACATGATAGAGCGGCAGCGGGTTGTAGATGCGCTCTTGGCCGGGGGAAAGGGCCGCCAGGCCGCCGAGGTGGGCATAGCGCACACCGCAGGCGATCTCGTATCCGTGCGAAAGGACGCAGCCCTTCGGCCGTCCGGTCGTGCCCGACGTATAGAGGACGCTGGCCGGAGTCGAAGGAATGGTACCGCCGCTTGCTCTTGGCCGCGCTACCGTCCCCAGCGGGCCAGCGAATTCGGACAGCACGACTATCGGCGGCCGATGGACGCTCTGGGCCAGCGCCTCGCCCATCTGCCCCTCGCGCGCGTCCAGTGTTACAACAAGGTCGGGCTCGCTGTGATCCACCAGGTAGGCAATCTCGCCGGCCCGATATTCCGGATTGATCGGCACGCAGCACGCGCCGAGGCTGTTGAGAGCGAGCTTGTGGAAGACATAGTCGGGACGACTTTCGAGCAGTGTCGCCACCCGGTGGCCCAGGCCAAAACCGGCCTCGCGATAGACCGCCGCCAGCGCCCTGACCCGCCGGCCCGCCTCGGCATAGGAAACCTCGAACCCCGACGGCAGATAGCCGCGCGCCTCGTTTGCCGGCACCGCCAGAAAGGGTCGCTCGCCGTGGGCCGCCACGGCCGCCCGGAATGCCGCGTCAATGGTCGTGTCGTCCATGATGTCGACCATGGCTTCCCTCTGTTGCCACCACCCCCGGCCAGCGGTCGAAAGGCGATCGAACGGCACCGTTTTATCCGAGATTTCCCCATATGTGCAGCGCGGTGCGACCACCGGAACGCAACGGTAGCCACGCTCGCCCGAGGCTGCAACGCCGGAACTCCGCATCGCCACCAGAAACCAGGCGGATTGCCATAGCTTGCCAGGGGAGCCACGACTGCCGGCGCGGAAGCTTGTGCCGGAGAGCATGCCGGTGCGAAGATTTCCGTCGGCCATGGCATCGGTGGCATGCTCGCGGCGTCCGGAACGAGCATGTCGTGCCTAAGGGCGTTCCGGAATTCGATGCTTGGGTCTTCGCGGCAGTCTTGATCCCGTTGGGGAGGGGAAAAGTCCAATGACGAACAGCCTGTTCATGGGCCTGAAGGTGATTGACTGCGCGAGCTGGATCGCCGGCCCCGCCGCCGCGACGATCCTGTCCGACTTCGGTGCCGATGTGATCAAGATCGAGCCGCCCGGCGTTGGCGATCCTTGGCGCGGCCGCGGCCCCAATCCGGCGGCGGCAACCGATTGTTATTGGCAACTCACGTCGCGCAACAAACGCAGTCTGGCAATCGACCTCAAGCATGACGAGGGGCGGGCCGCGTTGTATCGGCTGATTGCCCGCGCGGATGTATTCGTCACCAATTTCCCGCTGCCGGTCCGTGACCGGCTGCAACTTGCGCCGGCGCATCTGCTGCCGCTGAATCCCCGCCTGATCTACGCGTCATTCACTGCGTACGGAGAAGAGGGCGAGGAAGCGGCGAAGACCGGCTTCGACTCAACCGCATATTGGGCGCGCACGGGCCTGATGGACATGGTGCGCGCGGCACCCGACACCCCGCCGGCGCGCTCCATGCCGGGGATGGGCGATCACCCCAGCGCCACGGGGCTGTACGCCGCGATCGTCACCGCTTTGTACCGCCGGGAGAAGACCGGAGAGGGCGGGGTGGTGAAATCCTCGCTGCTGCAGAACGGGCTGTGGGCCAATGGCTGCGCCGTGCAGACCCGGCTTTTCGGAGACCATGTGCCGCATCGCCCACTTCGCGAGGAGGCGCCGAACGCGCTGGCCAACCACTACCAGACCAGCGACGGCCGTTGGTTCATCATGGCGCTGTTCAACGAGCAGAGGCAATTGCGGGGCCTGCTTGCCGCGATCGGCCGGGAGGAGCTGGCGAACGACCCTCGCTTCGCCACCAACGCGGCGCGAAAGCAGAATGCGCCCGCCCTGGTGAAAGTGCTGGACGAGGTATTCGCCACCCGCCCGCTGGCGGAGTGGCGGCGGGTCCTGGACGGGGTGGGCGTGACCTTCGGCATCGTGGGCACGGTGGATGAGGTGCTCGACGATGCGCAGATGGTTCACGCGGGCGCGTTGGTGCCCTTCGCGGATGGACAGGGCCTGACGGTCTCCGCCCCGTTCCACATCGACGGAGAGGACAAGACCCCGCCTCGGCGAGCACCAGGGCTTGGCCAGCACAGCGACGCGGTGCTGGCCGAGGCGGGCTACTCCGTCGACGAGATTGGCAAGCTCCGGTCGCTTGGCGTGCTTGGGTAACGGCGCGGCGGCTTCCGTTTCGCCGAGATCCGGCGACCGCTCGCGGCGCCGCGGCCGCGGCGACCACCCGTGCCGCTCGTCAGCATTGCGGGAAGGGCGGAAAAGCCGCAGTATTTGAGCCTGTCAGGACGTCATCCGGTCAATCCCGGCTAAAGAACGAAAACGCAGCCCACTGGAGGAAACATGAAGCGCAGGAGCCTTCTTGCCGGCCTGGCCGGCGTCGCCATCGCGGCGGGCTTCGCGACGTCGGTCGCGGCCCAGACCATCACCTTGAACGGGGCATCGCAGTTCAACGACGACCACGCCTTTACCAAAGCCATGGTGAAGTTCGAAGAACTGGTCAAGCAATACTACGGCAAGCCGATCAATTTCGTGCTGCACAAAAACAGCCAGCTCGGCCTGGAGAAGCAGTATTTCGAGTATATGGCGCAGGGCAAGGCGGTGGACTACGCCATCGTGTCGCCGGCGCACATGTCGACCTTCTCCAAGGCGGCGCCGTTCATCGACGCGCCGTTCCTGTTCCGCGACCTGGCGCATTGGAACAAGGTCCTTGACCAGGACGTGCTGAAGCCGGTCGCCGACGAGATCGAGCAAAAGGCCGACGTGATGCTGATCGGCTATGCCGGCGGCGGCATCCGCAACGTCTTCGCCAACAGGCCGGCGCGAAACATGGCCGAGCTGAAAGGCCTCAAAGTCCGCGTGCAGGGTGCGCCGATCTGGAGTAAGACCTTCGCCGCGACCGGGATGGCGCCGACCGTTATCGCCTATAACGAAGTATACAACGCGATCCAGAACGGGGTCATCGAAGCGGGCGAGAACGAGGCCGCGGGCGTCGAGCAGATGAAGTTCTACGAGGTCGGCCCGAACGTGAACATGACGCAGCATGCCATCACAATCCGGCCGTTGTGCTTCTCCGGCAAGACCTTCAAGAAGCTGCCGGGCGACCTGCAGGCCGCGATCGTGAAGGCGGGGAAGGAAGCCGGGGCCTATGGCCGCCAGATCGAATCGAGCGAAGACACGGCCAAGCTCGACGCGCTGGAAAAGGCGGGCAAGCTGAAGCGCATTCCGTTCGCGGACCGCGACCAGATGAAGAAGCTGGTCGATCCGGTGATGGCGGCCTACGCTAAGGAAATCGAGGCCGAGCAAATCCTAGCGAAGATCAACGCGATCCGGTGACCCTCCAACCGCGCCGGCGGGACGGGTCGTGTCCCGCCGGCGTCTAGCTTCCGGACGTCCCCGATGTTCGATTCGTCGTCGCCCGTCTCATCGCCGCGCGGCTCGTTGCGGCGATTGACCCATTGGTACGGGCAGTTGCTCAACTGGCTGCTGGTCGCCAGCGTCGCGATACTGATCTTCCCGGTTAGCCTACAGATCTTCTCGCGCTTCACGCAATTGATCCCGGCCTATATCTGGACCGAGGAGATGGCGCGGTTCCTGTTCGTGTGGATGATCATGATCGGCGCCAACGTGGGCGTGCGCGACGGTGCACATTTCACCGTCGACATCTTTCCGCGCCTGAGCCCGCGTAGCGAGGCGGCGGTGTCCCTGATGTCCGGGATTTTCGTCCTCGTCTTCGCCATGGTGTTCCTGATCTGGGGCATCGAGTTCACACGGTTCGCCGTGAACCGCATCTCTGAACTGGCGGAAATGCCGCTGTGGCTGATTCATATCGCCTGGCCGATCACCGGCGCGACCTGGCTCATGTTCCAGGGAGAACGCATGTACGACAGCGCCCGCGTGCTGATGGGACGCGCGCCATGATGCCGATGGCCACAGCCCTGACGCCCAGTCAAGCCGCGGCAATCCTGTTCGGCGTGTTCTTCGGCCTGTTGGGGTTGCGCGTACCGGTGGCGGTAGCACTTGGCCTCGCCTGCCTTCCGATCATGCTGATCGAACCACATTTGTCGCCGATGAACATGCTCGGCGAGACGTTCAACGCCTACAACTCGTTCATCTTGCTGGCGGTGCCGTTTTTCCTCCTGACCGCCAACCTGATGAACGTCGGTGGCATCACCGATCGCCTGATCCGGCTGTCGCGCGCGCTGGTCGGACACTTCCCCGGCGGGCTGGCGCAGATAAATGTCGTGCTGTCGATCTTCTTCGCCGGCATTTCGGGATCGTCGACCGCCGACGCCGCCAGCCAGTCGAAGATCTTCATCGAAGCCCAGCGCAAGGAAGGCTACGACGACAGTTTCTCGGTCGCCATCACCGCCGTTTCGGCCGTCCTGGCCGTCATCATTCCGCCCTCGATCCTGATGATCGTCTGGGGTGGTGTGCTGACCGTATCGATCGGCGCCCTGTTCCTTGCCGGCATCATCCCGGGCCTCCTGATCGGTTTCGTGCAGATGGCGACGGTGCATGTCTACGCCAAGTTGCGCGACTATCCCACCTATCCGCGCTCGACGTTGCGCGAGGTGGGGTGCGCGATGCTGGTGTCGATTCCGGCGTTGATGACGCCAGTCATCATCATCGGCGGCAAAATTTTCGGCTGGTTCACCGCCACCGAATCGGCGTGCATCGCCGTGCTGTATGCGGCGACCCTGTCGATCGCGGTCTATCGGGAGATGAACGCGAAGGGCCTCTACGACGCCTTCCTGGACACTGGCAAGCTGGCGGCGGTGGCGCTGTTCTGCGTCGGCACGGCCAGCGCCTTCGGCTGGCTGCTCGCCTACTACCAGATCCCCAAGGAGTTGCTGGCGGGCGTTGCGGCCTGGAACATGAGCGTGACGGCGGCCGGCTTCTTCATCGCCCTCGTGTTCCTGGTGGTCGGTTGCTTCCTCGACGCCATTCCGGCGATCATCATCGTCGGTACCATCCTCCAGCCGCTGGCCAAGTCCGTTGGCATGGACCCGGTCCACTTCGCCATGGTCGGCATCGTGTCGCTGGCCTTCGGCCTGGTCACGCCGCCCTATGGCCTGTGCCTGATGATCGCCTGCGCGGTGGCGCGGATTCGGATCGGGGACGCGATCAAGGACACGATGATCATGCTGATGCCCATGCTGGGCGTGCTGGCCTTGGTCATCCTGTGGCCCGACCTGGTGCTGTTCCTGCCCAAGCTGATCTCGCCGGAGTTTTTCAGGTAATAACAATCGCCCGGAGGAAACAAGATGGCCGAAATATCCACGTTCGAAGACGTCCCCCTCTCCGCCGACAGGATCTGGAGCGTCATTGGCGACTTCGGCGGGATACGCAAATGGGCCGTGCTGGTGCAGGGAGAATCCGTGGAAGACACCCCGGCCGGCAAGGTCCGCACCTTGCAAATGCCGGAAGGCCGCGTGGTCAAGGAACTGCTGCTCGCCAGTTCGCAGTATGCCTACACCTACGCCATGGTCGACCGGCCGGAGATGCCGGGTTACCGCTCCACCGTCGCGGTCGTGCCGCTGGACGCCAACACTTCGCGTATCACGTTGATCGTGCACATGGACACCCAGGATGCCGCCGGCGAGGACGAAGTGACCGCCCGCTACACCCGCAACCTCCGCGGTAACCTCCGTGCCATGAAGAAGGCTCTGGGCCTGGCGATCTGATCGCGGGCGATCTCGCCACCCCCAAGCGACGCGGCGGATGCAATCGCGATGCGCGCCACGTCACCTACAGGTACTTCGCCGGGCGGATCATCGCCCGCCACATATGCGCGACCGGGCTGTTGTCGAAGCCGAGGCCCTGTTCGGGCTGGCGGAAATTGCGGCCGATAATGTCGGCGAACTCATCGAGTTCGACATGCAGGTTGGGGTCGAACGAGTAGATGTCGTGCACGGTGATCTGCCGGCCCGACATGTACCATTTGTGATTCCGCATCCGCTTGTAATCTTCCTCGACGTAAGCATCGGGGCGGTAGTCCTGGCCGAAGGTGGTGATGTAGGACCGCGGATATTCGTAGCCAACCGACTCGTCAGCATAGAAGCGTAGCACCTGATGAGCGCGGATGGCCCAGGTCACTTCCGCGTCGACATAAGGCTCGACAAGCTGCGCACCCCAATAGCCGTGGTCGCCGCGGATGAAGCCGATCGTCGAGATGTCATGCAGCAAGCACGCCAGAACCATCTTCTCGGGCAGGTCGGCCTTCACCGCGTGCCGGGCGCTTTGCAGGAGGTGCATGCACGGGCCGAAACGGTATTTGAAGAAGTCCATCAAGGTCGGCTTTTCCGGCATCGCGGGCAGACGCGGGTCGTCGCCCATCAAGACGCGCGCATACGGATTGTCCAGCATCAGCGCGCCGGCATTCGGCGGCGGGCCCATGTCGCCCTCCGCCATGCTGTAGAGGCGCGACTTGATGACGATGTAGTCAAGCTCTCGCGCCATCTTGGCTTCCAGCGCATCGGCGCGCTCGGACAGGCTCATGGTACCGGTCACCGCGTCCCTCCTTGATCCATGGTTTGCCCAAGTCTAACAGATTTCGCGCGGTCGGCACGAATCTCGCGGTCGATGATCGCACCTCGGGCAATCCGAAGGAACGCCGGCACAAGCTCTCCGCCTCGTCGCGTCGCCGCATGCGGTGGGGGACGTCCCGGATGCCGGGCAGATGGGCCAACTTGGCGCGGGTGCTCCGATCGGATAGATGATGGTGACGCGGACCCATACCAAGAAAGGCGGACCAGATGCGCGCAGTAGGAGTCATCGTTCACGGCGGCCCGGAGGCTCTGGAGATCGTCGATGTCCCCGAGGTCCACGCCGGCCCCGGCCAGGTGCGCCTCCGTGTGTACGCCGCGGCGGTAAACCCCACCGACACGTTTGCTCGGAACGGATCACGCGCCGAGCAGCAGAAGGTCGATCCACCGCCATACGTGCCGGGAATGGACGCGGCCGGAATCGTCGATGAGGTCGGCGATGGTGTCGCCACCGGCGTGCGGGTCGGGGACGCGGTCATGGCCATGGTGGTCCCGAAGGGCAGCCACGGCGCCTACCGCGAGCAGATCGTCCTCGACGCCCGAGCGGTGGTCCCTGCTCCGGCCGGTACCACGCACGTCAAAGCGTGCACGCTGCCCATGAACGGACTCACGGCCCGTCAGTCGCTCGACCTCCTTGGGCTGTCATCCGGACAGACGCTCGCCGTGACCGGCGCCGCGGGCGCCTACGGCGGCTACGTTGTGCAACTCGCCAAGGCGGAAGGATTGACCGTCATCGCCGATGCGTCCGAGGCCGATCGCGAACTCGTCGCATCGCTCGGTGCCGATATCGTCGTTCGCCGGGGCGACGACGTCGCCACGCGGATCCGGGAGCACTTTCCGAACGGCGTCGACGGTCTTGCCGACGGCGCCGTCCACGACGAACTCGCGATTCCGGCGGTCCGCGACGGCGGCGCGTTCACGTCGGTGCGAGGTTTCGAGGGCAAACCGCAACGCGGCATCAGGTTCACGACCACCCGGGTGCGCACTTACGACGGCGAGTTCGAGAAACTCGACCGTCTCCGGCAACTGGTGGAGTCCGGAGCGGTCACACTCCGCGTGGCCGACACCTACCCGGCGGAGCGAGCGAGTGATGCACACCGGCGGCTCGAGGCCCGTGGAACTCGAGGACGGCTCGTCATCGAGTTCTAACGCGAAGGATCGAGGAACGCGCGCGCTTCGGGAGGGCGTTGCCATGCCTGTTGAGATGATCGGCTGGATCGCGCCACGGGTTTCCTCGGAGCTGATCCCGCCGAGTGGGCCCGCCTTTGCTGCCGCCGTGATTGCCGAGACGGCGCGCATTCACGAGCAGGCCGGCTTCGACCGCGTGCTGATCGGGTACTTTTCGGATGCACCCGACGGGTTTCTGGTCGGGGCATACGCGGCATCGGTAACCGAGCGGCTCGGCTTCCTGCTGGCACATCGACCGGGGTTCGTGGCGCCGCCGGTCGCCGCCCGCAAGCTGGCGACCCTGGACCAGCTAAGCGATGGTCGTCTGGCGGTGCACATCATTGCCGGCGGCAGCGACTCCGATCAGGCCAAGGATGGCGACTGGACCGCCCCCGTGACCCGCTATCGCCGCTCCGCGGAGTATATTTCCCTGTTGCGCCGTACTTGGACCGAGCCGGCACCGTTCGATCACGAGGGTGAGTTCTACCGGACCCAGGGAACCTATTCGGAGATCCGCTGCCGCCAGCAACCGCATATCCCGATCTATGGTGGCGGCGGCTCCGACGCCGCAATCCGATCGCTGGCCCCGCATGTCGACGTCTTCATGCTGTGGGGCGAGCCACTGAAGGACACGGCCGTGTTCATGGATCGCGTCCGGCGCGAGGCGGCGCTCTCCGGCCGCGGTCCGACCTTCAGCCTTTCGACCCGCCCCATCCTGGCGGCAACGGAGGGCGAAGCCTGGGACCGGGCGAAGGCCATCCTTGCCCGGGTGCTGGCCGACCGCGGCGACGCTTCGCCCCCGAAGCGCCAGAATGTCGGCTCCCAACGGCTGCTGCGGGCCGCCCGGGAGGCGGAGGTTCACGACAGTTGCTTGTGGACACCCCTGGCCGTGGCGACGGGCGCGCAGGGGAACTCGACGGCTCTGGTCGGCACGCCCGAGACGGTAGCGACGGCCATGCTCGAATACTACAAGCTGGGCGCCACCAGCCTCTTGATCCGGGGCTACGATCCCCGGCCGGACGCCGTCCGGTATGGCGAGGAACTAATTCCGCGCGTCCGCGAACTGGTGGCGGACTATGACGCCACGCGGACCGTGGCGCCAGGCTCGGCCATGAACTAATGTTCGGACCAGACCAATGGCCGGGCACCCATCAATGGCACACGAGGTATTGCGCACGCTGTTGCCGATTGCCGGCTGGCCGGCGGCGATGGCCGACAGGGTCGAGTTCGTCGGCGGTGACGATCCGGTGCTGCCGACACCGTTCCGTATCGCCGCCACTGGCGCCGCCGCGCTGGCCGCGACAGGGCTCGCCGCCGCCGCGCTGTGGGAACTGCGCACGGGTTGCCGCCAGGATGTGGCGGTCGATCGGCGCCAGGCCGTCGCTTCACTGCGCAGCGGCCACTACATGCTGATGAACGGCGTGCGGGTGTCGGCCGGGCGCAACACGGTGATGGGCGTCTATCCGGCCAAGCATGGCCACTGGAGCTATTTGCACTGCAATTTCCCTAACCACCGGGAGGCGGCCCTCGAAGTGCTCGGCGTGGTGGAGGATCGCGAAGCGGTCCGTCGCGCGGTTGCGACCTGGGATGCGCTCGAACTGGAGGAGGCGATTATCGCCGCCAAGGGCGCCGGCGGCATGGTGCGCGGCAAAGCGGAATGGGCGCGGCACCCGCAGGCCGCGGCGATCGCCGCGCTGCCGGTGATGGAGATCGTGAAAATCGGCGACAGCGCGCCGGAACCGCTGCCGAAAGGCGATCGTCCCCTGTCCGGGGTCCGGGTGCTCGACCTGACCCGGGTGCTCGCCGGACCGACCGGTGCCCGCACGCTCGCCGAGCATGGCGCCGACGTCCTGAAGATTACCGCGCCGCATCTGCCGAGCATCGGTTATCAGGAATACGACACCGGCCACGGCAAGCTGTCGGCGCATCTCGACCTGCGCCAAAAGGATCAGCTTGAGACGCTCAGGGGATTGATTCGAGACGCCGATGTGTTCTCCCAGGGCTACCGTCCGGGCACGCTCGGCGATCGTGGCCTGTCGCCGGAGGCGCTGGCCCGGTTGCGGCCGGGCCTCGTCTACATCTCGCTCTCAGCCTTCAGCCACGCCGGCCCATGGGCCTCGCGGCGCGGATTCGACACCGTGGTGCAGACGGTCAGCGGCATCACCCAGCGCCAGGGCGAGCTGTTCCCGGGCGCCAGCCCGGGGCCGCAGTTCTATCCGGTCTCGGCGATCGACTATCTCACCGGCTACCTGATCGCCTTCGGGGCGATGGTGGCGCTGGCACGCCGGGCGCGGGAAGGCGGCAGCTGGCTGGTCCGCCTTTCGCTGGCGCAGATCGGCAAGTGGCTGGTCGATTTTGGCGAAGTGCCGTCGACGGCACTGCGGGATGTACCGGCGGAGTTTCCCGCCGCCGACATCGAGCGCTGGTCGATCGACAGCGACACGCCGATCGGGCGGCTCAGCCATCTCGGCCCGGTCGTGAAGCTGTCGCTGACGCCACCGCGCTGGGCCCGCCCGAGCGTCCCGCTCGGCCACCATCAGCCGTCCTGGCCCGCCCGGGGCAGCTGAGGGAGTGGCGGCGGCATTCGGCAAGTGCCAGTCTATCGAACGAACAATGTGAAAGGTCCCTTGGGATGGATATCTCCGGCAAGACCGCCATCGTCACGGGGGCCGCTTCGGGCATTGGCCTTGGCATTGCGACAGCGCTTGCCGAAGCCGGCGTCAGTGTTGTTATGGCCGACATCCAGAAAGACTTGGTCGAGCAGGCCGCCCACGCGCTGTCCGGCACCAACAAGCGTGTCTTGCCAGTGCGGATCGATGTCACTCAGGAACAATCGGTCGTTGACGCCTTGGCCGAGGCCGAAGGCAATTTCGGCAAGCTGCACATTGCTTGCAACAACGCCGGAGTGCCCATGCACGGCACCCGACTGGTCGACGTCCCGCCAAGCGACTGGGCGTTTGTGATGGGCGTTAACATATGGGGAATCATCCACGGCATCCGTCACTTCGTCCCCGCCATTCTCAAGCACGGCGAGGCAGGGCATGTCGTCAACACCGCCTCGGTCGCGGGTTTCCAGAATCGCCGGGGCACCGACCAGGGGCCGTATTCCATGAGCAAGTACGCCGCCCTCTCGCTGTCGGAGGCGCTGGAGCATGAGTTGGAAGGCACCAATATCGGCGTCTCCGTGCTCTGTCCCGGTCCGATCGCGACGAACATAGCCCGCGGTGCCCGCAACCGCCCCGAGCATCTGGGCGGGCCACAAATTCGCGCCACCGACGAGGCGGTCCTGGCCGAACGCCTGGCCACCAAGGGCCTTGACCCAAAGGTGGTTGGGCAACGCGTGGTGGATGCGATCCGTACGAAAACGTTTTATGCGTTCGTTGGCGCCGTGCCCGCCGATGTTATCAAGGCCCGCCACCGGCGTATCGAGGCAGCCCTGAACAGCCCGTGGGTCACCTATTACTGAAGCGCGTGGTCGGCTATCCGTCGAACAGCCGGTGCCGACTGATTGTTTCACCCTGGCCGGCTCTGCAATTTCAGCAGGGCGTCGGCATTGCCATGGGTCAGTTTGGCCATGTCGGCCCGCGACAGCGAAATCCGGTCCAGGAAAGCCCGGCCTTGCGCGTTGGACGCGTAGGGATAGTCCACGGAAACATGATCCGGTCGATGCCGAAGGTCAGTAGCGCGGCGAGAAAGGGCGGTTCGGTGAAAATGCCGCTCGTGGTGATCCAGACCTGATCGAGAACGGTCTGGCCGATCGGGCGCCGTAGATGGTCGATGTCGAGCTTGAAGACATCGTCGGCGCGCGCCAGCATCATCGGCAGCATTTCGCCCATGTGGCCGATAATCAGTTTCAGGTCCGGGTGACGATCCAGCGTTCCGGACAGCACCAGACGCAGAACATGCAGCGCCGTTTCCGAATGCCAACCCCAGCCGGCCGCTGTCAAATTGCTTCCAACTGTGACCCCCTTTTCGCGTCCAATTTAGACCCCTCTGATTGGTCGGGAGAGGGCTTGTCCACGTCATGCATAGGAGGGACCCGCGCCCGGAGCGCGGCGCCGTCGGCGTTGCGCGGAGCACCGGGCGTGGG
>SHVP01000061.1 GCA_009694165.1 Alphaproteobacteria bacterium
GTCGCGTCGAGCTGGAACTGTTCGGACAGAAAGATGTCGGGTGCCATGTCGTGATAGAACTGCGCAATCTTGCGCAACAAAGCCGCCCGCTTTTCCGGGTCGAACTCGGTATTGGCGGCGGCGATGTCGGGCTCGATCTCCGGGAAGCAGGTCCACTTGCGGGCGTTGGAACACGAGTGGAAAGCGTTGATCGGCCGCATCATGTCCATCGCCGGGTTCGATCCATAGTTTGAGATGTGGAGCTCGCCCTCGTAGGGTTTCAGCCCAGTCCCTCGCGCGCTGAGGTCGGCCAACTGAATTTGCCGCAGTTCCATGTCGATGCCGACCTTGGACAGATCCTGCACGATCTTCTGCAGCACGTTGGCGGTGTCCGAGCTAGTCAGGACCACCTCTGCGATCGCCTTGAGGCCGTTGGGATAGCCAGCCTCACGCAGCAGTCGTTTCGCCTGCTCCGGGTTATGCGCATAGGGCTTGATGTCGGGCTGGTAGCCTTTGACGCTGCTGGCGGCCGGCTGCGCTACGTATTTGCCGTAGCCGCTGAGCAAGGTCTCGGTGTAGCTCTTGTCGATCGCCAGATTGAAGGCCAGACGCACACGCCGGTCGGTCGTGTACTTGCCCTGGGCCTGATTGAAGACAAGCACGATGATCGACGGCGAGCCGCTGGCATGGACCTTGCCGCCGCTGCGGGTCACCAAATCGACCGCGTCCGGCGCGATGCTGAAGGCAAGGTCGACCGAACCGCCGGTGACGGCCTGCACCCGGGTTGGCGGTTCGGGCAGGAAGTACATCACCATGTTGGCGACCTTGCCCTTGCGCACACCGCCGTCGAAGCGGGCCATTTCGAGCTTGGTGTTGTCCCACGCAGTGACGCGGAACGGACCGGTTCCCGACGGATTGTTGCCGAATTTTTCGCGGCCCAAGTCGGCCCATGCCTTGGGATCCATGATACGCAACGCCGCCGCTTCGCTCGGCACAATCGGGGCCGGAGCCGCGGTTTTTAGTTCGATGGTCAGGTCGTCGATCTTCCGCGCCTCGGTGGTGTGGCGCAGGGTGTTGTAGAGCGCCGCACCGAACTTCTTGGTGTCGTCGGAATGCAGCGTGCGCACGGCCGCGACCATCGCGTCGGCATCGAAGGGCGTGCGGCTATGGAACTTGACGTTGGGACGCAGCTTGAAGAGCCAAGTCGTCGGGTCCTTGTTTTTCCACGAGACGGCAAGGACGCCCTTCGGCGTTCCGTCGGGTTCGATCGTCGTCAGCCCGTCGTACATGCTCTCCCAGGCGATGACGTGCTGGTAGCTGAGGCCGGGGCCGGTTGGGTCGCCGCGATTGGGCGGTGCCTCGAGGTTGGCGATCCGCAATGTCTGCGCCGCCGCGACGGCCGACAACGATGTCAACCCAAACGCCAACAGGCATGCAACGACGCGCTGAGAACGCCCACGAACGGTCATGATCTTGCCTCCCCGAAGCAGCCGATCTTTCGCAGTCTAGCGACGATGGGGACGCCCCGATAGATCGGGCAAGGGTGCCGGCTCGGCGGGGGAAAAAAGTGAAGCCGCGGCGCCTTTTTGACGCCGCGGCTTCGTTTTAGGGAACAGCGCCTGCTAGGGCAGGAGTTCGATGTCAGCCCAGTTGATCCGCCAATTCTCGTTCTTATAGTTTCTCACCTTGGGCGAGGTCGCGTCCAACTCGTACTGCTCGTACAGGAAAATCTGCGGCGCAGCATCGTTGTACAACTCGGCGATCCGCCGGAGATGGACGGCGCGCTTGGCCGGATCGAATTCGCTGTTGGCGGCCTCGATCGCCGCCTCAGCCTCGGGAATGCAGGTCCACTTTTGCGGCGACTTGCAGGAGTGGAACGCATTGACCGAGCGCATCACGTCGTTCGAGGGGTTCGATCCGTAGTTCATCACGTGTAGCTCGCCCTCGAACGGCTTGGCGCCGTTCACTCGCGCGACCAAGTCGGCCAGGCTGATGATTTTCAGTTCGAGCGTGACGCCGACCTTAGACAGGTCCTGCGCCACTTTCTGGTAGACGTTGGTAAGATCGGCATTGTTGGTGACGATTTCCGCCGCCGCCTTGAGGCCGTTGGGGTAGCCGGCTTCGGCGAGCAGCTTCTTCGCCTTCTCGGGGTCGTAGGGGTAGGGCTGAATATCGGGCTGGAAGCCGTTCACCGAGCTTGCCGCCGGCTGGCTGCCGGGCTTGCCGTGGCCGCCGAGCAGCGTCTGTGTGTAGGTCTTGTCGATTGCGTAATTGAAGGCCTGACGCACCCGTTTGTCGGCGGCAAATCCGCCCTTCGACTGGTTGAACACTAGGATCGCGACCGACGGCGCCGGGCCGGTATTCACTTTGCCCCCCGCCGTCACGACGTTCCTCTCGGAATCGGTGGGGATGCCGAAGGCGAGATCAACCGCCCCGGAGGTGAACGCCTGCACGCGTGTGGCCGCCTCGGGCATGAAATACATCAGGATGCCGCCGACTTTTGCTTGGCGCGTGCCGCCCTCGAAGCGGGTCATTTCAGCCTTGGTGTTGTCCCACGACGTGACCCGGAACGGTCCGCTGCCCGAAGGATTGCCGCCGAACTTCTCTCGCCCGAGATCGGCCCAAGCCTTGGGATCGACGATGCGAAACGCCGCGATCTCGTTGGGTAGGATGGGGGCCGGTCGATCGGTCCGGATCTCGACCGTCATGTCGTTGATCTTCTTCGCTTCGACAATGTGACGGACGCTGCCATAGACCGACGATCCATATTGCTTCTGCTCGTCCGATTGCAGGTAGCGCACAGCCGCGACGATGGCGTCGGCGTTGAAGGCCGTCCCGGCGTGAAACTTCACGTTCGGGCGCAGTTGGAAATTCCACGTCAGCGGATCCTTGTTCGCCCAGGTCGAGGCGAGCCGGGGCGCCGGCTTGCCGTCGCCCTCGACCGTCGTCAACGCGTCGAACAGCGCCTCGAACGAATAGGTGTGCTGGTAGCTGAGACTGGTGGTGGGATCGCCGCGGTTGGGCGGATCGTTCAGGTTGGTGACGCGTAGAGTCTGGCCGCTGCTCGGACCCGACGCCAAGAACGCGGTCAAGCCCGCCGCCAGAATGCCGAGTGACGTCGTGCGAACGATCGATCGAAATGCCATGGCCAAGCCTCCCCTACTGGTTCCCGGCCGCAGTCTAGCGTACGACAGGGGGGTGTCGAGCCGCGATCGCTAATCCCCAGGTCGCCGCCCGATCACGGCTTCTCGATTGCGCTCCGCGCGACCGGTTCGTCGTTGCGCAGCAACCATTGCGAGCGGACGCCGGAGCGGGTGTGATTGGGTTGGAGCACCCGATGTTGCTCGATATGGTGGGGTTTGTGACCAAGGGTGCTCGCGGTTGGACGATGGCTGCGAGCGGAGTCCGGTTCTTGCCGGCGATCGGGACGGGGACCGCTGCGACCGTGACAACAGCGATGGCCGCTCCCGACCCCGCCGACCGCCAGGGCGAGGCCCTGTTAATCGAACGAGCGCGCGCCCTCGCCCCACTGCTGCGCGAGCGTGCACCCGCGACCGAAGCTGTCCGGCGCATGTCGGACCGGACGATGCGCGATCTCTTCGACGCGGGTCTCTTGCGATTCTTTCAGCCCAAGCGGTACGGCGGCTTCGAACTCGAGTGGGGGATTCAGTATGAGTTGGGCCGCATCATCGGCCGGGCTTGTCCTTCGACCGCCTGGACGGTCGGGGTGGTCGGCGCCCACGCCGCCTTCGTCGGCCGTTTCGGCCAGCCGGCACAGGACGACGTTTGTTGAGGTCAGGCGGACACGCTGATTGCGGCGGCCTCCGCGCCGCGCAGCGGCGCGACCGCGACGGTAGTCGACGGCGGTTATGTTCTCGACGGCGCCTGGGCATTCGCCAGCGGCATCGATCATGCGAGCTAGGCCATGGTGCCCGGCCGCATCGGCGAGAGCGGTAGTTCGCGCCGGGAACACGTGTTCTGTTTGGTGCCGCGTCGCGACTTCAGCGTCGACGACACGTGGTTCGTGGCCGGGATGCGCGGCACCGGGACCAAGGATGTGCGGTTGCAGCGGGCGTTCGTGCCGGCCCACCGGGCCCTGACCGGGGCAACCTATGCCGGAGCCAACCCGCCGGGCGCTACGGTGAACACCAGTTCGGTGTACCGCGCCGAACTGTTGCCGCTGCGCGGCAGCAACATCATGGGTCCGCTGTTCGGCGCGGCGGAGGGCGCCTATGTCGACTATGTCGATCAGACGAAGGTTCGCGTTGGCGCGTTGTTCGGCGATCGGCCGGCCGAGAATCTCGCCGTTCAGTTGCGGCTATCCGAATCGGCAGCCGAATTGCACGCCCCCTGTCTGGTCATTGAGGACGATTCTCGCACCATGCGTGAGCGAATGCGGAACGACACTGCGATCGTCGCGGAAGAACGTGCGGTGCGGCTGCGTGACCGCAGCTTCGCTGCAAAACTCTGTCTCGCGGCCGTCGAGCGCGTAGTCCAGCAGATGGGCCAACGGGAATTTTCCAGACCAATTCGGTCCAGCGCCATTTTCGCGACCTCAGCGCGATGGCGACGCAGATCGGCGTCAACGCGGATGTCAACATGCCGGCGTTCGCCCGCTTGGCGCTCGGTCTGCCGAGCGAGAATGCGGCGGAGCCATGAACTTTCCCCCGCGATTCGCTGGGCAACCCGCATGACTCGCGTCGCCCGGTCTCCGGTCCTGAGCCGCGCCGAGCTCGTCGGCCGTGCCAGCGAACTCGTTCCCGTCCTCCGCGCCCGCGCCAAGGCAACGGAGGAACTTCGCCGCCTGCCCGACGAAACCATGCGCGATTTGTACGCCGCCGGCTTCCTGCGCATTTGCCAACCGGCTCGCTACGGCGGCTACGAGACCGATTGGGGCGTTCACCTGGACGTGGCGCGCGAATTCGCCAAGGGCTGTGCATCGGCGGCGCGGATCGTCTCGGTTGTCGGCATGCATGCCGTCATCGTCGGACGCATGGCCAAACGTTGCCAGGATCTGGTGTGGGGCGAGCAGGTCGATCAGTTGATCGAGACCGGCTCGGCCAAAACCACCGGGCGGATCGTCCGTACGCCCAACGGCTACCGGGTTAGTGGAACCTGGCGTTTTGCCAGCGGCCTCGACCACGCCACCTGGGTGATCGTCACCGCTCCCATCGAGGCCGAGGACGGCTCGCTGCTGCCGAACGCTCGCGTCTTGCTCGCCAAGAACGAGGCCGAGGTCGTCGATACCTGGTTCGTCTCGGGGATGTGCGGCACCGGCAGCAAGGATGTGAATGTCCCCGACATCGTCCTTCCCGAGTGGCGGGTCGAAGATGTGCCGCGCAACTTTGGCACCTCGCCACCCGGCGCCGCCGTGAATCCCGACGCCTATATCTACACCGTCGAATTTTTCCCCTATTTCGGCGTCAGCATTTTTGCGCCAATAGTCGGCGCAGCGGAGGGCGCCTTGGCCGACTATGTGGCGATCACGCGCGAGCGCAAAGGGGCCATCTTCGGTACCGATGTGCGTATGCTGACCCCGGTGCAACACCGGCTGGCCGAATCGGCCGCCGAGATCAAGGTAGCGGGCATGCTGCTCGACTGGTCGCTAGCCTTGTTGCACCGCCGTGGCGTGGCCCGCGAACCCTTGCCTCAGTCGGAGCTTGCCGAGATCGGGCGAGACCGCGCCTATATCGCCAAGCTCTGTGTTGCCGCCGTCACGCGACTCGTTCGCCAGATGGGAGCGCTTGGGCTATCGGACGACAATCCAGTGCAGCGGCATTACCGCAACGTCACCGCGATGGCGACCCAGGTCGGCGCCAATTGGGACGTGCATGCCGGGCAGTACAGTCGTCTGTTGCTCGGACTTCCCTTGAGCTACCGGCCGGGGTCGGCGGTGCCGCAACGCCACTGAGCGTGCGTCGCCGCCCAATCGTTCAGGTCTTCGCTCGTGTCCTCCGCCGCTCGATCGGCGGCGGGTCGAACGCCCGCACCGGCGGCAGCTTGCCCTGCCAACGCTCGACCTCGACGAGCGTGCTCATCGCGCTCGGGCCCTGGGCCAGTTTGGAGGTGCCCTTGTCGCGGGTGAGGACGTTCGGGTTGCCATGCACGCACAGGCTGCCGATCCGGCCGGGTTCGAGCGGGTCGTACCAGGCACCGGTCGCCAGGCGGACCACCCCCGGTCGCACCGAGTCGGTCACCACCACCCCGGCTAAGCAGGCGCCGCGGTCGTTGAATACCCGCACCACGTCGCCCGCTTTGACGCCACGGGATGCGGCGTCGTCCGGGTGCAGCCACACCGGCTCGCGCCCCTGCACCTTGCTCTCGAGGCTCACGCGGCCATGGTCGAACTGACTGTGTAGGCGGCCGTCGGGTTGGTTGGAGATCATGTGCAGCGGAAAACGTTTGGCGGCAGATGCTCCCAGCCACTCGAACGGCTCCAGCCACTTGGCATGGCCGGGACAATCGTCGTAGGCGAAGCCCGCCACGGTTTCCGAAAAGAGTTCGATCTTGCCTGACGGAGTGCCGAGCGAATGGCTCACCGGGTCGCTTCGCAGGCCCTCATACATGATCTGTCGTCGCTCGCCCTTGGGAATGGCGAAATGGCCGGCCTGCCAGAACTCATCGAACACCGGCGTGTCCACGCCCTCGGACGCCGCCCGCTGACGGAAAACGGTGTAGAGATGCCGCAGCCATTGTTCTTCGTTGCGACCCTCGGTGAAGCTGTCGCCGAATCCGAGCCGCTCGGCCAGCGGCGCCAGGATGTCGTAATCGCTGCGCGCCAAGCCGATCGGCTCGATCGCCTTGTGCATGGCGAAGAACACGCTTTCCTGGCCGCGACAGCCGATGTCGTTGCGTTCGAACGGCGTCGTCACCGGGAGCACGATGTCAGCATGGCGGGCATGGGCGTTCCAAAACGGCTCATGCACGACGATCGTCTCGGGCTTCTGCCACGCCCGCAGCATGCGGTTCAGGTCCTGGTGGTGGTGGAACGGGTTGCCGCCGGCCCAGTAGATAAGACGGATGTCGGGATAGATGAGCTTCCGTCCGTCGTAGTCGACGGTCGTGCCCGGTGCCAATAGGGCATCGGCAATGCGAGCGACCGGAATGAACGTTTTCAACGGATTCTCGCCCTGGGGCAGCACCGGCCCGCGGATCGTCCGGCTGGGGTCGCCGATCTGGTTCATGGCGCCGTAGCCGAGTCCGAACCCGCCGCCCGGCAGGCCGATCTGACCTAGTACCGCGGCGAGCGCGATGCAGGCCCAGAACGCTTGCTCGCCATGATCGGCGCGCTGCAGCGACCAACTCACATTGATCATGGTGCGTTGGCCGGCCATGCGGCGGGCGAGGGTACGAATCTTGTCGGGGGCGATGTCGGCGATGGCGCCCGCCCATTCCGGCGTCTTGGCGACGCCGTCTTCCCGGCCCATCAGATAGTCGCGGAACCGTTCAAAGCCCGTGCAGCAGCGCTGCAGGAAGTCGGCGTCGTGCAGCCCTTCGGCGACCAGCACCTGGGCCAGGGCGAGCATGACCGCAACGTCGGTGTTGGGCCGAATTGGCCACCATTCGGCGTCGAGTTCGGCATTGGCATCGTTGCGAATGGGGCTGATGTTGACGAAGCGTGTGCCCTGTTCGCAGCAGCGCCGCAACCAGACACGGTTGGTGTGCGCGGGCGCGCCGCCGCCGACGACTTGGCCGTTTTTTTCCGGAATGCCGCCGAACATCACCATAAGTTTGGTGTGCTCGGCGATCACCGGCCAACTCGTCATCTGCGCCCGATTGGCGTAGATCGATTCACCCAGCACGCGCGATACGGCGACGTCGCCGGCCGCCAGGCTGTAGGAGTTGACCTGAGAGACGTAGCCGCCGAAGAAATTCAGAAACCGATGGATTTGACTTTGAGCGTGGTGAAAGCGCCCGGCGCTGGCCCAGCCATAGCTGCCGCCAAAGATCGCATCGTTGCCGAATTTGGACCGCACCCGGCGCAATTCGCCGGCGACCAGGTCGAGCGCCTCGTTCCACGACACTGCAACGAACGGTTCGCCACCGCGGCCCAGAACGTTGCCGCGCGGCCCGTTGTCGAGCCATCCTTTGCGAATCATCGGCTCGCGAATCCGCGCCGGCGTGTCGAGGGCGCCGGGAATGGATTGCCCGATGGGCGAGGGATCGGGATCGTCGGCGAATGGGTGGAGGGCGACAACTTTTCCGTCCTTCACCTCGATGTCGTAGGCGCCCCAATGGGTACTAGTTCGTACCAGTGCGCTGTTCGTCATCGCGATCTCCCTGGCGTCGGCTGTCGTCCGGTGTGTCGGTACCCTGCCGCCCCGCATTTGACCTCAGGCAGCGGCAAACTGCCAGGACGAAGCTGCCCGGGATTTGTTCCGGGCATTAGGCCACAACGGATACCGGCCTCATCTGCCCGCGGAGAACTCCGCGCCCTAGAGGATCAGCGGTGCAAGGGTTGCCGCAGCGATGGCGACCGGGGTGGCGTAGCGGACCAGGACTCGCAGGATGACGGTGGAGGTGCGGTTCAGTCCCAACTCCTCGGCGAGGATCGCAGTGGGCACGACCCAGCCGCCCAGAATCGCTAACGCGAATCCGCCCGCGGGCAGGAGGAGATTGGAGGTCAGGTAGTCTAACAGGTCATTTACGGTCGAGGTGGCAAAACCGGGAAGCGCCGCGAGCGGGAACCAGTCAGCCCAACGGTTGAACGACAAGATCGAGCCCAGTCCGACGGTCCAGCAGGCGCCGGCCGCCACCCACGTGGCCAAGGGACGGGGCCAGCCGAATTGGCGCTGCAGGAACGCAACCGGCATTTCGAGTAGCGACATTGCCGAGGCCAGTGTGGCGACCGTCAGCAAGACGAAGAAGGCCATTGCCGCGACGCCACCGAACGGGATGTGGTCGAAGGCCAGCGGCACCGAGACGAACATGAGCCCGGGCCCGCTCGAGGGATCGAGCCCCTCGGCGAACACCACGGGAAAAACGGCCAGCCCCGCAAGAAACGAAATATCCGTGTCGCTTACGATGGTGACCAGCGCGGCTTGGCGCAGGTCGATATCGGGCGGCGCATAGGCGGCATAAGTGACCATCACCGCCAGGCCGACACCGATCGAAAAGAAACCGAGGCCGATGGCCTCGAGTGCAGCGCCGGTGGTCAGTCGGTCTCAGTCGATCGCGAACAGGAAGCGTAGGGCCGCCGGGGCGTCACCTTCGATCAAGGCGAAAACGGCAAGCGCCGCGACCAGACCGATCAGTAGCGGCATCAGCACCCGCGACGCCCGCTCGATTCCTGCGACGATGCCGCGAGCGACGGTCAGGGCGGTCAGGGCCATGAAAACAGTGTGATAGGCCCCCACCTGTAGCGGCGAAGCGAGCAGATCGTCGAACTGGGCCTGGACCGCGGTAGCGTCGCTGCCCGCCAACCCGTGGGACACGGTGCTTACGGCATAGGCGATTGCCCAGCCGCCTATCACCGAATAGAAGCTGAGGATCAGGAACGACGTCGCTACGCCAAGGAAGCCGATCAGGCGCCAATGGTGGGACGCTCCTTGGGCCGTGGCCAGCAATGCGATTCCATGAGTGGCATCGGCGCGGCCGCGGCGGCCGATGGCGAACTCGACCAGCATCAGCGGGAAGACGATGGCGGCGAGCCCGAGAAGATAGAAAAAGACGAAACCACCGCCGCCATTGACGCCGACCTCATAGAAAAATTTCCAGATGCTGCCGAGGCCGGTGGCCGACCCCATGGAGGCAAGGATGAACCCGGCGCGGCCAGACCAGGATTCATGTTGTGTGGGGACGGGTTTATTCACGACAGTCGAGGCGGCGTTGGCGGGCGGTCGGCAAACGCGCTGGCGAAAACGAGGCGTTCGGGCCGGTGACTGTGTCAATGTGGCGCGGGCGAAGAAATCGGAGAGATTTCATGCCGGGATTTGACGCATTGCTGCCGGCGGAGATGGCCCGCAAGGCGGAGGAGATCGGTGCGCTAAAGACGCGCCTCGATCTGCCGCGGCTCTTCGTTTTGGCCATACTCGCCGGGGCGTTCATCGCGCTTGGCGCCATGTTCGCGACGACCGTTCCGCCGGGACGCAAAGCACGCTTCCTTATGGCGTTGGTCGCCTGCTAGCAGGTCTGGCTTTCTCGCACGGCCTCATTCTCGTCGTGGTCGGCGGTGCCGAGCTGTTCACGGGGAACACTCTGATGGTCATGGCCTGGGCGGCGGGCAAGGTCAAGCTTCGCGAGATGTTGCGGGCGTGGCTGGTGATCTATGCCGGCAATTTTGTCGGTGCGGTCGGCACCGCGCTCCTCGTCCTGCTGTCGGGTCAATACCTTTTCGGCGACGGCGCGGTGGCCCGGGCTGCCCTGGCGCTCGCGCTCGACAAAGCGACCCTGCCCTTCGAACGCGGTCTGTTCCTCGGCGTGCTCGGCAACGTGCTTGTCTGCCTGGCGGTCTGGTTGTCGTTTAGCGCGCGTACGACCAGCGACAAGGTGCTCGCCATCATCTTCCCGGTTTTCGCCTTCGTCGCCGCCGGCTTCGAACATTCGGTCGCCAACATGTATCTTGTTCCGCTCGGCCTGGTCATCAAGATGTGGGCGCCGGCCTCGTTATGGCCGGAACTGGGTAACACAGCGGCGAGCTACGCCGGCCTGACGTGGTCCGCCTTCTTCCTTAGTCTGATTCCCGTGACCATCGGCAACATCATCGGCGGCGGCGGACTGGTGGGCAGCGTCTATTGGTTCGTTTATCTGCGGCGTCCGCGGCGGCGGTAGGCGAAAAAAATGACGGCGCATCTCGATCGCGGCTGCCGCCGAGTCGTGTTGTTGACCGGTTGGCGACGCGCTGCCAAGCTCTTCCCCGCGGCCGGGATCCTGCGGCTGCGGCAACCGACGTCGAGGTCATTCGTTGTTCTACCAGCCTGACAAGGGGCACGGGCTGCCCCACGATCCGATCAACGCGCTGGCGGCGCCCCGCCCCATCGGCTGGATTTCGACGGTTAGCCTCAGCGGTCGCCTCAACCTCGCGCCCTTTGCCCTGTTCAATATCGTCGCCTACGTGCCGCCCCATGTCATGTTCGCGCCGACGGGGATGCAGGGCGGCCGGTTCAAGGACACGCTGGTCAATGTGGCGGCAACTCATGAGTTCGTGGCCAACCTTGCGATCTGGGAATTGCGCGACAAGATCTGGCAGACATCGGTTCCCGCGCCACCCAACATCAACGAGTTCGATGTGGCTGGTTTGACGCCGATTCCTTCGCGGCTGGTCAAGCCGCCCCGAGTCAAAGAGACGCCGGCAAACATCGAATGCCGGCTGGTGCAGATCGTCCGCCTCGAACATAGCGATCCTGACTCGGCGAACCACATCGTCATCGGCAAGGTCGTCGGCGTACACATCGACGACGCCATTCTAAAGGACGGCATGGTTGACTACACCAAAGTCACCCACATGGCGCGCATGGGCTACACCGACTACACGCGCGTGACTGAGATTCACACCAAGCCTTTTCCGACTTGGCCGCCGAAGTCATAGCGGCGGTCAAGCCCGTCCGTCCGCAGCCCGCGCTGTGGCGCGCCGTCTCTTCAGCCTGCGGCCGGACGCGCTATTTGCCGAAACCGAGAACGCCAGGGTTGAATTGCCCGTCGGGGTCGACATGTGCCTTGATCGCGCGCAGCAACTTGGCCGTGTTGGCGTTGAGATTGTCAAGATAGGGATAGGTTTTGCCGATTTGGTTCGACGCCCCACCATGTTCAGCGAAGAGGGCGGCGATCTTGAGGCGAATCTCTTCAACCAGCGCCGCCGCCTCGGGGTTGGGCTTGGGCTCGGTCAGTTTCTTGAGGTAGGCGGGCTCCGGGGTACGCCGGTGGACGGGTAGCCAGGAATCGTACCAATGCAACACCGGTTCGAAGCTGTAGGAATAGGTGTCGATGGCGATCATCAGGCGTGTCACGGTGACGCCGTGCTTGTCCATCCTCGCCTTGTAACTGTCGAACAGCGCGTTGGCGGCGGCGATCAGGGTCGCTGCTTGCGAATGCGCCACCTTGGCATTCATCGCTGCCCAGCGGTCGCCATTAGGACCGAGGACGCCGTTGAGCGGCTTAAAGGGGTCGCCGCGAATCGCTTTCGGGATCGAGTTTGCGATCTCCTCGCCCTTATGCTTCGCGGCGATCTGGCGGATGATGGCGAGATCGCCATCGACGGCGCCGGAACTGCGACCGCCGCAGACGACGTGGAGGGAGAACATGCTCTCTTTCGAGAACGAGCGCCCGGCGAGCACGAGTTTCGTGCCTTCGACCATCCCCTTCAGCCAGGACGATTGTCCCGTCACCACGCCCACCAGCGTCTTCATGTCCTGCACCGCGTCGGGCGTGGCCAGGCTGCGATCGGTCGATTCCGGATCGAAGACGTAGGCATCTTCGGCCGCGCCCGATCGGGCCACGTCGGAGAGCGCCGCCACGGCGGCCAGAATGCCGCCAGGAAAGACGAATGAGGCGTAACCGCTCTCCTTCGGCACCTGCATCAGCTTAAACGTGGCCAGGGTCTTGATCCCTAGCGCGCCACCGTCGTGCAGAAAGAGACCGGTGAGGTCGGGGCCATAGGTGCGATAGACGGGCTTGCCGTTGCGAAAAGCGGCCTGGCCGGTCTTGACGACGCTGCCGTCGGCCAACACGACCTCGAGGCCGAGGACGTTGTCGGCCGCCTGACCATAGCGCGCGGTCCCCATGAAGAGTGCCCCCTGCGACAGGCCGCCGCCAACCGTCGCCCGCATGCCCGAGAAGGTCCCGAACATCGGAATGCGCAGCCCTTTGGGGCGCAGGGCATCGTAGATCTGCTTCCATGTCACCCCGGTTTCGACCGTGATGTACATGTCGTTTGCGTTGAACTCGACGATGCGGTTGAGGGCGCCGATGTCGAGCATAACGGTGTCTTCGCGCACCGGGCTGTAGCCGCGCGTGTAGGACATGCCGCCGCCGCGTCCGATGACGGCATAGCCCGACCGCGTCGCGGCGGCGACCGCGCGGGTCACCGCCTCGCGGTCCTTCGGCTTGACCGCAACCGCGCAGGTCTTGCCGGCAGCGTAGACATCGGCCGAATAAAACTTGCGCTCTTCGGGGTCGGTGATCACCGATTCCCTGCCGAGCGTGTCGATTAAGTTTTCGACCAACCGGTCGTTGCGCGGATTGGGAGCGACGTTCATCGGAGTGCCTCTCGTTGGCTGATAGCGGCGGTCGGCGCGAAAACTCTGTCCCGGCGGTCATCGGAGATCAAGGGAATGATAGAAGACGCCAGGGCAGGCCCAGGCGTCTTATTTCTGTTCCAACTCCTCCCGCCGCAGTTCCAGGGCCAGCCATTCCTCTTCGGCGGCTGCCAGCTCTCGACTGGCCTCGGCGAGCGCCGCACTGGCGCGCTTGAACGCCATCTGATCGCGCGCATAGAGCGTGGGATCGGCGAGAACCGCCTGCGCGTGCGCGACCCTCTGCTCGAGTTCGGCGATTTGCCGGAGCAGGACGTCCAGGCGATGTTGGTCCTTAAAAGTCAACTTGCGGACCTGATCGAGCCTCGATCGCGCTGCGGCTGGCGTCTTTCTCTCTTTGTTCGCCGCGTGCGGCCGCGCCGCCACTCCGGCCCCGCGCTGGGCAAGCATGTCGCTGTACCCGCCAGCATATTCGCCC
The DNA here is from genome assembly GCA_009694165.1 of Alphaproteobacteria bacterium. The sequence goes on from SHVP01000061.1 coordinate 13,648, forward strand.
CATCGACCATGCCCTTCGGCCACGACCACCGAGGTGGCGACGCGATCGAGAAAGTCGCGATCATGGCTGACGATCAGGGCCGTCCCCGGATAGTCGCCCAACAAGTCCTGAAGGAGGTCCAGGGTCTCGATATCGAGGTCGTTGGTGGGCTCATCGAGAACGAGGATGTTCGATGGTTGGGCGAGGGCGACGGCCAACATCAGGCGCCCGCGCTCGCCGCCCGAGAGCCGGCCGACGGGCGTGCGGGCCTGTTCGGGGGAAAAGAGGAAGTCCTTCATGTAACCGATCACATGGCGGGGGCGACCGTTGACGGTGACCGTATCGCCCGATCCGCCGGTCAGGGTCTCCTGCAGCGTCCGTCCCGGGTCGAGGCTGTCGCGCCGTTGGTCGAGGACAACCATTTGCAAATTGGTGCCGACGCGGGCCATGCCGCTGTCGGGTGCGAGTACACCCGTTAGAAGGCGCAGCAGGGTGGTCTTGCCGGCGCCATTCGGGCCGACAATCGCCATGCGATCGCCCAGCATCAGGCGCAGCGAGAGTCCCTTGACGATGGGACCGGTGCCGAACGATTTG
>SHVP01000003.1 GCA_009694165.1 Alphaproteobacteria bacterium
AATATCCGTCCACCAACATCCGCCTCGACCAACTCGACGAGCATGTGCGCGAACTCACGAGCGGACGCTACATGGTCATGCCGCTGCCCGAACTCGCCAAAGCGATCCGCGAGCGGGCGCCGTTGCCCGACCGGGCGGTCGCGATCACAATCGATGACGCCGTCCGATCGGTCTACACGGACGGTTGGCCGCGATTGCGCAAAGCCAACTTGCCGTTCACGCTCTTCGTAGCAACCGAGGCGATCGATCGAAAGTTGCCGGGATACATGACCTGGGAGCAACTGCGGGAAATGGTCCGCGCCGGGGTTACCATCGGCAACCACACCGTGAGCCACGCCCATCTGGCCGATCTGTCGCCCACCCGGATTCGCGAGGAGATCCGTACCGCCCAGGCGCGGCTAAGCGAACAGTTGGGGGTCGTGCCGTTGGTGTTCGCCTACCCATATGGCGAAGCCAGCCTCGAGGCGATGAGTGCGGCACGCGAGTTCGGTTTTGTCGCTGCCTTCGGCCAACACTCCGGCGTTCCCCATCCTTCCCAGGACGATTTCTATTGGCCGCGCTTCGCCCTGAACGAGAACTATGGGGCCTTCGAGCGCGTCCGCGGCGCGCTCGAAGCGCTGCCACTTGCCGTGCGGTCTGTTGTTCCGCTCGACCCGACCATCCGTCAGAATCCGCCGATATTCTCGTTTGCGCTCGCCGAGCCTGTCGACAATGTCGGCAGCTTGCGTTGTTTTGCCGCCGCCGATGGCGCCCACTTCGCTCGGACAGGCGAGGACCGCTTCGAGATCCGCTTCGACAAACCCTTGCCCGCCGGGCGGACTCGAATTAACTGCACGGTACCGGCCCAGGGCGGGCGTTTTCGCTGGTTCAGCATGCAGTATTACGTGCCAGGACCCGCCGCGCGCGGCGCCAATTGAGGACCCCATGTTTCGACCCAATTCGCTGAAAGCAAAATTGCGCGCCGGTCATCCGGCCGTCGGCTGCTGGTCGGTCCTAGGCGCTGCGGCGCCGGTCGAAGTTCTCGCCGGCGCCGGATTCGACGCGCTCCTCATCGACCAGGAACACGGTGAAGGCACTCTCAGCGACGGAGTCGGCCAGCTCCGCGCCGCCGCCTATGACGTCACCATGCTAATCCGCGTTCCGTCGCACGACCCCGCCTACATCAAGCGGGTCCTCGATGCCGGCTTCGAGGGGGTCATGGTCCCCGGTGTCGAGACCGCCGATCAGGCCCGGTCGATCGTCGACGCCTGCCGCTACCCGCCCCTTGGTCGCCGCGGCGCGGGCGGCACGTCACGCGCCGTCGACTATGGTCGACGCTGGAAGGAGTACCAGGCCAGGCATGGCAGCGAGCTGATGATCATCGTGCAAATCGAGTCTGCGGCCGCCGTCGAGCAGATACCGGCCATCGCCAAGGTCGAGGGGCTCGACATGCTGTTCATCGGTCCGCTCGATCTCTCAGCCAGCATCGGCAAGACCGGGCAGTTTGGCGATCCGGCGTTCCAGGAGCTACAGAGCCGCGCCGAGCGCGCTATCAAGACGACCGGCAAGTGGCTGGGCGGGATCGATTTGGAGGGCCGCGCACGCGACCTGCTCAAGCGTGGCTACGACATCGTCTTCGCGACTTCCGACATGCAACTCCTGCGCGACGGCGCGGCCGCGGTATTGGCACAGGTCCGCGCCTAGAGTCAGCTGTCGTTGTTCTCGATATCGCGCAATTGGATGCGGTCGAAGCTGGTCAGGTCGTTGCCGCGGATGATCGTCCGCAGTGTCTGCACGTATTTTTCGCCGCGCTCGGAATAGCGCGAAAGCGTCGCCGCCAGAGCGTAGCTGTCAAAGGGCGACCCGCGCTTGCGCATCGCTTCGCGCCGGGCGCGGAATGCGCGATAGGCGTTGTGGCGATTGAGGTTGCGGACATAGTCCGCAACCGACTCGTCGATTTCATCGAAAGCGCGGATTTCGTGGCCCTTCCCGGGTTCGCGGCGATGCGGCACGATTCCGGCCCCTTTGGTCAGGGTCCAACGACCAAATACGGCGTTCCCTTCCTGGGCGAACCGCGACGTGCCCCAGCCTGATTCCTCGATCGCCTGGGCGAGGGCGAGCGACGGTGGAATCACGTCATGACGGTGCAGCAGCGAGGCGAAATCGCCCGCTTCGATCTCGTATTCTTCGGCCAGGTCGTTAAGCCACGCCCATTCGTCGTCGGTCAGCTCAAGGCCGGCCTTATCGCGCAGCTGCAGTTCTTCGATGCGCTCGCGGTCCTGGATGATCGCATCGTTGACCCGCAGGATGACCGGCAAGAGGGCCCAAATGAACTGCGACTTGCGATCATCGCTGACCGCCCGAACGGGCAGCTCGGGGGCCGCCGGAGTCCGCGTTCCCACGACCGGACGATAGGCCTCGCCGGAGGCCACCCTAATTACGCCCGCATTCGCTCCCGAGGAAAGGCTCTCGGGGCGCGGGCGCGCTACCAGCGCATTGCCATGGTTTTGCGTGGCGGCCGCGATTTCCGCCATCGGGTCGCGATAACCCTCGACGGGTGCGCCGCCGCCCACCAGATCCCAGTTGAGCGCCGCGAAGGCGAACGACACGGAACTGCCAGGTCGCGCCAACCATTGCCGCGAACTCAACACGCCGATGTGGAGGGATAGGACGGTCAGCGCTATCAAGCCAAGGCTGACGCGCCCAAACGACTGACCTAACCTTGTTAGATTGAACGGCATCACTGTCGCCCCAACTCGGTTGGATCGATCAGCGGCAATATTGGCGGCAGAGGTCAGGAGCACAAGAACATTCTAGGTTGGCCGCCGCTCAGCACGATGAAGTGTGGGCAGGGGGCAACGCTTTTGTCGTTGATTGTAGGGCGCAAGAACTAAATGAATCGTTGATTGTCAATGTGCAACGTCGGTTAGCGAACAACGGCATGAGCGTCGCACGCTAAGTCAGCCGCCTGTTATCCACAGGCTGTCCTGATAATTCACGTGAAGAGTCCGGCCTAAATGAGGCGCCACTGCGGTGTCTTTACGTGAGCTCGTCGATCTGGGCGTTGCTGAGCGACCCCGGAACGAGCGTCACCGGAATATGCATCGAGCCGGAAATTCTCCCGGCGATGTAGCTGACCAGCGGACCCGGCCCCTCATCGCCACTGGCGGCGCCCAGCACGAGGACGCGAATGTCGCGGTCGCCGTCGATAAGCTTGAGGACCACGTCGCGCGAGTCACCTTCGCGCACGACCAGTTCCGGCAGCAGTCCCGACTCCTGGTTGACCTTGGCCCCCAGGCTGCGAAGCAGCGTTTCGGCCTCGGCCAGGGCCTCCTCTCTCATCTTCTCTCGCACAGCCAGCCATTCCTGATTACCCGCCGGCTGGATGACTCGCACCAGCGTAACGGCGCCACCCGTGTGCTTGGCGCGACGCCAGGCAAACCGCAGCGCCTTGTGGCACTCCGGGGTGTCATCCACGACGACCAGAAACTTCCGTTTGTCCGTCATCAATCCGCCCGTTGGTGGTGGCCGCCGGTCGAACGGCAACCATGCCTCGCCTGATCGCTCGCCGCAAGCGAGCGCTATTTTTTCAGAATATTGGTGATTTCACGCAGTTTCGTGCGGGCCCGTAACAGGAAGAACCCCTGGGCCGCCAGATGGCTCGGAACAAATTGAGCGTCGGGCGCGCCGTTGAAAACGACCATCGGCTGTAGCTTGGCCGCCAGCGCCATTGATTCCAGCATGTTCTTCCACGTCGCCTCCAAGTCGCGCTCGCGAATGACGCGATCATAGTCCTGGCCCAATTCGCGGAGCAGCACGTAGTAGGCATAGAGCTGGCCCTTGACGTGATAAAAAACGTCGTCGGCATCGGTATCGAAAAGCGCCGAACCGACGGCCAGCCGCTGTTGCAGCGACGCACTGGACGACCCGAGGTCCGAGGCAAAGCGATCAAGGGTCGCCAGCAGGTTGTCGGCGCGGCGATCGAACACCGCCTCGCCGCGGGCAAGGCGCTCTTTGTATTGCAGCAAGGCCCGGCGCGCCTTTCGGTATTGCGCTTCGGACGTCGCCGTCGGCGCCAGCGACGTGCTGAAATCGAAGACCCACTTCTTGCCGGAATACTGGAGAAGTCCGGCGGCCTCCTGCAGGTCGGAATCGATCTGGCTCGAGCCGCGGGTACGCCCGATCTGATCGGTCAGCTCGAACGAAAATCTCGCCAGGGCGGCGACGATCCCCTGCTGGAAGTTCGGCATGTTGTCGAGCAATGCCGACGGGATGAAGAAAGGATCATTCGCCGTCCAGCGGTGTCGGTTGACTTCGCGATCGATGAGCGCCGCGGTGACCGCGACGCTGCGACTGGCGCGCTCGGGAACGGGTGGGGCGATGAAGGCGAGATCATCGTCAATCGCGTGAATGATCACCATGCCGGCGACGTAGTACAGCACGAGTGCAACGACGCCCGCCCCCAGGGCACGACCGATCCAGCGGCGGCTTCCCGGTTGACCCGGAGACGGCGCAGCAGAGCCTGGCCGGCCGAACCAGCGTTGCCGCCACCATGATCGAGCCTTTTCGTCGACGTCGTAGACCTCGGGGCCGACCGTGTCGGTTGGTGCCCGTTCTGCCATGGAGTGGCCCTTCGCCGCTGAAAGCTGCTTCCGTTACGTAGGCGGACCTTCGCGGTCGTCAATGCCCGCTAGGGGCGCAAGAAGCCCATGATCTCCTGGGTCTGGCGCAGAACCGGTTCGGCGATCGCCCGCGCCCGCTCGGCGCCACGGCGGAGAACCCCGTCGACATACCCCGGGTCCTGCATGAGGCGACGCATCTCGCCAGTAATCGGCGCCAACGCATCGATCGCCAGCGTCGCCAACTCGTTCTTGAATGTCGAAAACGTCGAGTTACCGAAGCGGCGACACACGTCTTCGCGAGAGGTGTCGGCGAGGGCGGCGAAGATGCCAACCAGATTAGCGGCCTCCGGCCGATCTTCCAGCCCGGCCACGTCGCCCGGCAACGGCTCGGGATCGGTCTTGGCTTTGCGGATCTTCTGGGCAATTTGATCGGGGCTATCGGTCAGATTGATGCGAGTGAAGTCAGAAATGTCCGACTTGCTCATTTTCTTGGTGCCGTCGCGCAGGTTCATCACCCGCGTCGCTTCGCCGAAAATCAGAGGTTCGACCATCGGAAAGAAATCGACGCCGTAGGTGGCGTTGAACGATCCAGCGATTTCTCGCGTGAGCTCGAGATGCTGCTTCTGGTCCTCGCCGACCGGCACATGCGTGGCCTTGTAGGCCATGATGTCCGCCGCCATCAGGGTCGGGTACACGAACAAACCGGCCGACGCGCTGTCGCGCTGTTTGCCCGCCTTCTCCTTGAACTGGGTCATGCGGTTGAGCCAGCCCATGCGGGCCACGCAATTGAACAGCCACGCGAGCTCCGCATGCACGGCAACCTGGCTCTGATTGAAGAGAATGCTGTGCTCGGGATCAATACCCGCGGCTATGAGGCTGGCCGCCACCTCACGCGTCGAATTGCGGAGCGTCGCCGGTTCTTGCGGCTGGGTCACCGCGTGGAGGTCGACGACGCAATAGATGCAGTCAAAATCCGCCTGCAGGCGAACCCAGTTCCGAATCGCGCCAAGGTAATTGCCGAGGTGCAGGTTCCCCGTCGGCTGGACGCCGGAAAAAATGCGATTCATGTCTGCGCCGCCCTCTGAGTCGGCGGCGAGTTATCGCGTGCACCGGGCAACGTGGTCAAGTCGAGGGCCCGCCTGGCGTCACCCCTCGGCTGACAAGCGCCCGCAGGTCGCCCAACCGCGCCGCGCCCAACGCGTGGGCCGATGCCGCAAAAACCAAGCCGCCGAGCGCGATGAGGAGGACGAGCGAGACCGTCTCGCCGGGCGCCCCGGCCCAGTCGCGAAGCAGCGCCCCAGCCGCGAGGACGACCACCGTCATGACGGCCGCCGCCGCGGCAATTCTGGGCGCGCGCCGGCGCAGACGGTCATCGAGCTGCCACTGGCGCCGCCGCACCTGGATGACGGCGAGCAGCGCGGCATTGAGCCATGCGGCCAGCGCAGTGGCGAGCGCCAGGCCGACATGCTTGAGCGGTCCCATCAGCGCCAGGTTGAGCGACAAGTTCACCACCAGCGAGAGGATCGCGATGCGGACCGGGGTCCGGGTGTCTTTGCGGGCGAAATAGCCGGGGGTCAGGACCTTGATAAGAACATAGGCGGGCAAGCCGCAGGTGAACGCGATCAACGCCCAAGCCGTCGCGCCGGTGGCCGCAGGGTCGAACGCGCCCCGCTGAAAGAGAACGGAGACGATCGGGAAGGCCAGGGCCAGGGTGCCCGCCGTCGCCGGTAACGCCAGCAGCAGGGCCGCCTCGACCGCCCGGTTCTGCGTCGCCTGGATCCCCCTTTCATCGCCCGCCGCCACCTGTCGCGACAGCAAAGGCAACATCGCCGTGCCGACGGCAATGCCGATGACGCCAACCGGCAGCTCATTGACGCGGTCGGCGTAATAGAGGAACGAGATCGACCCCTGCGGCAGGAACGAGGCGATGACAACGTCGACGAGCAGATTGATCTGCACCGCACCAGCGCCCAACGCACCGGGAGCCATGAGCCGGAGCGTCTCGCGGACACGCCGGCTGAGCCGCGGCCGCGGCAGTACCAGACGAAAGCCGGTCCGCCGCAGTTCGTAGGCCAACCACCAGAACTGAACGACGCCCGCCAGCGCCACGCCCCAGGCGAGTGCGTGACCGACTGCGGCACCGGCTTGAGCAGCCACGAGGAGGGCACCGATCATGCACAAATTGAGCAGGACCGGGGTGGCGGCGACCGCGGCGAAACGGCCGAGACTGTTCAGGATTCCTCCTTGCAACGAGACCAAGCTGATGAACAGCAGATAGGTAAAGGTCACGCGCGCGAGATCGACGGTGAGATCGAACTTGGCCGGTTCGTCGGCGAAACCCGGCGCCAGCACCAGCATCGCGACCGGCATGCCGACCTGCATCAGCGATACAAATACGAATAGAACGGTGAGCAGGACCGAAAGAACCTCCGCCGCCAAGGTTTCTGCGTCAACGCTACCTTCGCTCTGTTGCGTGTGCGCGAACAGTGGAACGAAGGCCGCATTGAAGGCGCCCTCGGCAAAAAGCCGCCGGAAGAAGTTGGGGAGCTTGAAGGCGACAAAGAAGGCGTCGGCAACCAAACCCGTGCCGAGCAATGCCGCCATCAGGATGTCGCGAAGAAAGCCGAGAACGCGACTCACCATCGTGTAGCCGCCGATGGTGGCAATCGCACGCGACAGATTCATTGGTTGACCGGCCCGGTCTCTAAGCGAGACGAAAGGTTTGTGACGACGATTGCGGCAACCTGATAAGGTGTAATCGACCTTCCATCGAACGCCAACCCTCCCTTGAGCCAAAAGGTATCCCTATTTTCGGGTCTCGTGCTGACCCTGGCGGCGCTGACCACGTTCGCGCCGCTGTCGGTCGACATGTACCTGCCGGCCATGCCGACGATCGCCACCGAGCTAAGCGCGTCGGCGAGCAACATTCAGCTGTCGCTCAGCCTGTTTTTGGGCGGCTACGCTGGCGGGCAACTGGCCTATGGACCCCTATCGGATCGCTTTGGCCGCCGGCTGCCTCTGCTGGCGGGGGTGGTGCTCTATATCCTGACCAGCGTTGGCTGCGCCCTCGCCGGCTCGGTTGACAGCCTGATCCTGCTGCGCCTGCTGCAGGCGCTGGGAGCCTGTGCGGGCACCGTCCTATCCCGCGCCATGGTGCGGGACCTGTTCGGTAAGGAGGAAGCGGCGCGGTTGTTTTCGATCATGATCCTGATCACCGGGGTGGCGCCGATGTTCGCCCCGATCATCGGCGGGCAGATCCTGGTCTATGCCGGATGGCGCGCGATTTTCTGGGTGTTAGCCGCGTTCGGCGTGTTTTCCCTGGTCCTCGCCTGGCGCCTGCAGGAATCGCATCCGGTGGCGGCGCGCACCAGTTATGGTGCGTTCGCCATGCTGAAAAGCTACGGCACCCTGCTGAAAAACCGGCGATTTGTCGGCTACACGCTCTGTCAGGGCTTCGTGTTCTCCGGCATGTTCGCCTACATTTCCGGTTCGCCCTTCGTGTTCATCGAGCTGTTCGGAATCCCGCCCGACTACTACGGCCTGCTGTTCGCCTTCCATGTCACTGCGCTCATGACCGGGGCCGCGATCAACAATCGTTTGATCCCAAAGTTCGGCACCGAGCGCATGCTGACCTTCGGCGTGATCAACGCCGCCGTCATCGGCACCCTCCTTATCGCGGTCGGTATTACCGGCAGCGGTGGCTTGGTGGGTGTCGTCTTGCTGTGTTGGCTATTCATGCCAAGCGTCACCCTGGTGAGTTCGAACGCGCTGACCGGGGGACTGTCGGAGTTCCCGAGGCTGACCGGCACCGCGGCCGCCGTCATGGGGGCGGCCCAGTTCGGCGTCGGCGGCGTCTTCGCTTACGTCGTTGGTCTACTGCATGACGGGACCGTGTTCTCGATGACCGTCGTCATCGGTACGGTCGGCCTCGCCGCGTTACTAACGCGCTTCCTCTTGGTCCCCCCGCGCGGACGATGACGGAAAGCAGGCTGTCGCAGTCGAGTGCAGTGCGGCTCGTCCTGCTTGCCGCGCTCACCATGATCGCGCCGTTGACCGTCGACATGTACCTGCCGACCTTTCCGACGATCGCGACGGCCCTTCAGGCCGACCCGGCCCTCGTGCAGGTGACGCTCAGCGTCTTCATGGTCGGATTTGCCGCCGGCCAGTTGAGCTACGGCCCATTCTCCGACCGCTTCGGTCGCAAGCCACCGCTCGCGTTCGGCATGGTGCTGTTTGCCGTCGCCTGCGTCGGTGCCGCTACGGCCGAATCGATCGAGACCCTTATCGTTTGGCGTTTCTTGCAGGGTGTCGGTGGCGCCGCTGGCCCGGTGCTGGCCCGCGCCATAGCCCGTGATCTATTTGGACGCGAGAAAGCAGCCAGCGCGTTGTCGTTGATGACCTTGATCATGGGTCTGGCGCCGATGCTGGCGCCGTTCACCGGCGGAGTCATCCTGGAAGCGTGGGGATGGCGGGCTGTCTTCATCGTCCTCGCGACCTTCGGCAGCGTCGCCTGGGCCTGCAGCGCGCTGGTCCTACCCGAATCGCTCGCCCTCTCCGCGCGGACCGCGATGGGACCGGCCATGGTCCTCAAGGCCTTCACCAGCCTGCTCCGCAATCGCCGCTTCTTGGGCTATGCCCTTTGCGCCGGCTGCAGTTCGGCCGCTCTGTTCGCCTATATCACCAGCTCGCCGTTCGTCTTCATGGGCTATTTCGGTGTCGAGCCGCTGACCTACACCTACCTGTTCGGAACCAACGTGATCGGCTTCATGCTCGGCGCCCTGGTGAATAGCATTCTCGTCCGCCGCCTCGGCGTCGACCGGCTGCTGCTGGTCAGCACGACCGTGGCTGGCGCAATGGGAGCGATTCTGTTTCTGACGAAACATTTGTTCGATCCCGGTCTGGTCGGCTTCATGATCGCGCTGTTCCTGTTCATGCCGTCGATCAGCATGACCAATGCCAACGCGACGGCGGGCGGACTGTCGGAATCGCCCACCATGATCGGTTCGGCCTCCTCGCTGCTCGGTGGATTGTCGTTCCTGATGGGCGCCAGTTCCGGCGCCCTCGCCGGTCTTCTGCACGACGGCACGAACACGGCTCTCGTCACGGTGGTGGGCATCGCCGGGTTGGCGAGTGCGGCGTGCCGATGGTTCCTGATCGGGCCGACGACCCGCCGCGTCTGAGTCACTCCGCGGCGGTCGCCGCGCGGGCCGCCGGGTGGCCCTTGGTCAGCACCTCCAGCAGTCGGCTGCGAACGCGCTCGAGTTTGCCCTCGTGGGTGATCTTGAGGCCGAAGATGTCCTTGACGTAGAACACGTCGACCGCGCGCTCACCGAAGGTCGTGATGTGGGCACTGGCGATTGTCAGTCCCAGATCACTCAGCGCCCGGGTCAGATCGTAGAGCAGCCCGGTTCGATCGCGGGCGTTCACCTCGATTACGGTATGAACGTTGCTTGCGTTGTTGTCGACCAGCACCCTGGGCGCTACGGTGAACACCTGAGTCCGGGTCGGCCAGGCGGTCTGATCGTGCAGCGCCTGTTGCAAGCGCAGCCGGCCGGCCAGCGCCAGCGCGATGTTTCGCTGCAGGCGCCCGATGCGCTCGGGGCCATCAAAGGGCAACCGGTCCTCGCCCTGCAGCCAGAAGGTGTCGATCGCCATCCCGTCCGCGGTCGTATGAATCCGGGCGTCGACGATGTTGGCGCCGGAGGCCGCAATCGCCCCGGCCAGGCGGGCGAAGAGGCCGGGATGGTCGGCGGTGAACACGGTAAACTCGGTGACCGCGCGAAATGCGTCGGCGCTATGGTCCATGAACAGCGCCGCCTGATCCTCCCCGGCCCGGCGCATCAGACGCGCGTGGCGTACCTGGGTGGCCAGGTCGGTCGCCGTCCAGTAGCGGCGATAGAAACGCTCGACATGGCGGGCAACCGCCTCATCGTCCCAATCCGACAGTGTCTGGCGCAGCGCCGTCTCGACAGCGGCGATGCGGGCCGCCGCCGAGGTCGCGTCGGTGCCGCCGGAAAGCGACTCCGCCGTGGCGTAATAGAGATCCCGCAGCAATTCACCCTTCCAGCCATTCCAGCGGCCAGGACCAACGGCGCGGATATCAGCCACGGTGAGCACGAGCAACAGGCGCAGACGCTCCGGGCTCTGCACCAGCTCCTTGAAGTCGGCGATCGTCTTCGGATCGTGGATGTCGCGTTTGAACGCGGTGTGGCTCATGGCCAGGTGGTGGCGGACCAGCCAAGCCACGGCCTCGGTCTCCTCGGCCGATAATCCGAGCCGCGGGCACAGCGAGTCGGCGACCTCTGAACCGATCGTCGAGTGGTCGCCGCCGCGCCCCTTGGCGATGTCGTGCAGCAGGACGGCCAAGTACAAGACGCGGCGCGACAGCACCTGATGGACGATTTCGGTCGCCAGGGGGTGATCGTCCTTAAGCGCGCCGTTCTCGATCCGGCTGAGAATGCCGATTGCTCGGATGGTGTGCTCGTCGACCGTATAGACGTGATACATGTCGTGCTGCATCTGAGCGACGACCCGGCCGAAGTCGGGCACGAATCGGCCGAGGACGCCGGCTTCGTTCATCCGTCGTAGCGCCGTTTCCGGATTTTTTTTCGACGTCAACATCTCTAGGAACAGGCCATTGGCGACCGGATCGCGGCGCACCCGATCGATGTGGCGGAGGTTGCGGGTAACGAGCTGCAGCGCATGCGGATGAATGTCGCGGTCGTACTCCTGGGCGGTGCGGAACAGCGCGATCATCCTGACCGGATCGGCGGCGAAGTGGTCGTCGCGCACGACGCTGAGGCGGCCGCCCTCGTCGACGAAGCCATCGATGTCGCGGCGGAACAGCCCGAGGCGCGTCAAGGCCAGGCGCGGCTTGCGCCGCTGCTGGTCCTCAATCGCCGCGCAGAAAATGCGCGTCAGATCGCCGACATTCTTGGCGACCAGAAAGTAGTGCTTCATGAAGCGCTCGACCACGCTGGTGCGGCCGCGCTCGCGGTAGCGCAGAAGCCGACTGATCTCCGGCTGCAGATCGAAAGTCAGCCGCTCCTCCGGACGACGTGCGAGGTAGTGCAGATGAAAGCGCACCGTCCACAGGAAGGCCTCGGAGCGGCGAAAGCGCCGCAGTTCAGCCGTGGTAAGGACGCCGTTGTCGACCAAATGGTCGACGCTCGCCACGCCGTACAAATACTTGCCGATCCAGAACAGCGTATGCAGATCGCGCAATCCCCCTTTGCCGTCCTTGACGTTGGGCTCAACCAGATAGCGCGAGTCGCCGAGCCGTTTGTGGCGGGCGTCGCGTTCGGCCAGCTTCGCCTCGACGAACGCACTGCCGCTCCCCTGAACGACATCGACTTGGAAACGGTACCGGAGTTGGTCGTAAAGCTCCTGATCGCCCCAGACAAAACGCGCTTCGAGAATCGACGTCCGGATGCTGACATCGGATTTGGCCAAGCGCAGGCATCCATCGACCGAGCGGATGGCCTGACCGACCTTCAGCCCGACATCCCACAGGATGTAGAGCATGTATTCGATGACCTGTTCGCCCCATGGCGCCAGCTTGTAAGGGTGCAGGAACAAGAGATCGATGTCCGAATAGGGAGCCATCTCGCCGCGGCCATAGCCGCCGACCGCGACGACCGATAGTCGCTCGCCCTCGGTCGGATTGGTCACGCGGTAGACATGCCGCGTCGCAAAGTCGTAGAGGGCGCGCAACAACTGATCGACAAGGAAGGCGGTGTCGCGCGCCGCATCGGGCCCGGGCCGCCCGCTCTCGAAGCGTCGCCTGATTTCGTCGCGACCCTTCTTCAGCGCCTCGTCGAACAGTTGCAGCACGTCGGGGCGCGCCGCAGCCGACCGCACATCGCGGTCCGCGGCCAAGGCGTCGAGTGCGGCCAGCAGACGGCGACGCGAGACGATGGCGCGGCGCGACGAGGCGGAATCCATGGCCTTTAACTGCCCCTTCTCTTCGATGCTGGCAAGACGGCATGACGGGACGGCCCGTTTGCCTAGCGGATCGGCGGCCGCTACCGTGGCCAGGTCCCTTCCGGGCAAAAGGTCAGCCGTCATGCCGCAATCGTCGTCCCGTGTGCTTCCGCTCGTCTTGCTCGTCGGCGGCGGCATCGTTTACGGCAGCGTGTTCTCCGCCAACAAGATTGCTATCGAGGCAGGCTTTCCGTTCATCGCCTACACCTTTTGGCAGGCCTTGTTGGCGGGTCTCTCCCTCCTGGTCATCGGGGCCGCCACCAAGAGCCTGCCCCAAATCAGCGGTCCCCATCTCCGGCAGTACGCCGTCACTGCCTTGTTCGGCTACATCGTACCGTTTGCCGTTTTCGCCTTCGTCGCCAACAAAGTGCCCCCACTCATTCTGACGCTGCTGCTGGCGCTGGCGCCGACGCTCACCTACGTTTTCGCGTTCCTGTTGCGGCTCGAGCGATTCCGTCTGATGTCCGTTCTCGGCGTCGTTTTTGGGTTTATCGGCATCCTGCTGATCGTCCTGCCCGAAGGCGGCCTGCCGTCGCGGGAAACGGCGGGCTGGGTCGTGTTGGCGCTGCTGGCGCCGCTGGGATTCGCCGCCAATAACGTCGCGGTCGCCGTTCTGCGGCCGCCGGCCAGCACGTCGATCGGGTTGTCGGTCGGTGTCCTGCTGGTGGCGGCGGCGGTCATGTTCGTCGTGATGCTGGCATGGGACGGGTTCGTCGGCTTGTGGACGCTGCCCGCCGACGCCGTGTGGGGCGTGATTTGGGCCGCCGTCGTCAACGGCGTGACGTTCTGGTTCCTATTCGAAATCATCCGCCTCGCGGGCCCGGTGTTCTTCTCGCAGTTCAACTATGTCAGCGTCGGGGCCGGATTCTTGTGGGCTCTGATTCTGTTTCAACAGTTGCCCGGCATCTGGGTATGGGCGGCGCTGATCGCGATGGTCGTAGGCTTGGTCCTAGCTACCCGCGGGACCAACCAGTCGATCAAGGAAAGTGCACCCGCTCCTAGCGACGCGTAGCGAGATAGACGCCGAGGAAGATACCGGCGATGCCGAGGGCGTGGTAGGCGTGGACCGACTCGCCTAGAAGGACGATCGCTCCCAGGATGCCCCAGATGGGCGTCAGATATTGAAACTGGCCACCGACGCCGGCGCCGAGCAGTTGGACGCCGCGATTCCAGAACACGTAGGCCAACAGCGAGGGAAATACGCCGACATAGCCGATCGCCGCTAGCGTGGGCAGGGTGGGTGTGAAGCCGCGCCCCATCGCGATCTCGACGGCATAGGCCAGACCCACGACGACGACGCCGACCAAGAACGTGACAAAGATGAGCGCCAGCGGAGCGAGAGCGGCAGGCCGATAGCGTAACAACGCGGTGTAGAAGGCCCAAGACAGCACGGCGGGGATCATCAGGAGATCCCCCTCGGTCACCGCGAGGTCGAGCAGCGTGCCGATGTCGCCCTTGGCAACGATCACGGCCACGCCAAGAAACGACAGTGCCATGCCGACGACGACGCGCAGATTCACGCGCTCACCGGTAACCATCCAGGCCGCGAGGATCATGAATGCCGGCGTGACCGCGTTGAACAACGACACGTTGACGACCGTGGTGGTCGTCACCGCGACGTTAAGGAACGTGTTGAAGCTGGCGACACCGAGGACCCCGAGCAACACCAAGATCTTCCAGTGCCGGCGGATGAGGGCGGCCTGAGCCCGAACATGGGGCCAGGCGAACGGCGTTACCAGCACCAGCGCCGTGGCCCACCGCCAGAAGGACAGCGCCATCGGCGGCATCTCTGCCACGGCAGCCCGGGCGACGATATTGTTGCCGGCCCAAAACAGCGTGGCCAGAATCAGCAGCAGATAGGGCGAATCGCGAAGGCGGCGAATCATCTAGGCGCGTGCTCGTGCCGTCGCGAGATAGACGCCGCCGGGCGCGTCGCCAGATAGATGCCGACAAGAATGAGTAACGCGCCGGCGTGGTAGAACTCGAGCGGCTCGCCCAGCAGCACCAATGCCCAGGCACCACTGAAGAGCGGGCCGAAATAGGTAAACTGGCTCGCGGTCGCCGGACCCACCTGGGCAACACCGTGCTGCCACAGGGCATAGCCGATTACCGAAGGAAAGATACCGACATAGACGATGGCGAGAACGCTCGTCGGCGAGAACACTGTTCTTTGGCCCAAGGAGAGCTCCCACAGAAACGGGGGAATCAACAGAATGAATCCGATCGTCGCGATCGCCAGCAAAAGGCCGACGGGATTGGTGCCGGGCGGCATGCGACCGAGCAACACCGAGTACAGGCCCCAGGCCAGCACGGCGAGCAGGACAAAACCATCACCGCGGTGGAAATCAAAGGCGCTCAACACGGAAAAATCGCCCCGGCACACGATCACGACCACCCCCAGCAAGCCGACGACCATGCCAACGAGAGTGGGCCACCGGACGCGGTCGCGGCTCAAAAGAAAAACCAGTGCGACGGTCACGATCGGCATACCGGCCAGTTCGAGTGAGGCGTTGAGCGCCGTCGTCGTCTGCAAGCCGAGGAACAGGAAGGCATGGTGCGCCGCGCAGGCGGTTGCACCCATGCCGAGCAGCAGCGGCCAATGGCGCATCAGGATATAGCGTTGCCGCAGCAGCGGCCGGATGCCGAGCGGTAGAAGGACGACGACCGCCACCGTCCACCGCCCGAAGGCAAAAGCAATCGGCGGAATGTCCCCGACCGACCCGCGGCCAGCGACGAGCGTACCGGAGCCGACCAGCATACTCAGCATCAGGATCGCATAGGGATGGGACAGCCGATCCAGTGCGGTGCGTGAGGCAGGCACGGTCACAACGTGGCCACCCCGCTGGTTGGCAGCGGCACCGACCGGCGGCGCGTCGTCAGGAAGATACCGGCGAAGATCAGGGCGAAAGACACGGCATGGTAGAGGCGAAGTTCCTCGCCGAGAAAAATCACCGCGAGCGACGCCGAATAGATCGGACTGAGATAGGCGAACTGGCTGGCGGTTGTCGCGCCGACGCTGGCAACGCCGCGGTTCCAGCAGTAATAGGCGCCGACCGAGGCAAAAATTCCCAGGTACAGCACGGCGGCCACGGCATCGACGCTCCACGCGGCCGGGCGGTCGACGGCGAGTTCGAGGAGAAAAAACGGTAACAGGGCCAGTCCACCGATCACCATCGTCGCCAGCATGAACGCGAACGGGTCCGTCGCCGCGGGAAGACGGCGCAGGAAAACGGAAAAGAACGACCAGCCGAGAACCGCGCCAAGGATAAACAGATCGGCCAGGCGAAACGACAATGCCAGCAGAACCGCCGGATCGCCTTGACTGATCGTCACGACGACGCCGCTCAGGCTGACCAGGATGCCAATGCCCGTCAGCCAACTTGCTCCTTCGCGAAACACGAACCAGGCGATGGCCAGGCAGAGAACCGGCATCGACGCCGAAATCAGCGACGCGTTAATGGCGGTCGTCGTCTGCAATCCGACATAGACGACGGTGTTGAAGTTGGCGATTCCGATGATCGCCATTACGACCATGAATTTCCAATGGTCGAGAAAGAGCTGGCGTTGCCGCAGCAACGCCGGCAGGCCGAGGGGCAGAAGCGCGATGACGGCGATGACGATGCGCACGAAGGAGAGAGTGACCGGTGGAATGTCGCCGATGACGGCCCGGCCAATGACGTTGTTCGCCGACCCGATGAGGACCGAGTAGAGCAGGAAGGAATAGGGCGACAGCAGAAACCCGCGCCAGCGTGGGACGAGCATCATCGGCCGGAGCCATTCTCGGTCGGCGCCCGCTCGACCGATGTTGTTTTCCGGCGCGTGGTCGCGAGATAGATACCGGCAAAGATCAGCGCCACGCCGGCCGCATGGTAGGCGTGCAAATATTCGTCCAGAAAGACCACCGCCATAAGCGCCGTAAAAACAGGCGCCAGATAGACAAACTGGGTAGCGAGATTCGGACCGACGCTGGCGACGCCCCAGTTATAGAGGCTGAACGACACCGCCGTCGCCATTACCCCAACGTAAAGAATGGCGACGACCACTCCGTTTGTCGCGACGAAGGTGCGGCCGTCCGCCAATTCCCACAGGTAAAACGGCGTCACCGCGGCGAGAGCAACGAGATCGATCACCAGCATGAATCCGATCGGATGCAGACCCCTCGGTAGTTTGCGCAGCAACACAGCGTAGGAGGCAAAGCCGAGCGTGGCGATGACCATGAGAAGATCGCCCGGCACGAAGGCCAGGTGCCACAGGACGGCGAGATCACCGCGGACGACGATCACCATCAGGCCGACGAACCCGAGGGCGACACCGACGAGTGTCCGCAGGCCGACCGACTCGCGAAGAAAGACAAGGGTAATGAGGACGACGGCGACCGGCGCCGCGCCGACGATCAGCGACGCGTTGACCGCGGTCGTTGTCTGGATGCCGAGATAGAGAAACGCGTTGTAGACGCCGATGCCGAGGGCGCCGAGGACCAGGACCAAGCGCCAGTGCCGGCGATAGACCTCACGGTCGGCCCACAGCGGGGCCAGACCGACAGGCAGGAGCGCCACGCCCGCAGCGACGAAGCGCCAGAAGGTGAGCGCCATCGGCGGCACCTCGGCAATGACCGCGCGACCGACGACCGGATTGGCGGCGGCGATCGCCATGGCGACGACGAGGACGACGAAGGCCCACGGACGTGGGAGGACTCGGGTAACCGACATGGGGGGAATGATGGGCGACAGAGCGTCACCCATCCTAGGTGGCGCCCGCCAGGGGGAGCAAGCCGTGCCCGTGCAAGCGGGCCATGCACTCCCCTCAACCCCCTCAGGGCTGGTCGCGCTCTTGCGTCGCGCGCTGTTTGAGGCGATAGAGCGCCTCAAGGGCGGCGCGCGGCGTCAGTTGGTCGGGATCGAGGCGCGCGAGTTCGTCCAAAATAGGCGAACGGGCCGCTTCATCGGCGGGCTCCTCGCGGCGAGCGGCAAACAACGGCAGGTCGGTCGCCAGCCGGGCGATGGCGCCCGATTGTTCGCCCTTCTCCAGCGTCGCCAGCACCGCCACTGCGCGGCGCAAGACGGCGGGCGGCAATCCGGCGAGCTTCGCCACCGCAATCCCGTAGGAGCGGTCGGCGACGCCCGGCATGACTTCGTGCAGGAAGACGACGTCGCCTTGCCACTCCTTGACCCGCATCGTGTGGTTCGACAGCTGCGCGAGCTTGGCCGCAAGCAGGGTGAGCTCGTGGTAATGGGTGGCAAAAAGCGCGCGACAGCGATTGACGTCATGAAGGTATTCGACCGTCGCCCAGGCGATCGACAGTCCATCGAAAGTCGCCGTGCCGCGGCCGATCTCGTCGAGGATAACCAGCGACCGCTCGCCAGCGCGATTGAGGATGGCCGCGGTCTCGACCATCTCGACCATGAACGTCGAGCGACCCCGCGCGAGGTCGTCGGCGGCGCCGACCCGGCTGAACAACCGATCGACGACGCCGAGATGAGCGAACTCGGCCGGCACGAACGAGCCCATCTGCGCCAGGATGGCGATCAGCGCATTCTGGCGCAGAAACGTGCTCTTCCCCGCCATGTTGGGTCCGGTGACCAGCCAGAGGCGCTGCTCTGGTCCAAGATCGCTGTCGTTGGCGACGAAGGGCTTGTCGTGTGTCTCCGCCAGGGCCGCCTCGACGACGGGATGGCGCCCCTGACGGATGACAAAGGCGAACGAATCATCGACGACCGCGCGCACGTAGCGCCGCTCGCCCGCGAGGTCGGCCAGCGCCGCCGCGACGTCGATCGCGGCGAGGGCGGCTGCGCAGGTGGCGATGGCGGCCGCCTGTGCCATCAGCCGTTGGCGCAGCTCTTCGAAGATCCTGGTCTCGACGGCCAAGGCGCGATCGGCCGCGCTGGTGATCTTGCCCTCGAGCTCACCCAGTTCGACAGTCGTGTAGCGGATCGCGCTCGCCAGGCTCTGACGATGAATGAAGGGGCGGCGGACCGACTCCGGCAACTCGCGCGCGAGCTTGGCCTGGTGCGTCACCGTGATTTCGACGAAATAGCCAAGGACGTTGTTGTGGCGGATCTTGAGGTTGCCGATGCCGGTTTCGGCCGCGTAGCGCCGTTGCAAGTCGGCGATGAGCCGCCGGCTCTCGTCGCGCAGCAACCGCAGTTCGTCCAGGGTCGCGTCGTAGCCAGCGCGGACGAAGCCGCCGTCGCGAACGAGATAGGGCAAATCGTCCGCCAAGGCCGCTTGCAGCTCGCTGACGGCGCCGCCGTGCACGCCCAGTTCCTCACCAAGACGCGCAGCCGCCGCGGGGACTCCGGTTCCGAGGGTCGCGCGGACCTTCGCCGCCGCCAGCAGACCGTCGCGAATGGCCGCGAGGTCGCGGGGACCGCCACGACCGAGCGACAGGCGGGACAGCGCCCGTTCGAGATCGGGACTCGCCCGCAAGATGGCGCTGACGTCCTGACCGGTATCGCGCCGGTCAAAAAAACACTGAACCTGGTCGAGACGCTCGCGAATCTCGGTAACGTCGGTGAGCGGGGCGGTCAAACGGGTGGCCAGCAGGCGCGCGCCCGCGCTGGTGACGGTGCGGTCGATGGCGCCGAGCACGCTACCGGCGCGCTCGCCGGCGAGATTCTGGGTGAGTTCGAGGTTGCGCCGGGTGGCGGCGTCGATGGCGAGGAGGCCGCCCACCGCGATCGGCCGGGGTGGGCGCAAGGTCGGCAACTTGCCGCGTTGCGTCAGCTCGACATAGTCGATGAGGGCGCCGGCCGCGCCCAACTCCGCGCGCGAGAACTCGCCGAATGCATCGAGGGCGGCGACGCCGAACAGCGCTTTCAGGCGCCGTTCGCCGTTGGCGCTGTCGGTCGCGCCTTTGGCCAGCACGGTCGGCGCGATCGACGTGCCGGCCAGTGCCGATCGAACCTCGGGCTCGGCGGCGAGCGCCTGTTCTGCCAACAGTTCGCCGGGCGCGATTCGCGCCAACTCCGCTTCGATCGTCTCGATACCAAGCGGCTGGGTCTGAAAATCGCCGGTCGACATGTCGAGCCAGGCGAGGGCGAACGAGCCGCCGACCCGCGCCAGGGCTGCCAGGTAATTGTTGCGCCGCGCATCCAGCAACGCTTCTTCGGTCAGCGTGCCCGGCGTCACCAGTCGGATCACTTCCCGGCGCACGACGGATTTTCTGCCGCGCAGCTTGGCGGCCGCCGGATCCTCGACCTGTTCGCAGATCGCCACCCTGAACCCTTGGGTGATCAGGCGGGACAGGTACGAATTAGCGGCGTGAATCGGCACGCCGCACATGGCGATGTCCTCGCCGGCGTGCTTGCCCCGCTTGGTCAGGGCAATACCGAGCGCACCGGCCGCGCGCACCGCATCGTCGAAGAACAGCTCGTAAAAATCGCCCATGCGGTAGAACAGCAGGTAATCCGCATGGTCGCGCTTGATGGCGAGGTACTGCGCCATAAGCGGCGTCGTCACGTCGGCCGCAACGACGCCGGGACCCTCGCGTGGCGCGTCGGCGGCATCGGACGAGAACAAGGTGTTCATGACGCGTACGTTAGCATGGTCCGTCGGACCGCCACCCGGCGGGGCGCCGGTCAGGAGGCGGCCACGACCTCGCGCTCGTAGAATTCGTGGTAGCGCTCGGGAACGTCTTCCATGAACAACACCATGAAGACGTCGGTCGTGCGGAACTGCCGATCGATAACGGCGCCGTCGCCGCACCTGCCGCCGAGTCGAAGATAAGCACGGATCAGCGGTGGGACCGCCTTGATGGCCGCGCGCGCATCGATCTGGTCCTTGGCGATCCAGTCCATGCGCTGATACAGCGAATCCAGCGCCCGCACCCGCGTGTCCTCCGCGCCAAGATGATGGTGGTAGAGGTAGGACAGCGGCAGGGCGAAGGATTCGACGTGGGTGCCGGGAAAACTGGCGCAGCCAAAAATGCGCGTGATCTCGTGGTCGAGGAAATAGCGCGCCAGCCCGCGCCACAGGAACTGAATGGTGGCGTTATTCCGGTGCTCGCGATGGACGCAGGATCGCCCGGTCTCGCAGGCCTTGTGGTCGCCCAGTCGCGCGACCATCCGGCTGATGTCGTATTCGCCCGCGGAGTAGAAGCCGATGCCGCTCTGCGCAGCGACGTCGCCGCGCAACAGCCGGTAGGTCCCAATGACAGCGTCGTCCGCCGCGCACGAGTGGTCAATGACCAGCATGTGGTCGCAGATCGCATCGAATTGGTCGAAATCGAGCCGGACACGGGCCATCGCCGGGGTCGGCTCGGCCCCCATTTCTTCATAGAAGACGCGGTAACGCAAAGCCTGGGCAGCGGCGATATCATTCGCCCCCTCGGCAAGCCGCACCTCAAGCCGTCCGTCAGCGGACAGCACGTTTGCTCCCTCGGTTGATCAGACCGTTACCCCTAATGTCCACCGGCGATTGTACCGGCGTCGCCCCCTTGGTCCAAGGACTTCGCCGCTGCCGAAGGGCCGCCCGGAAAGCGGGCACGGACGGTGCGCCCGACAAGGCGTCGGCTTGATTGAGCGCGGGTCTTCGCCGATGGTGCGGCGATGACGACGACCGCTCCTTGCCAAGCGTGCGGTGCGCTGGGGCGCCGGCCGTTCGCCGTGCATCGCGGTTGTCACCTGGACGAATGCCTGGAGTGCGGCTTGGTGTTCATGGACCCGCCGCCCAGCGCCGAAACGGTCGCCGCGCTCTACCGGGACGCCTACCAGGGGGCGACCGGCGGCTATTTCGGCAAAGTCGACAAGAAGATGCGGCGCTCGCGCGGGCGCGCGCGAACCCTGCGCCGGTTGTTGCGCGATCGGCCGGCGCCGACCCTGATCGATATCGGCGCCAACGGCGGCTTTATGGTCGAAGCGGCACGCCAGTTGGGCTTTCGCGCCGTCGGCGTCGAGATCGATCCGGTGTCGGTCGCGTACGCGCGCCAGCACTACCCGGATAATCGCTTCTGCGAGGGGTCGATCGAGTCCTTTGCCGCGCAATCGGACGAACGCTTCGACGCCGCCTATTGCTCGGAAGTGATCGAGCACGTCGTCGACGCCAACAGCTTCGTGGCCGCGATCGCGGCGCTCCTGCGTCCGGGCGGCATCCTCTATCTCACCACGCCAGACATCGGGCATTGGCGGCGCCCGCGCGACGTGACGACGTGGGATGCCTTCGCGCCGCCGTCGCATTGTCTGTACTTTACCCGCCGCGCCCTCACCGGGCTGTTGGCCAACCACGGCCTGGCCATCATTCGCCGCCGCTTCAACTGGAAACCAGGCCACAAGGTGCTGGCGCGCAAGGGCGACAGCCCGCTCCGCTGACCGGCCGCCCGGCGGCGGCGCAACCGGATCAGGAGCCGAACAGCCGCTCGTGGTTCATGCCGATGAAGGCGGTGATGGCGGCGAACACCCAGATGCCGAAGACCCACGGCATGGCGGCGTTGAGGCCCTTGCGCAGCAGCGCCTCCACCTCGGGATTCGACCCTTCTTTGATCAGGCGCCCAAAGCCGACGACGAACGGCTTGAACGACAGGCGAATGCCGACGCCGCAGATTACGGCGGCAGCGAAGCCGAGCACTTTCCAACCGATCCATTCCTGGGCGTAAAAGCCGCCGCCCATGATCGTCATCACCGCGGTGATCAGCAAGAAGGCGATGAACGCATAGCGGAGCGCGAGGTCGACATTGGCCATCGTCTTGGCGATCGGCTGGCCTTCCTTGTTGTGGATCACGGTGATGAAGACGATCCAGGCGATCGACGCGATCCAGATGAGCCAGAGCCAGCCGCCGGTGAGCGTCGAGGCGCCGAGCCCCGCCGCCAGCTGCGCGCCGACCGGAAAGGTGAGCAGCAGCGTGTAGCGCGGGATCATGTCGATGATGCCGAGGTTCTGCAGCAGCACCTGCCGCGTCGCCACCGAATATTGCGGGTTGTTGATGATGAGACGCGCCGAATAGAACACGCCCAAGTCCGCCCCGACCCAGTAAACGAACATGACGACGTGGATCAGTTTCCAGAAACTTTGCCATTCCATGGTCTGGTCCTCCGCCTAGAACTGGGGTTGTGCGATGCCGATGTAGGCGGCCACCACGAGCCCGGCCCACAGGAGCAGCACCCAGGGCTTGACCGCGAAGGTCAGCCGGGTGATTTCCTTCTCCAACTCGGGCGTCGAGCCCTGCGCCATAATGCGACCGAAGGTCGGACCGAAATTGGCGAAGCTGAAGCGAAGGCCGATGCCCATACACAGGATGTAGGCGAATACGAGTAGCTTCAGCGCGATCCAGTTGGCGGTGAACGGACCGCCGGTGGCAAGCGACCAGATCGCCACGACCACCAGCAAGGCGATGAGGATCAGGCGCCCGGCCAGGTCGATGTTGGACAGCTGCTTGCCTTCGGGCGTGCCGCGTTTCTTGGCCGCCTGCCAGATCAGCCCAAGCCAACCGGCGGCGATAGCCCAGACCAGCACCAGCCAGCCGCCGGTGACCGGCGAATGGCCGAGCCCCTGGGCCAGCGTCAGCCCGACCGGCAGCATGAACAAGTTGGCCGCGCTCGGGAACCAGTTGACGAAGTTGAGCACCTTCACCAGCGCCATCCGCGTCTCTTTCGAGTAGCCGGCGTTCTTGACGCGGAGCGAGGTGAGAAAGACGGAAATGTCCGCGCCGAGCCAATAGACGAGCAGCACGACGTGGATGAAGATCCAGATGACTTGCCAATCCATGCGACGGCCCCCCTGGCCCCCAGTGCATCGCCGTCGGCGCGGCGGCGCCGCCAAATCTAGGGGGCTTCACCGCCCGACACAACGCCGGGCGGGGTTCGACGACGAGCGGACGATCGAGCTAGAACACCGGCTTCCACAGGCCAATGAAGGCGGCGAGGGCAACGAGACCCCAGATGCACTTGACCCAGATGCGCGGCCGCTGGCTGGTGCTGCGGAGAATAGCCTCGATCTCGGGGCTCGAGCCTTCCTTGGCGAGACGCTGCGAGGCCTCGACGTAGGGCCGTGCTGTCACCCGGATCATGTAGCCGCACAAGATGCAGAGCGAGAAAATGAACACCTTGAGCGCAAGCCAGCTGGTGCCATAGATCGCGCCGGTGGCCAGGCTGTAGAGCGCGCTCGCCGCCAGAACCAGCATGAGGACGAGGCGAAGCCGGAGATCGAACTTGGCCCACGGCTGCTTTTTCGCCGCATCCTTCTCGATGTGGAGCCACCACACCAGGCCGAGCCACAGCAAGCCGGCGATCCACAGCAGGACGAGCCAGAGGCCGGTCACCGGCGACCAGCCGTTGGCGGCGGCGACCGAAAAGCCGATCGGCAGCATCAGCACCAGGGTGGTGCGCGGCGCCATGTCGATATCGGCAGTGATCTTGCCGATCACCTGGCGCGTCTTGAGGTCGTAGGTGGTGTTGTTGCGGAAGCGACTGGCGTAGAAGACGCCGAGGTCGCCGCCGAGCCAATAAACGAACAGCAACGCGTGCACGAAGACGAGTAGCGCGTACCAAAATTCCATGGTGCAAAGCCCCCCTGATCAACCCCGCGCCTCTTTAGCAGATTCGCCCATCGGGCGCCGCTGGAAATGGCATCCGACCGTCGCTTGGGCGACGGAAGAAATCACGATTCGGCCACGATCGCGGGCGATTTTCGCCGCAAACGACCCCCACCCTGGCAGGCGTCACATCTGGGGAAACCGCCAATGAAATTACCGCCCATCGCTGCCCTCGTCGTTGCCGCCGGACTGACCGCGTCCGCCGCCTTCGCCTTCGGACCCACTGACCTGGCCGAGTTGCGAAGTGCGATCGCCGGGGCGCAGACCGCCATGCGCCAGACGACCGCGACCCACCAAGACATTGAAGCCCGCTACCGTGCCGAATTTCGCAAAGCACACGCGCCGCGGTTGATTTCAATCGAACAGTGGGTACCCGTGATTTTGGCGCTGCCATTCGCGCTAATTGTCGCCGATGGTCTTTTGCGATGGATGCAAGAGTAGAGAATCGACTATCGGGCGAGGCACGTCTGGCGATGGGTGCCAAGCCCTATCGCCGAAGCGGGTCCGCCACCCGTCGATAGGCGAGCGCTTCGGCGATATGCGGGCGGCGCACGCCGGCGCTGCGGTCAAGGTCGGCGATGGTGCGGGCCACGCGCAGCGCGCGGTGGTAGCCACGCGCCGAGAGCTTGAGCGCGTCGATCGCCTGGGCGAGCAGCTGCTGGCCCTCGGCGTCGGGCGTCGCGATTCGGGCCAGCAGTTCGCCGTCGGCTTCGGCGTTGGTCCGCGGCGCCGGCGCGCCGGCCCTGGCGAAACGCCGGCCCTGGCGGGCGCGCGCGGCGACCACCCGCGCGGCCACCTCGGCGGTGCCCTCGGCCGGCGGCGGCAAGGTGAGGTCGGCGGCGCTCACCGCCGGCACCTCGACGTGGAGGTCGATGCGATCCAGCAGCGGTCCCGATAGGCGCGCTTGATAGTCGGCGGCGCAGGCGGGCGCGCGGCCGCAGGCCTGGCCGGCATCGCCCAGATGCCCGCAGCGACACGGGTTCATCGCCGCCACCAGCTGAATGCGCGCGGGATAGGTGACGTGACTGTTGGCGCGCGCCACCGTCACCGTGCCCGTTTCGAGCGGCTGGCGCAGCGCTTCCAGCACCGCGCGGGGAAACTCGGGCAGTTAGTCGAGAAAGAGCGTGCCGCCGGTGAGGCATTGTGATGCGGCGCGCGAAAGGGCCGCCGCCGCGACAGGCGGCCGTTGCGCAACAGCCCGGCCACGCTCGCGATCATGCTGACATCGAGGATCTCGGCCGCCGACAACGGCGGCAGCAAACCAGGGAGCCGCGCCGCCAACATCGATTTCCCCGCGCCCGGCGGCCCGATCATCAGCAGGTTGTGGCCACCCGCGGCCGCGATCTCGAGCGCGCGCTTGGCCGTCTCCTGCCCCTTGATGTCGCGGAGGTCGGCTACCGGCGGCGCGGCGCCGAGCGGCGCTGGGGCGGGCGCGGCGAGCAGCTGGGTGCCCTTGAGATGATTGATCAACGACAACAGATGCGGCGCGGCGACGATGTCGAGCTTGCCCGCCCACGCCGCCTCGGCGCCGTCGGCGGCCGGACAGATGAGCCCGCGCCCGGCCGCAAGCGTGGCGAGCGCAGCGGGCAGCACGCCCGCGACCGGAGCGAGCGACCCGTCAAGCCCAAGTTCGCCCAACGCCGTGTAGCCCACCAGCAGATCGGCGGGAATCACCTTCATCGCCGCCAACAGACCGAGCGCGATCGGCAGGTCGTAGTGGCTGCCTTCCTTGCCGAGGCCGATGGCGGCGAGCGCGGCGCGCACGCGCTCCTTCGATTCGGCCGCCGCCTTGTCGGCGAGACCGACGATGGCGAAGGCGTTGACGCCGCCGCTCACCGTCACCTGCACGTCGACGTCGACGACGTTGATGCCGTGGAAAGCCACTGTGGTGACCCGACCGATCATGGTTGAGCGCGACACCCCCTTGCTGCAACCGCTTTAGGTATTTATTCCCCATGCCCCTGGGCGAGGGGGCGGCCGTTGGTTCCGTTGCAGTGGTTGGTCGAGCGGCGGCTGGGCGTGCTGGTGTGGTGCAATCGCTGCTTCCACCACGCCGTGCTGCCGGTGGCGCCACTGGCCGGAGCGCTTCGGGCCTACCTTTGCTATCCGCGATTTAGACCCGCTTCTGCGCTGCGGCCGCTGCGGCCGGCGCGAGGCCGATGCGCGGCCCGACTGGCCGGCCTACCGCGCCGCCAACGACAAGCCGGCCGGCTAGTCCCGCCCAATCAGCGGGACACCCGCTGCCGAACGTCCGACGACGGCGTCGCTTGTCGGTGCTGCGTCCGCCCGTTGCCGGCGCCGCCTCAGCGCGCGGTGGTCGGCGCTGCCTGGACGCCGCGGACGAGCTTGCCGGGGAACGCCTCGGTCGATCGCCCGGCGCGAAACGTCACCTGGCCCGACAGGATGGTCGCGTCGTAGCCCTCGGCGTGTTGGGAGAGCCGCATGCCCCCCGCCGGCAGGTCGTGGGTTGCGCGCGGCGCCCGCAACGTCAAGCGGTCGTAGTCGATGACGTTGAGATCCGCCTTGTAGCCCGGCTTCAGCAGCCCGCGGTCGTGGAAGCCGACGACGGCAGCGTTGCGACTGGTGAGCGCCTTCACCACCCAGGGAACGCTCAGCCGTTCGCCGGCGCGATCGCGCGTCCAATAAGTCAGGAGGAACGTCGGCATGCTCGAATCGCAGATGCGGCCGAGATGGGCGCCGGCGTCGCCCAGGCCGATCACCGTCTCGGGCCGGCGCAGCATTTCGAGCACGGTGTCGAGATTATGCGCCGCGAAGTTGCGGGCCGGGTGATAGAGAAGTCCCTTGCCCTCCTGATCGAGCAGCACGTCATAGGCCACCTCGAAGGCGGTGCGGCCTTGCCGCTTGGCGATGTTGTCGAGTCGTTCCTCGACTTTGGGCGAATAGTTGGGCGGGTCGCCCATCGGATATTGGGCGTCGACGCCGCGCGCCATTCCCATCACGCGGAGGTCCTTACCCTCGGCCGGCTCGGCCAACAGTCGCGCCCGAAGCTCGGGCGTCCGCATCGCCTTGACCCGCTCGGCCAGGGGCAGGTGCTTGATGGCGCGATAGCTGACGCAGAAGCTGAACGGGTGCGAGGTGAGTTCGAGCCCGAACAGGACGCCGACCGGGCGGGCGACGACCTGGCCGTACATGGTGGCGCCTGCCTGGTAGGCCGCCGCCGCGCCGTCGGCCAATTCCCGCCACTGGTCCGGCCGCTCCTTGGCTTGCAGCAACGGAAAGTGCACCGGGCGGCCGGTCGTTTCGGCGAGCCGCCGCAACATGGCGAACTCGGACGAAAAGCCTTTGCTGGTGTCGAAATCGCTCGCCGTCATGAAGGTGCCAGCGCCGAGGTCCTTGAGCGCGAGCAGAATGCCCATCAGTTCGTCTTCCGAGGCCGTCGTCGAGGGAACGACATCGCCGCTCGCCGAGCGGTGACCGACGGCACGCGAGGTGCTGAAGCCCATGCCGCCCGCCGCTACGCCCTCGCGGACGATCGCCGCCATGCGTCGGATGTCCTCGGGCGAGGCGGGTTCACGCCGCTCGCCGCGATCGCCCATGACGAACACCCGCACCGGACAGTGCGGCACCATGGTGGCGAAATCGACGTCGACCCGGCGGGTCTCGAGCGCGGTCAGGTATTCGGGGAAGGTCGTCCACGTCCACGGCAGGCCTGCGTTCAAGGTGGCGCCGGGAATGTCTTCGACGCCTTCCATCACGTCGACCATGGCCGCGCGTTGCGCCGGCGTACAGGGCGCGAAGCCGACGCCGCAATTGCCCATCAGCACGGTGGTGACGCCGTGGCCCGAAGACGGCGTCATGTGCCGGTCCCACATCACCTGGCCGTCGAAATGGGTGTGAATGTCGATGAAGCCGGGGGTGACGAGGCGACCCTTGGCATTGATCTCGTCCTTGCCGCGGTCGGCCACCTTGCCGACGGCGACGATGCGATCGCCGCTGATGGCGACATCGCCCTCGAAGGTTGCCGCACCGGTCCCATCGGCGATGGTGCCACCGCGAATTACCAAATCGTATTGGGCCATGTCGACCTCCCCCTAAGTGAATACGCCCGCCGCCTCCGGCAGCATGGCTGTGCGAGCGGACAGGGCATAGTGCGCCGAACCGCCGAAGCGCGGCAATCGTTCTTGCCATTGCCCCGATCGGCCGCCTGAAAAGCCTCGCGGCCGGCGGGGTCTAGCGCTGCAGGGTCAGGCGGTCGCCGGCCACTTCGACCTTGGCGAGGCGCGAAAGAAAACTCATGCCGAGCAGCGACCGGCCGGTCAACGCTTGGGCGACGTGGCCGCGCACGTCGGTGCGGTGATCGGACCGATGGCGATTTCCGCGAGGCGGATCGGCGCGCCGGCCGAGCGACCCGCGGCGGTGTCGAGCGGCACGCTGTAGATCAGCCGATCGGGGTCGAGGCCGATCCGGCGCGCATCGCGGGGCGTCAAGGCCACCGAGGTGGCCCCGGTGTCGACGAGAAAACGCACCGGCGTCCCGTTCACCAACGCCTCGGCGACGAACTGGCCGTCCTCGCCCCGGCGCAGCGCGACGCTGTCGCCCGTCACCGTCGCCCGATGCGGCAGCAGTTCGGCGCCCACCCGGTCGACAACGGCCCGGACGCGATCGCGATAGGAGTAGCCGACCGCGAGCACGGCGGCGATGGCCACCCAGGCTGCGGCGGCCCGAAGCGCGGTTCCTGGCCGCGCCCGCCAACCGACCGCGGCGGCGCCCAACAGCAACACGACCTGGACCAGATTGCCGGCAAGCTGCAGGCCGACGTCGCCGTCGAGACGTTCAGGAAACCTGTCGGCGAGGGACCAGACCAGCGCGCCAACGACCGCGACCGCCCCCAACCACCACAGCAGGGATCTGTTCATGACCTTCCGATTCACCCGCCGCCCGATGGGGTGCCGTCCCGGTTTATCCCGGGAACAAACCCGATTCGGTCGACCCTAACTGAAACCGCCCGCCCGCCCCCACGCGGCCACGACGATAACCGCCAGCCCGAGGATCGTATTGACGCCGACGATCTGGCGGATGCGGCTGAGCGCCGCGCCGGCGGCGGGCTGATCCTTGGCCGCCCGCGCCGCGCGAAATCGCGGAAAGGCGCCGAAATAAAGCACGAGATAGAGCGCGATCATGACGAGCGCGATGCCCTGCATGAGATGGACATGAAGCGGGGCGCCGGCAAACCCGCCCATGAATTCGAACATCATCCAGTAGCCGGTGACCGGCAGCACGATCACCGCCGTCCACACATAAGTAAAGAAGCGCCCGAAGATGCCCTGCCACAACGCGCCGCGCAGCGGCGGCTCGAGCGCGGCCACTGCCGCCGGGCGCACCATCACGTAGGCAAAGAACATGCCGCCGACCCAGATCACCGCCGACAGCAAATGGAGGACAACGAGCGCGGACAGCAGCATGACTACATCGTCTTCCGGCGGCGGCCGTAGCGCCGCTCGATCGCGTCCCAGATCTTTGCCTCAATCTTGCCGCCGTCGAAGCGGTTGATCTCCTGAATGCCGGTTGGCGAGGTCACGTTGATTTCGGTGAGGTAGCCGCCGATCACGTCGATGCCGACAAAAATGAGGCCCCGTTCCCGCAGCGCCGGGCCGATGACCTCGCAGATCTCGCGCTCGCGCTTGCTCAGCGTCGTCTTCACCGCCAGCCCGCCGACATGCAGATTGGACCGCGCCTCGCCCGCCGCGGGCACCCGATTGACCGCGCCGACGGCGACGCCATCGACCAGAATGATGCGCTTATCGCCTTCGCGAACCTGTGGCACGTAGCGTTGCACGATCACCGGTTCGCGGAATATTTGAGTGAACATTTCGAGCAAGGCATTCAGGTTCTCGTCGTCCGGCCGGATGTGGAACACGCCCGCGCCGCCGTTGCCGAACAGCGGCTTGACGATGATGTCCTTGTGCTCGTCGCGAAAGGCCCGGATCTGCGTGAAGTCCGAACTGATCAGCGTCGGCGGCATCACCCCCTCGAAATGGGTCACGAACAGTTTTTCCGGCGCGTTGCGGACGTGCACCGGATCGTTGACCACCAGCGTCTTGGGATGAATGTGCTCGAGCAGATGCGTCGCCGTGATGTAAGACATGTCGAACGGCGGATCTTGTCGCATCAGCACGACGTCGAGCGTCGCCAGGTCGACCACCTCCGCGGTGCCGAGCGAAAAGTGATTGCCCTTCTCGCGGCGCACCTGCAGCGGCTGCATGGTGGCAAATACGCGGCCGTCCTTGAGGAACAACTGGCGCGGCAAATAATGAAACAGCGCGTGCTGGCGCGCCTGGCCTTCGAGCGCGAGGACGAAGGTCGAGTCGGCGTCGATATTGACGCCGGCAATGTGGTCCATCTGGATGGCAACGGCGAGGCTCATCGGCGACCTGCGGAACGAGTTAGTTGAGGCGGGACTTGTGCTGCTGCAGCAGATGGGCCGCATCATGCCGCATCGCATCGTTGGTTGCCCGCTTGAAATACTCCTGGGCAGCGGCGATCGCGTCGCGCAGGTTGCCGCGACTGCCCTCGATCGAGCTCAATTCGCGCCACAGCGTCGCCTGCGCCGGCGCGAACAGCAGAATGCGACGCAGCACGTCGGCGGCGCGGGCAAGGTCTTCGGCCCGCAATGCCCGCGACTTGATGTTGTTCTGCAGCCGGACCAGAACGTCCCGCTTGGTCACCGGTTGATAGAATTCCGGTTTCAGGTCGATCTCCTTGGTGAAGCGGCCTAGCAACTTGCGCATGCCGACGGAATCGACCACCTCGCCGCCGTTGAACGGATCGAGCGCAATGCGCGAGCGACCCTCTTCGAGGCGAACCAGAAAATGAAACGGGAAGGACAGCCCGACCATCGTCCAGCCCGCGGTCTCGGCCGAGTGGATGAACAGGATGCCGAGGGTCACCGGCAATCCCTTGCGCCGGTCGATGACGCGCATCAAATTGGCGTTCTGGACGTCTTCGTAGGTCAGGGTGTCACCGGCATAGCCGTGACGGCCGACCAGGACCGCGCGCAAGGCCTCGACCCGATCCTCGGGGCCGCGCGCCCCGGCAGCGATCAAGTCCTGCGCAAGGGCCGCCAGATGATCACGGTAGCGGTCGAGCGCGACGCGCGGCCGATCCAGCGCCGCCAGCAGCAGGGCCGCTTCGCCGATGTCGATCGCATCGTCGCCCACGGCGCCGACGCTGCGCAACTGATCTTCGATTGCCACTCGTTCTGGAATCACCGCGGCCTTCAGGAGCGCCGCTGGTCGTCTTTGAGCAAGACGTAGCTCACTACCCGCTGCACGCCAGCGATGCTGCGGGCATGTCCGGTGACGCGCTCGAGTTCGCCTTGATTTTGGGCAATACCAGTCAGGTAAACAACGGCGTTAACCGTTTCGACGTTGTAGTTGATCGCCGACACGTTGCGATCGGCCAGCATCTTGAAGCGGAGTTCGTTGGAGATTCGCACGTCGCGCAGGTAGTTGCCGACGGAGCTGCGGTCGCGCACTTCGAGTTCGTTGTAGACCTCGCGGACTCCGTTCACCTGCCAGGTGATTCGCGCCGCCTCGATTCGGTCTTCGGGCTTGGGCACATTGCCGGTGAGCAGCACCCGGCCCTCGACGACGTCGACGCCGACGGCGACGAACAGGCGATCGCTTTTCTCCAGCAGCCGGTCTTTGACGCTCAACTTGACGCCGGTATCGTCGATGGTACTGCCGACCGTGCGCTCCTGCATGACGGCGATGCCACCAGTGGCGCCGGCGCCGACGATGGCGCCCGGACAACCGGTCAATAGCAACAGGGCGGCGGCTAGGGCGGCGACACTCCAGCGACGATCGGTGGCACTCACGCGATACCTCCTCAAAACATGGCGCACGCTCACCCGCTGCGGGAATCTTAACACCGGCCGGGGGTGAGCGGTACATCGGGGACTAGACCGGACGCCAGGCGTCGACGAGATGGCGAGGCCAGCGCCCTGGCGCCACCAGGACAACGTCAAAGCGGACGGGCAAGCGGGCCAAATCGCGCCGCCGACCGAGAAAGAGCCCGGCGGCGGCGACAATACGCCGGCGGCGAGGCTGGTTCGCGTCTTCACCTCGACCGCGACGAGAACGCGCCCGCGCCGGACCACGAGGTCGATTTCGCCGGCCGGCGTTTTGAAGCGATGCGCGAGGACGCGATAGCCTTTGCACCGCAGCAGCCAAGCCGCCGCGATCTCGGCCAAGCGGCCCCGGCGTTCGACCAGGCGTCGCCGCCTCAGCCGGGATCGTGATCGGGCGGCGACTTCCGCAGGCTGAGCGCCAGCGCGTAGGCCTGCTTGCGCGGCAGGCCGGTCAACGTCGCCACCTGCTGGGCGGCGCGGCTGATACTCATGGTCTGCAACGCCTCAGCCAGCAAACCGGTAACATCGTGGCCAGCCTCTTCTGCCGCGGGTGGACCGACGACGAGCACGATTTCGCCTTTTGGCGGTCCCGCCTCGCCATAGTGAATGGCCAATTCAGGCAAGGTTCCGCGACGAACCTCCTCGAACATCTTGGTGAGTTCACGGCAAATCGCGGCTTCGCGGGCGCCAAGACCGGCAGCGAGGTCGTTCAGGCAGGCGGCGAGCCGCGGGCCGGTCTCGAACAACACGAGCGTGGCCCGGACGACGCGCGTTTCGGCGATGGCACGGCGACGGGCCACCGCCTTGGCGGGCAGGAAGCCAACAAAGAAGAAGCGATCGGTCGGCAGCCCGGCCACGGCGAGCGCGGCCGTGACCGCCGACGGCCCGGGGATCGCCACGACGCGCAGACCTTCTTCGTGGGCTTGGCGCACCAAGCGATAGCCCGGATCGGAAATCAGGGGCGTGCCGGCATCCGATACCAGCGCCACAGATCGGCCCTCTTTCAGCTGTGTGATGATGCGCGGCCGGACGGCCGCGGCATTATGGTCGTGATAGGCGATCAGATCAGCCCGCAGGCCGAGATGCGCCAACAGACGACCCGTGACCCGAGTGTCCTCGCAGGCAACGA
Source organism: Alphaproteobacteria bacterium (assembly GCA_009694165.1). The sequence goes on from SHVP01000003.1 coordinate 33,108, forward strand.
GATCGACGTGACCGAGAATCCGCCGCAGACGATCGCTGACATCCGCCAAGTTGCCGATCGGCGTCGCCGCAACGTAGAGCCCGGGCGGCAATTTACTTGCCCCAGGCGCCTCGCTAGTCTGGCCCCGCTGCTCGGCGCCGGTACCCTTGGCCATGCCGCCCGTAGGCCCCGGCCGGTGGAGGGATCCCGGTGATGCGCGTCCGTGTTTTGGCATGTTCGGCCCTGCTGGTCTGCGCCCTTTGCGCATGCGGCGATCCGCGCTTCAGCGACGTCGCCAACGTGCTGCGGCCGATATTGGGCCAGCCGCAGCCGCTGACGCCAGGACAACAGCAGCAGGTCGGGCCGGCACCGGCAGCGCCGCCGCCGGCGGTTCCGGTCGAGCGGGTGGTGGTAGCACCGGTACCCCCTACCCCCGCGCCCGCCCCGGCCGGGCCCGGCCGGGACCTTACCTTGCGATTGCCGCCGCTGCCGAACGGACCCCAGCTCCGCCCGCCCGAGGGCGGACTCCAGCCCATCCGCATCGCCGTCGTCGTGCCGCTGTCCGGTCCGAGCGCCTCGCTCGGACAAGGCTTGCTCAACGCCGCGATGATAGCGCTGTTCGACATGGGCGATCCACGCTTCCAGCTGCTGCCGCGCGACGACGAGGGTCTGCCCGAAGGGGCAATCGACGCCGTCGAATCGGCGCTACAGGAGGGGGCGCAACTGGTCCTCGGGCCCTTGTTCTCCGCCTCGGTGCAAGCGGCCGCCCAAGTGACCCGCGCCCACGGCGTCAACATGATCGCGTTCTCGACCGATCGTGAGGTCGCCGGCAACGGCGTCTATCTGATCGGGTTCACGCCGGAGCAGCAGGTTGAGCGCGTCGTCACCTTCGCGCGCAGCCAGGGCCTCAGCCGTTTTGCCGCCCTGGTTCCGACATCGCCCTATGGCGGAACGATCGAGAGCGCGCTCCGCGCCACCGCTACCCGGCTGGGCAGCAGCGTCATCCGCGTCGAACGCTACGCCCCGGCGGCCCAGGACTTTGCCGAGCCCGTGCAACGGCTCGCCGACTATCGACGCCGCCGGGCCACCCTCGACAACCTGCGCCAGCAAAACCAGGAAGACGAGCCGGCCCGGCGCGCACTCAACCGCCTTGAAGAACGAGGCGCGATCGCCGAAGCGGGCTTCGATGCGGTTCTGCTCGCCGAAGGCGGCGAGCGCCTGCGGGCCCTCGCGTCCCTGCTGCCCTTCTACGACGTCCATCCCGATCGGGTTCGTTTCCTCGGCACCGGTCTGTGGGACGAACCCAATGTCGGGCGGGAACCGGCCCTGGTGGGCGGCTGGTTCGCGGGACCGCCGGCGGGCGAGCGCGATCAATTCCGTGCCCGCTACGAGAAGATTTTCGGTGAAGCGCCGCCGCGACTGGCGAGCCTCGCCTACGATGCGACGGCGCTGGCCGCGGTGCTGGCGCGAGCGGCGAGCGGCCCAGACTTTTCGAGCCAAGCGCTGACCAACCCGACTGGCTTCGCCGGGATCGACGGAATTTTTCGTTTTCGCGCCGATGGCGTGGCCGAGCGGGGTCTGTCGGTAATCGAAGTCCGACCGCGCGGCGTTCGCGTATTAAGTCCGGCCCCCGATTCGTTCCAGGCCGTCACCAACTGAGCCGATCGATCAGTTTGGCGTAGATCGTATTGAGGAGCGGCCGCCCGGTATCGGTGAGGCGCAGCCGTTCGCCGTCATAGGCCACGAGTCCGGCGGCGATCCAATCATCGCAGCGATCGGGCGGCAGTACATCGCTCAATCGAGCGCCGGTGACCTGGAGAAAGCGCGCGGCCGAGACGCCCTCGCGCAGGCGCAAACCCATGAACAAGAGTTCCTCACCCTGTTCGGCCGGCGCCAGCACCTCCGTCTTGCTCCGCGCCTCGCCGTCCGCCGCCGCCGCCAACCACTGTTGAGGCGAGCGATGCTCCTCGGTCGCGTGGCGCAAGCCCCCACGCAACAGGCGCCCATGCGCACCCGGCCCGACCCCGAGATAGGTGCAGTAGCGCCAGTAAACCAGGTTATGGACGCTTTCTTCGCCCGGTCGGGCGTGGTTTGAGACCTCGTAAGCGGCGAGGCCCGCGCCTTCGCAGCGTTCCTGCGTCAGTTCGTAGAAGGCGGCCTGGTCGTCGCTGTCGAGCGCGGCGATCTCGCCGCGCGCCTGGGCGGCGGCAAAGGGCGTCCCCGCTTCGATGCCGAGCTGGTACAGCGACAGGTGGCCGCCCGTCGCGGCAAAGGCGAGCCCTTCATCGAGCTCGCGCCGCCACGCCGCCAGACTCTGGCCAGGGCGGGCGTAGATCAAATCAAACGTGGTGCGCGGGAAGACCCGTTGCGCCGCAGCGAGCGCCTGCCGCGCCGCGGCGGCCGTGTGGTCGCGCCCGAGAAAGGCGAGGGCCGCGTCGTCGAAACTTTGCACCCCGAGCGACAAGCGATTGATCCCCACGGCGCGAAAATCGGCGAGGCGAGGCGCGGTCGCCGACGATGGATTGGCCTCGAGGGTGATTTCAGCCCCGCCCGCCAGCACGAAATGGGCAGCGACGGCTTCGAGCACCGTCGCCACCAGTCCAGGCGACATCAGCGACGGCGTCCCGCCGCCGAAATAGACGCTGGTGACCGGCTGGCGATCGATCTCGGCCGCGTAGCGCGCCAACAGGCGGGCGTAACCAAGGCGCCACGGCGCTTCATCCACGGTACGCGCGGCGCGCACATTGAAGTCGCAATAGGGGCAGATCGCCGCGCAGAAGGGCCAGTGGATGTAGATCCCGAGGCCTGGCTCGGTGCTAACGGAAACAGGCATCGAGCAGTCGGCGAAAGGCGTCGGCGCGGTGGTTGATGGCAAGCTTGGCGGCGGGCTCCATCTCGCCAAAGCTCAACCGATGACCGTTAGCGACAAAGATCGGATCGTAGCCGAAGCCGCGATCGCCCCGCGGCGGCCAGATCAGCCGGCCGTCGACGCGTCCTTCGACTGCCTCGCAATGTCCGTCCGGCCAACAGAGGGCGAGCGCGCACAAAAAATAGGCCCGCCACTCGTCGGCGGGCCGCCGCCGGATAGACAGTTCGCGATGCACCCGTTCCATCGCGATGGAAAAGTCCTTGCCCGGCCCGGCCCAGCGCGCCGAATAAACACCGGGCGCCCCGTCGAGAGCAGGAATGACCAAGCCGGAATCGTCGGCCAGGGCGGATTCGCCCGACGCCATGGAAGCCGCGCGCGCCTTCAGTTCGGCGTTGGCGAGGAAGGTGGCGCCGGTTTCCTCGGGTTCCGCCAGGCCAAGTTCGCCGACCGATGTCACCTCGGTCGCGAGCGGCTTCAGCAACGCAGCGATCTCGCGGACCTTGCCGGGGTTGTGGCTGGCCACCACCAGCCGCCGCTCGGTGAAACGCCGCGCCACGGCTCAACCGATTCGGAGCGCGTCGCGCTGCAACTGGGTCAACTCGGCCGCGCCTTTCTGCGCCAGGCGCAGCAATTCGTGAAACTGGGCCTCGCTGAACGGCTCGCCCTCGGCGGTGCCTTGGATCTCGACGATGCGACCCCGCGAGGTGAGGACAAAATTGGCATCAGCATCGGCTTTCGAATCCTCGGCATAATCGAGGTCGAGGACGGGAACTCCCTGGTAGAGACCGCACGACACCGCGGCCACCTGACCGCGGATAGGTAGCTGGGCGATGGCCCCTTTCTTCACCAGCCACTCGAACGCACCATAGAGCGCGACATAGGAACCGGTGATCGCCGCCGTGCGGGTTCCGCCATCGGCCTGCAGGACATCGCAGTCGAGGGTGACCTGGCGTTCGCCGAATCCCTTGAGGTTGACCACCGCCCGCAACGCACGGCCGATCAAGCGCTGAATTTCCTGGGTCCGCCCGCTTTGCTTACCGCGTGCTGCCTCGCGCTGAGTCCGTTCGCCAGTCGCGCGCGGCAGCATGCCGTATTCCGCCGTTACCCACCCTTGGCCGGTGTTGCGCAGAAATGGCGGCACGCGGTCCTCGACGCTGGCCGTGCACAACACGTGCGTGTCGCCGAAGCGAACCAGGCAGGACCCTTCCGCATAGCGCGCCGCGCCCGGTTCGAGCGAGACAGGCCGCAACTCGGCAACGCTGCGGCCCGAGGGGCGCACGACGGACTTTTCGGTGCTGGACATGGGACTCCTTTTCGTCGGCGTGCGCTATAGACCGGGACCGCGGCGCGGTCCAGACCGGCCTCGTTGACGCCCCCGGCTAGCGTTCCTACATTGGAACGATGCAAACGCCAGATCCCGCCAAGTTTCGCTGATGATCCAAGAACTTAACGAACGAAACCGCCAGATCTTTCGGGAGCTGGTCGAGGCCTATGTCGAAACCGGCGAGCCGGTCGGGTCGCAGCGCCTTGCCCAACGCCTGAACATCCGGCTGTCGCCGGCGACCATTCGCGGCGCCATGGCCGAACTGCAGACGCTCGGGCTCCTGTTCGCGCCGCACACCTCGGCCGGACGAGTGCCGACGCCGCAGGGACTGTCGTTCTTCGTCGACGGCTTGCTCGAGGTTGGCAACCTGACTGAGGACGAGCGCGCCAGCATCGAAGCTCGCTGCACGGCGACAGGCCGCAGCGTCGAAGAGGTAATGACCGAGGCGGTCGACACGCTGTCGGGTCTCTCCCGCTGCGCCGGCCTGGTCGTCGCCCCCAAGCGCGCCGCCCCCGTTCGCCATGTCGAGTTCGTCGGTCTGGCGCGCGACCGGGTTCTGGCCGTTATCGTCTACGAAGACGGTCAGGTAGAGAACCGTCTGCTCGAAACTCCCGAGGGGTGGACGCCGGCGGCGTTGCACGAGGCGACCAACTTCCTCAGCAGCCGGTTGCGCGGACGCACGCTGGTCGAGATCCGCGACGAGATCGCCGAAGATCTAAAGCAGCACCATAACGAGATCGACCAGATCGCCGGGCGTCTGATCGAAGAGGGCTTCGCCACCTGGGCCGGAGGCGAACCGAAGGACCACTCGACGCTGATCGTGCGCGGACGCGCCAATCTGCTCGAGGACGTCCACACAGCCAGCGATCTGGAACGCCTGCGCGAGCTGTTCAGCACGCTGGAAACGAAAAAAGGCCTGCTCGGCCTGCTCGACATGGCGCGCGACGCCGAAGGCGTCCGCATCTATATCGGCGCCGCCGACAATCTGTTCAATCGCGCCGGCTGCTCGGTGATCATCGCGCCATATGCCGACAGCCACGAGCGAATCATCGGGGCGATCGGCGTGATCGGACCGACCCGCCTAAACTACGCGCGCATCATTCCCATGGTGGATTTCACTGCCAAGATGATCGGACGCGTCGTAGGGTAGTTTCACCATCCGCTGAGAGCGACATGACCGAGGAACAAGACAACGAGGCTACCCCGGCCCCGACCAACGACAACGCGCCGGAGACGGCCGGAGCGTCCGCCCCGCCCGAGCCCGAGACGGCGATTGCCGAGCTCACGGCCAAGATAGCTGAGCTCAAAGACCAGTTGTTGCGCGCGCTCGCCGAGACGGAGAATGTCCGCCGCCGGGCGCAACGCGAGATCGAAGACACCGCTAAATATGCGATGGCTAAATTCGCCGGCGACGTTGTCACCATCCCCGACAATCTTCGCCGCGCGCTCGATGCCATCCCCGCCGATGCGCTCGCCGCCAATGAGACCATGCGACTCCTGCACGAGGGCGTGTCGCTAACCGAGCGGGAGTTCCTCGCCACACTCGAACGCCACGGCATCAAGCAGGTGGCGCCGCTGGGCGAGAAGTTCGACCACAATCGCCACCAGGCCCTCTTCGAGATCGACGATCCCGGCAAGGAGCCGGGCACCGTCGTCCAGGTCGTGCAGCCGGGCTATACGATCGGCGATCGTTTGCTGCGACCGGCCATGGTGGGAGTGGTCAAGAAGCCGGCCGGTGCCGGCACCGCGCCGCCCGCCCAGGGCGCGGCCGTCGATACCAAGGCCTAGCGAACATCGACTAACACCTCGATCGAACCGCCGCTGGCGAAACGTAGCGTCAGCGGAAAGGTTTCGCCGGTGCGCAACGGTTCTTTGAGACCGGTCAGCATGACGTGCGACCCGCCGGGCTTCAGTTCGGTGCTGCGGCCGGCCGGTAGCGCGATGACGTTCTCGCGCCGCATCCGGAAAATATCGCCCGAGCCATGAGTGGAATGCAGTTCGCTGCGATCGGCCCGCGGCGTCGCCACGGCGATAAGGCGATCGGCCGACTTGCCGTCATTGCGGAGGACGAGATAGGCGGCGCCGGTGCGGACCGGTCCAGGCGTCGACCGCGCCCAGGCATCGATGATCACTAGATTGCCCTGCCGCACCTCTGCGGCGTTCGTTCCTAGCCCGATCACCATGGGCAGAAGGACGATCGTCCACCACTTCCTCATGGCGTCAACTTAGCGGGCATTCGCCGGCCGGACCGATTCTCGGCGCTCCATCGCCGCCGCGGGTGCCAACGACGGGACGACATCATCATGGACGGCGACGTTGGCCTGCGATCGTTCGTGCGAGTCCACGGCGTAACAATAGACGCAGCCCTGGGCACAAGTGTCATAGGCGCCAATGTCGCGGCTGGCCGCGCAGAGGCAGCCCGGGCGGTTGCCTTTTTGCGGCGCCGCGATGGCATATCCCGCCACCTCGCCGAGGCGGGCGGCGTCAATGCAGCGCGCCGTCAGACATTCCGCCGTGACAAGGTCCGGTTGCGTGCACACCGTCAGGCGCATGCCATGACGGGCGACGACGGGGCCTAGCGCGCCAAGCAGCCCCGCCTTGGCCGACCGCCCCGGATCGCGCCAGGTCACGCTGGCGCCGGCAAGGTTGCGGGCGGTCTTGCGATAGGGGGCGGCAAAGGACATCGTCACCTCGTCGGTCGCCCCTTCGAGCGCGCGGGCGAGCGCGGCGACACGGGGGCTATGATCGGCAAGCCGCGTCGCGGCGCTATCGAGGATCGGGTCGTAGCGCCAGACGACGACTTTTGGTCCGAAGCGATGCGCCAGCTCGCGCATCAACGCAACCGAGTGCTCGACCGGCGGCACAGATGGTTCAAGAACGGCCGGGTAACCGGTCAGCGTGTACTGAATGACGAACGGCCGGCCGCCTTCAGCGAGCTGCTGCAAAACCGGCAGAAACGGCCGCGCGTTCCGCGTCCAAAAGACAAAGGCCTCCGCCGACCGCGGGTCCAGCGCGACCTGATAGTCGGCGCCACCGTAGGGATTGCGAACGCGACACGAGCCCTCGGCCAGACGCCGGCTGAACCAGCGGCCATAAAAGGCAGGAATATCCGTGCGGTAGGAGGCCGAGACGATCATGGGCGCCCCTGTGCCGCAAGATATAGACGGGGCGCAAAAGCGAAAAAGCGGGGCAATTGGTGAAAAACGCCGCCCGCCGCTTGTAGGCAATAGGCCCTAACCCTATATAACCGCTCGCTTCATGAGGAATTTTCGTCGGGGGTCCCCGCGGCTGCCTTCATCCGGGGCCAGGACCGGGACCCGCCACCAAGGAGAGAAAAGCCATGTCCAAAGTCATCGGTATCGACCTCGGAACGACCAATTCGTGCGTCGCGATCATGGAGGGCAAGACCCCAAAGGTGATCGAGAACGCCGAAGGGGTGCGGACGACGCCGTCGATGGTCGCCTTCACCGAGGATGGCGAACGCCTGGTCGGCCAAGCCGCCAAGCGCCAGTCGGTGACCAACCCGGAGGCAACGCTGTTCGCGATCAAGCGATTGATCGGCCGAACCTACGAAGACCCGATGACCCAGAAGGACAAGGATCTGGTTTCCTATCAGATCACGCGCGCCGAGAACGGCGATGCCTGGGTCAACGTGCGGGGCGAGAAACTGAGCCCCAGCCAGGTGTCCGCCTTCATCCTGATCAAGATGAAGGAGACCGCCGAAGCCTATCTCGGCGAAAAGGTGTCGCAGGCCGTCATCACCGTTCCCGCCTATTTCAACGACGCCCAGCGTCAGGCAACCAAGGACGCCGGCCGCATCGCCGGCCTCGAGGTGCTGCGCATCATCAACGAGCCGACCGCCGCGGCGCTCGCCTACGGTCTCGACAAGCAAGAGGGCAAGACGATCGCCGTCTACGATCTCGGCGGCGGCACCTTCGACATCTCGGTGCTCGAGATCGGTGACGGCGTGTTCGAGGTGAAGTCGACCAATGGCGACACTTTCCTGGGCGGCGAAGACTTCGACGTCCGCCTGCTCAATTACTTCGCCGACGAATTCAAGAAAGAGAGCGGCGGCATCGATTTGCGCAAGGACCGTCTGGCCCTGCAGCGCCTGAGGGAGGCCGCCGAAAAGGCCAAGATCGAGCTGTCGAGCGCGGTGCAGACCGAAATCAATCTGCCCTTCATCACCGCCGATCAGAGCGGGCCGAAGCATCTCACCATGAAACTGACCCGTGCCAAGCTCGAAGCGCTGGTCGACGACCTCGTGCAGAAGACGATCGAGCCCTGCCGCAAGGCGTTGAAGGATGCCGGTATCACCGCCGGTGAAATCGACGAGGTGGTCTTGGTCGGCGGCATGACGCGCATGCCCAAGATCGTGGAGACGGTGAAGACCTTCTTCGGTCGCGAGCCGCACAAGGGCGTCAATCCCGACGAGGTGGTCGCCATCGGCGCCGCCATTCAAGCCGGCGTGCTGAAGGGCGAGGTCAAGGACGTCCTGCTGCTCGACGTGACGCCGTTGTCGCTCGGCATCGAGACGCTGGGCGGCGTTTTCACCCGCTTGATCGACCGCAACACGACGATCCCGACGCGCAAGAGCCAGGTCTTTTCGACCGCGGAAGACGGCCAGTCGGCGGTGACCATCCGCGTCTATCAAGGCGAACGCGAGATGGCGGCCGACAACAAGATGCTGGGCCAGTTCGATCTGGTCGGCCTTCCGCCGGCCCCGCGCGGCGTGCCGCAAGTCGAGGTGACCTTCGACATCGACGCCAACGGCATCGTCCAGGTTTCGGCCAAGGACAAGGGCACCGGCAAGGAGCAGCAGATCCGCATCCAGGCCTCGGGCGGCCTGTCCGAGGCCGACATCCAACGGATGGTCAAAGAGGCTGAGGACAACGCTAAAGAGGACAAGGCTAAGCGCGCACTTATTGAAGCGCGCAATCAGGCCGATGCGCTGATCCATTCGACCGAGAAAAACCTCAAGGAGCATGGCGACAAGGTTGGCGCCGGCGAGAAGCAGGCGATCGAATCGGCAGTGGCCGAGCTGAAAAGCGCCAAGGACGGCGAAGACGTGGCCGCGATCAAAGCTAAGACCGACGCCCTGGCCCAAGCGGCGATGAAGCTAGGCGAGGCCATGTACAAAGCACAGGCGGAACAGGCGGCGGGTGGCTCCGCCGGTGGCCCCGATGCCGGACCGCAGCCGGCGGGTGGCGGCAAGGCTGACGATGGCGTCGTCGATGCCGACTTCGAAGAGGTGCCGGACGAGAAAAAGAAAGGCGGCGCCGCGTAGACGGGGACCGGCGACCGGCGAATCGATCGATACTCCGCCCTGACCGGTGAAAAACCGTGATCGGGGCGGAGTCGTTTAGGGATAAACGGTTGGACATTCGGTAGCGATGGCCAAGGACTTCTACGAATTGCTCGGGGTAGACCGCGGCGCGAGCGATGCCGATATCAAGAAGGCTTATCGCAAGCTCGCGATGCAGCATCACCCCGACCGCAACCCCGGCGACAAAGCGGCCGAGGAAAAATTCAAGGAGCTGTCCGAGGCCTACGACATTCTGCGCGACGGCGAAAAACGCGCCGCCTATGACCGCTTCGGGCATGCCGCGTTCGCTAGCGGCGGCGTGGGTCGCGGCGCCCATAGCGCTAGCGATTTCGCGTCGTCCTTCTCCGACGTCTTCGACGACCTGTTCGGCGAATTCATGGGCGGCGGTCGCCAGCGCTCGTCAACGCGCGGGACCGACCTTCGCTACAACCTCGAGATCACGCTCGAGGATGCCTATCGCGGCAAAAAGACCACCATTCGTGTGCCTGCCTCGGTCGCCTGCGAGACCTGTCATGGCAGCGGCACCGCCAGCGATGCCGCTCCGGTGCCCTGCCGCACCTGCCAGGGCCGCGGCAAGGTGCGCATGCAGCAGGGTTTCTTCACCATCGAACGGACCTGTCCGAGTTGCCACGGCGCCGGGCAGGTGATCGAGAACCCCTGCCGCACCTGCGGCGGCTCGGGCCGGACGCGGCGCGAGCGGACGCTATCGGTCAACATTCCCCCTGGCGTCGAAGAAGGCACGCGCATCCGGCTGGCGGGCGAAGGCGAGGCGGGGTTGCGTAGCGGACCTCCAGGCGACCTCTATATCTTCCTCGCCATTGCCCAACATCGACTGTTCCAGCAGGCGGGCCTCGACGTGCTGTGCCGCGTGCCGATTCCAATGACCACGGCCGCGCTCGGCGGCGACATCGAAGTGCCCTCGCTCGACGGCTCGCGCGCCAAGGTGACCATTCCAGCGGGCATCCAGACCGGCAAGCAGTTCCGCCTCAAGGGCAAGGGCATGCCGCAGCTCCGTGGCCATGGCCACGGCGACATGTATGTCGAATTCACCGTCGAGACGCCGGTCAATCTGACCAAGCGTCAGCGGGAGCTTCTGGATGAGTTCCAGAAGGCCGGCGGCAACAAGTCCCACAGCCCGGAATCCGAGGGCTTTTTCGCCAAAGTGAAAGAACTGTGGGACGACTTGCGGGATTGACCCACCGATGAACGCGCACGTCCCCGCGGGTCACGCTACAATGCACCCTTAGATCACCGCGGGGATCCCACCATGCACCCGGAACGTCTAGATCGGCCCAAGCCCAAATCGATGCGCCAGGAGGGTCGCCACGGCGTGTCGGCCCACCTCAACCACGACGAATACGCGTGGTTCGATTTCCTGATGACGTCGGGCTTTCACATCGCCCAGGCACTGCATCCGGGCAATCGCCAGGTCTATGACCGGCGGGTCGAGCCCGCCTTCGTGCGCAGCCACGGCCGCAAGCCGGCCAACCGTCGCGAAGTCCGCCATGCCATGCATCGCGACCCCTACTGGCAAATGTGGAGCGCGCTGAAGCTGACCAACCGCGACATGGGCTACGCCGTCCGGACCCGCCTGATCGAACGCGAACATGCCGATATCGCGCGCCGCGCCCGGGCGAACGGCCGCACCAAGGGTTCGCTCACGCTCGATCCGTCGCTGGTCGTGCCGCGCTACATCACGGCCGTCGACATCCACGGACAGCCCGGCGGGTACGACGAGAGCGGCACGCGCGGCGGCGTCTATGCCGGAGCGCTCTACGACACCGCCAGCCTGTTCCTGGCAACTGGTGGCGAGATGGGCGCGCTCAACGATGGCTGCGGCTGGTCGATCGTCGCCTATATGAAGGAGCACTTCCCCGCGCTCAAGCCGAAACGAATCCTCGACCTCGGCTGCACGGTCGGCCACTCGACTTTGCCGCTGAAACAGGCCTGGCGCGCCACCGAGGTCCAGGCGATTGACGTTTGCGCGCCGGTGCTGCGGTTCGGCCATGCGCGCGCCGAGTCGTTGGGCGTCGAAATTCATTTCTCGCAGCAGGACGCCGCGGCGACGAACTTTCCCGACGCCCATTTCGATCTCGTCACCAGCTCGATGTTGCTGCACGAAGTTCCGCAACCGGCGATGAAGACGATCGCGCAGGAAATAGACCGCGTGCTGAAGCCGGGCGGCATCATGATCCATGCCGAGCAGCCGCAGTACCACGGCCAGTCGTCGTTCGATCAGTTCATCCGCGAGTGGGACACGTTCTACAACTACGAACCGTTCCGCTGCGCCTTTCGCGACATGGACCTTGTCAAGCTGGCGACCGATGCCGGCTTTCCGGCGAAGGGCGTGTTCCGGAAAATGGCCCCGGGCGCCCTCGGCGATAGCAACCGCATCGAGCTGCGCGGGCCCAACGCCTGGTTCATGTTCGGTGCCAGGAAGGCCGCCTAGCCGGGAAAAATCGCTCCCGCGCGCGGAGATTTGGCGTAGCGAGGGCAGCCAGCCGGCCGTGCTAGAATGAGTGGGTCGTCTTGGCGTGCATAGGGAGGGCGCCATGACTCGCCGGTTCATTCCCGACGTCGTGCGCGACCAGAAGCTGGTGACTCTCGGCCCGCGCGATCATGTGCGCGACGCCGCCCGGCTGATGCGCCATCGCCACGTCGGCTCCATTCTCGTGTTAGACGGCGAACAGCTGGTCGGTATTTTCACCGCGCGCGACCTGGTATTTCGCGTCGCCGCCGACGGCCTCGATCCCGACCTGACACCAGTCGGCAAGGTCATGACCGCGACCCCGGACACCATCAATTCACGCGCCGCGCCACTCGATGCGCTGCAGCGCATGCAGGAACGCGGCTACCGCCATCTGCCGGTGGTCGACGACAAGGGCCGGCTGACCGGCATCGTGTCACGGCGAGATTTCCTCGACGAAGAACGCCACCAGCAGAAACCCGTCCGCCTGCGCCGCTGACCCGGCTCGCGCAGCGCATTGTTGCGGCAGCAGGGCGGGCTCAGATCATGCGGCCGATGCGCTCGCCGTCGAGGATCGCCTCGTCGAGCCGGCGCGGCGCCAGCGCATCGCCGATGGCATGGAGCGCGGGCACCTTGCCCTTGAGCGCGAGATAAAGACCGTTGTTGACCTCGTTGCCCATCGCCAGAACCACCGCGTCGACGCCGTCCATCGTCCGCGCCTGGCCGGTATAGCGATCTTCGAGACTGAGCGAGCGACCGTCGATCTTGGTGACGAAGGTATTGGCGACGATCTCCACGCCCTTCGGCAGGAGGCGGCGGTAGAGGTCGGGTACGAAGCTCGTCTCCAGGAAGTCGCCGGCGTGCAACTGGGGCGTGACGATGCAGACCCTGCGTCCCTTGTCGGCCAGGTGCTCGGCGGCATAGACGCCGGACACGTGCGGATCCTCGTCGATCAGCACGACCGAGGCACCGATCGCGGCTTGGTTGTGGAACACGTCCCAGACCGTGAACACATTGGCCTGGTCCACCCCGGGCAGGCGATCGATCTGCGGCCGCAAGCTGGAATAGCCGGTCTTGCGCGGCGTCGATCCGGTGGCAACCACGACCACGTCGGGGCGCTCGCCGAGAACGGCGGCGGCCGACACCGCGGTGCCAAGCCGAACCTTGGCGCCGGACCGCTCCAACTCGATCCGTTGCCAGCGGGTTACTTCCGAATAGCTCGCCCGACTAGCGATCTTCACGGTCATCCGGTTCTGGCCGCCCAATTCGCCGTCTTTCTCATAGAGGGTGACGTCATGGCCGCGCTCGGCCGCCAGGCGCGCCGCCGCCATGCCGGCCGGGCCGCCGCCCACCACCAGCACCTTTTTCTTCGCGGCGGCCGGCTTCAACATGCCGATCCCCAGTTCCTTCTCGCGTCCGATCGCGGGGTTGTGTAGGCAGCCGACCCCCTTGCCTGCGATCAGCCGCATGATGCAGGACTGGTTGCCGTAGGTGCAGAGCCGGATGCGGTCGCTTTCGCCACGCAAAGCTTTGTTGGGCAACTCGGGATCAGCGATGGTGGCCCGGGCCATGCCGACCAGATCGGCCTGGCCCCTGGCGATGATCTGCTCGCCCAGATGCGGCGTGCCGATGCGCGAGACGACGCAGACGGGCATGCCGGGAACGGCCTGCTTGATCGCCGCCGACAGATGGGCGAACTGACCGGCCGGCTGGTTCACGTCGGCGATCCAGGCGGGCCAGGTCCAATAGGTCTTTCCGCTGATATTCAGATAGTCGGTGGTGCCGCTTTTCTGAATCATCTGTGCGATCTTGGTGCTTTCTTCGATCGTCAGTCCGCCCGGCGTGTAGTCATCGCCGTTCATGCGCACGCCGACGATGAAGTTCTTGCCGACGGCCGCGCGAATCGCAGTCAGCGCTTCCATCAGGAAGCGCGTGCGGTTCTCGAGACAGCCGCCGTACTGATCGGTTCGCTTGTTGGTGTGCGCCGACAGGAACTCCGAGATCAGGTAGCCCTGGGCGGCAAACAATTCGACGCCATCGGCCCCGACTTCCCGCATGTTGATCGCGCCGTGGACGAAGGCGCGGATGAACTCCTGGATGTCCTCGACCTCCATGGCCTTGGGAATTTCGCGCGTCGTCGGACAGGCCAAGGCCGACGGCGCCCACAGCGGGACACGAAAGGCATCGGTGCCCGGACCGCCACCTTGACGGCCGCCCGAGTTGAGCTGGGCGATGAAGCGCGCACCATGGTGGCGCACGCCGTCGATCAGCTGCTTGTAGCTCGGCTTCAGCGAGTCGAGGGTGAGTTCGTTCAGGCTGACATTGGTGCGCGGGAGCAGGCCGCCCCAGGTGCCGATCTCGTTCCAGGAGGCGGGCGTGCAGTAGTTCGACATCATGACGATGCCGGCGCCGCCGCGGGCGCGCTCGACGTGATAGTCGATGACGCGTTCAGTCCCGACGCCGGTGCCGGGAGCGAAACTCACACCGTGCGGCGGAATGAAAATACGGTTCTTGATCTCGACGCCGCCGATCTCGATCGGCGAAAACAAGTGTTTGAACTCGGTTGCCATGACGCTCTCCTGCCCGGAAACACTGGTGCGGCCACGCGGCCGCACCAGTGTCGATTTTTGTCCGTCGTTAGTTCTGCAAGGTTATGTTTTCGTACAGCAGAACCTTGTTCCAGTTGACGAAGCCCTTGACCCGCTTGTTGAGGCCGGCGATCTCGACGTTCTCCTGAATGGGGATCGCGATCGCCTCGTCAGCCGAGAGCTTCATGAGGTCCTTGAGCAGCTTCTCGCGCTTTACCGGATCCATTTCGCTCGACGCCTGATCGATCAGAGGCATGTGTTCCTGGACGCAGGTAAAGGCCTTAGCCGTCTTGGACAGCAGACACGAGTAGTTCTGGAACGGCCGGATCGCGTCCATGTGAGGCTCGACGAGGAATGAGAGCGTCGTCGATTCGCCTTCCCATTTGCCTTGCACGTACTTGGTGAGCCAGTCCGAGAATGGAATCGGCCGCAGCTCCATCTGGATTCCGACTTTGGCCGCCGAGTCGGCGATGAAGGTCCAGATCTCCTTGTCGTTGGGCGAGAAGCCGGTCAGAACCTCGGAGGTGAACTTGAAGCCGTTGCCGTAACCGGCTTCCGTCAGCAGTTGCTTGGCCTTGGCGAAGTCCACCGGATAGGGCTTGACGTCGGGATTGTAGCCGAAGGTTCCCGGATTGGCCGGTTGACTCGCCGGTTTGGTCAGGCCGCCGACCAGGTTCTTGATGATCGATTCACGGTCGACGACGTAGTTCATCGCCTGGCGCACCCGCTTGTCGCGGAACGGCGTGCCCTTGTCGCCCCATTTCTTGTTGGGCGAGAAGTCCTCGGTGAACAGGGCGATCGCCATGATGTTGGGCGACCCGGCGATGTCGGCCTGGTGGCCGGCAGCGCGAATCTTGATCAAGTCCTCGGGGCCCATGTTGGTCGAGATGTCGATTTGTTCGGACAGCAGGGCTTGGGCGCGGGCAACGACCTCGGGCACCTCGATGATGGTGATCCGAGGTACCTTGCCGGGACGATGCGACCCGGGATTGAGCACGAACTGCGCCTCCTGGTCCGACCAGCTGACCGCCCGGTAGGGGCCGGTCCCCGCCGGCTGGTTGGCATAGGCGACCGGACCCATGTCGATCCAGGCTTTGGGGGCGACGATGCCGATGGTCGCCACGGTGCCGGCGAAGATCGGCTCGGGCGTCTTGGTCTTCAGTGTGATGGTGAACTCGTCCACCTTGGCGACGTCCTCGACGTTCTTGATGTTGGCCGTGATGGTGGAGATTTTGCCCTTCTCGTCGAACAGCAGGTACTTGTAGGTGGCGACCAGCGCATCGGCGTTCATCGGCTCGCCGTTGGTGAACTTGACGTCGGAGCGCAGCTTAAACGTCCACGTCAGCTTGTCGGCACCCACGCTCCAGCTTTGCGCCAGATTGGGGATATTCTCGCCCTTGCCGCTAACGCGGGTGAGCGAATCGAAGATCGCCGACCAATAATAGACGCTCGGAATGGAAAAGCCGGCAACGAACGGATTGCCACGAGCAGGCGTTTTCGCGTTGACGCCGACGCGCAGCGTATCGGGCGGGTTAGCGGCGTTGGCGGTGATGGGAACGGCAGCGACAGCGGCCGTCAGCAGTCCGATGGCGACCGTGCCCGACAGGGCGCGGCGCCACATCCGTGTGTCTGTCATGATGATCCTCCACTAGTGAACGGTCCGTTGCCCCGGACCTAGCCGATATCCTAGCAGCGATTTCGCCGCCATAGGTGCCACCCAATGGGCGAGTCGTCACCGCGTTGCGCCAAGCGCAAGGCCAGCTTACGGCGTGGCCAGGTTAATGGCCGCACCGCACCGCCAACGCCGGGGCGGTCGACTTAAGCCGCTGATCTCAAAAGAACCCCGGCCGGGCAGGGCCCGGCCGCTCGTCGGTGAGACGTGACCGCGCGCGGTATCAGCGCTTCCACGCCGCGAAGAAAAACCAAGTGCCCTTGGCCGCCACGTGCTTAGTGCCGTCGGCGAGCGGCATCACGAATGGTGCCGACTCCTGGATCACATCTTTTTTGGTGAATCCCGCCGTCCTCGCCACATCTTCGAGATCCATGTCGTGCATCGGACCCCAGAACGGTTCGTTGTTGTTGTGGGTATCCCAATCGTTCTCGAACTGCGCCCACGGCGTCGGCAGGAAACGGAATTGCGGCTGTTCGACATGCACCATCAGGCCGCCCGGCTTCAGCATGCGATGGGCCTCAGCGACGATCTTGTAGACCGCCTTGTGGCTGGTTTCGTGCAGGAACATCGACGACACGACCAAGTCGACGCTGTTGTCGGAAAAATTAGTCTTCTCCGCCAACTGCTGCGAGAAGTGCACCGGCTTCTTCATGAACTCGGCGCGCGCATGCGCGTAGCGCAGGATCGGCGCCGCGAAGTCGATGCCATGCACCTCGGCCTTGGGCCAGGCGTCGACATAGGCCATCGTCGAGTGACCGACGGTGCAGCCTTCATCAACGACCTTCTTGGGGGTGAACTTGGGGTACTTCGACTTCAGCCAGTTGACGACCGACCAGCCCGGCCCGTCGTTGTACGGCCCCATCTTGCCGCCAGTTCCCATATAGAGACCGCCGAGGTCGTACATGGCGCCGGCATAGACATCGTCGCAAATCCGCTCCGAGTGATAGCCGCCGGCCATCCAGTGCATGTCGAACGTCGTCTGGTAGCGCGGCAATTCGAGCTTCGGATCGAGGCGCAAGGTGCTGTACTTGGGAGCCTTGATCTTCGCCTTGGCGACGAGGTCGTGGAGCTGGCGCTCGATGATCGGCTGTTTCCATTGGCCACCCTGCTCCTGCAGCTGGCGGCGCATGGAAGCCCACCACTGGTAAGCCGGGTCCGCCAGCATGGCCTTGCGTACTTCGTGGCGATCCTTCGGCTTGCGCCCATGTTCCTTGACGAATTTGGGCTCGACGCGCGCGTCGTAAATCTGCCGGTTCCCCGGTTGCACGGTCTCGCGCAGAATGCGCGACAAGGTCATCTGGTAGTTCAGGCGGGCTTCTTCTTCCGCCGTGATCTTGGCCATCATCTCGTGGCGGCCCAGGCCTTTCAGCGAATTGAGCGGTGCTTGGACGTCGGTGCTCGGCATGAGTTGTAGCTCCACAAATCCTGGGACCCGGTCGGGTGTGGCGTGCGCCATGGTTCCCTCTCCCGGCGCGGAACGCGCCTGACCGGGTACGGTACGACCCGATGCGGCCGGGCGTCAACCGATCAGGGCCGCGTGGGCCATCGCGCTATGTCCTGACAGGTTGCCCGTCCCAGGTTATCTCCTGTTTCTTGTAGAAGAACTTACCCGTCAGGGCGGGGGCCGCCTCGGTGGCCAGCCAGATGGCAGTTTCGGCGCCCTGATCGACCGTGATCTGGGCAAAGCGCGAGCCCATATCGGTCTTCACCCAGCCAGGGCACATGCAGTTGACGGTGATGCCCTTCTTCTCGAGCCCCTTGGCGAGATTGGCGGTCAGGCCCATGAGCGCGGTCTTGGAGAGGCGATAGCCGACCATGTTCGAGTTGGCCCAACTGCGGAGCCCCATTTGCGACGAAAGGTTGATGATGCGGCTGCCCACCGGCATCAGCGGCGCCAACTTTTGCGCCATGCGCAGCGGCCCTAGAGTATTGGTGTCGAGGATGATTTTGACCAGCTCGACGTCCACGTCCATGGCGTCGGTCTCGATGTTGGCGTCCTGGCCGTAGATGCGCTCCAGCAAAACGCCAGCGTTGTTGACCAGAATATCGAGCCGCCCGTAGGTCGCCTTCACCCACTCGGCAAGCCGCTGCACGCTTTCGTCACTGGCCACGTCGACTTCCTTGAAGGCGATGTCGAGGCCGTCCTGGCGAAGCGCGGCCGCCGCCGCGGCGCCCTTTTTGCGGTCGCGAGCGGTCAGGACGACGTGGCATCCCTTGGCCGCCAGCTGACGGACGATTTCAAGGCCGATGCCGCGATTGGCCCCGGTCACTAGGGCGATTTTCTTGTCCGGCGTCATTGAACCCTCACACCTTCACCCACGGGGCTGCTCGCGCCTTTTGCGTCTCGGTCGAAATCGCGGCACCGCGCAGCACCGCCGGCCGCGCGGCAATCTGTTTGTACCAACGCACCGGATTGGGCATGCCGCTGATATCAAGGCCGGTGAACTCGTAGCGCGAGACCCAACCCCAGTTGGCGATATGGGCGATCGAATAAGCGCCGGCGAGAAACTCATGTTCCTTCAGCCACCGGTCGAGCACGCCATAGAGGCGGAGCGACTCGTTGACGTAGCGGTCGATACCCTGCTTGTTGTCCGGGGCATTGCGCTTGAACCAATTGGCCTGGCCCTGCATCGGACCGATACCCCCCATCTGAAACATTGGCCATTGCTCCACCCGCGATCGCCCCTTGGCGTCGCGCGGCATCAACTGGCCGGACTTGTCCGCCAGGTAGAGAAGGATCGCGCCTGACTCAAAGACGGCAAAGTCGCCGGCATCCCGGTCGACCATCGCGGGAATGCGGCCATTGGGGTTGATCTTGAGGAAATCGGCGTGCTTCTGGTCGTTCCGCATCAGATTGAGAGCGATCACGTTGTAGGGCAGCGCCATTTCTTCAAGCGCGATCGACACCTTGATGCCGTTCGGGGTGGCGGCGGTATAGAGATCGATGATGTCGTTCCCTGTCGGTGAATGGGCGGGGTACCGGCCTGCCGACCAGCCCGGAGGTGTGCTACATCTCGCCCTAAGTCATCGCCAAACGCGAGTCGGAAAAATGGCGCCGTTGCGAGTGGGAATAGCCGGGTGCACGGGACGCATGGGGCAAGCGCTGCTGCGCGAGGTCCTGGCCGCCGGCGACTGCATGGTGGCAGCCGGCTCCGAACGACCGGGGCATGCGGCGATCGGCACCGACGTCGGCGCCGCGATCGGCCGCACCCTGGGCGTCGCCATCGTTGCCGACCCGGAGGCCCTGGTGTCGGCAGCCGACGTGGTCATCGACTTCACGGCGCCGGAGGCGAGTGTGGCGCTGGCCGCAGCCTGCGCGCGCCGTCAGCGGATTCATGTCGTCGGCACGACCGGGCTCAAGCCCAACCACGAGGAGGCCATCCGCCAGGCGTCCGCCCGCACCGCCATCGTCCAGGCCGCCAATTTCAGCATCGGCGTCAACGTTCTGCTGCAGGTCACGCGCCAGGTTGCGGCCCTATTGCCCGACGCCTTCGATATTGAAATCGTCGAGATGCACCACCGGCACAAAGTCGACGCCCCGTCGGGAACCGCCTTGGCGCTGGGCCGGGCCGCCGCCGCGGGCCGTCAGGTCGACCTCGCCGCGGTGGCCGACCGGGGCCGCGACGGCATTACCGGCGCGCGCAAGCCGGGGCATATCGGCTTCGCCGTGCTGCGCGGCGGCGCCGTGGTCGGCGACCACACGGTCGTCTTCGCCAGCGACAGCGAACGGCTCGAGTTGACTCATCGCGCCCAGGATCGCTCGTTGTTCGCCGCGGGTGCCGTTCGCGCCGCCCGGTGGGCCCGCGGCAAGCCGCCCGGACTTTATGGCATGGACGACGTGCTTGGGTTCCGCCGCTAGGGGGTGCCGGATCGCGCCGCCTGACCGCGCAGACGGACGAGGCTGACCACTGCCGTCCAATTAGCGACGGCGATGCCGGTGAGGATCAAGGCGAGCGCCGCAAAGGCCCGCCATCCCGGTGTCTCCCCGAGCAGAACCAAGCCCCAAAAAACCCCGACGATCGGGCTCAGATAGTTATTGAGCGAAACGAAAGTCGATCCCGACAGATTGACCAGACGGAAAAACACGACATTGCCGAGCGCCGAACTGAACACGCCGAGCAGCACCAGCGCCACGATCGACGCGGTGCTGACGTCGCCGCGGCCGAGCCAATCGAGCGGACGTTCGGCAACGAAGGCCCAGGGGACGATCACCACGAGCGAGCACAGGAAGGAGGCCGCGCCCGAGCCGAGCGGCGACGATTGGGTGACGCGCCGGGCGACGATGTTGGTAAACGCGTAAGACAGCGCCGCCAACAGGCCGGCCCCCATCCCGAGCGCGCTGCGGCCGATGCCACCCAGGTGCTCCGGACCGATCAGAATAACGACGCCGATCAGTCCGAGAGTGATCCCCGCCGCCTTGTTGGCTGAGAGACGGTCGTCGCGTGTCGCCAGATGGGCGAGAATCGCGGTGAACAGGGGAATCGAAGCCATCAGAATCGCGGTCGAGGCCGAGGGGATTCGCTCGACTGCAAACGCGATCAGGGTAAACGGCACGGCGCTGCCGGCCGTGCCGATAATCAACAAATAGAACCAGTTGCGCCATCCGCGCGGCCAGCGCTGGCGCATCGCCATTGCCAGCACGACGACCAGCAGCGTGCCGATGATCATCCGCAACGCCGTGCTGGTCACGGCCGGGATGCTCTCGACCATGATCTTGATGAGGGCATAAGACGAGCCCCACATCAGGGCCAGAAGGCCAAGGTAAAGGAACGACTGCGGCGTCACGGCCATCGTCGCAGGCTATCCCGAATCAACGGTGGATGGGCGCGGCGAATTCCCGGCTCAGGCCCTGCGGGTCTGCGCCACCTCCCAGGCCAGCATTGCTTCCTTGCGTGCGGCGCCCCAGCGGTACTGCGTGATGACACCGGTCGCGCGAATGACGCGATGACAGGGAATGAGCCAGGCGATGGCGTTGCGCCCGACCGCCTGGCCAATCGCGCGCGCAGCCGACGGCTGACCGACCGACGCGGGTGAAGTCTCGATCATTGACGAACATGCCGCCAGCGTGCGTCGCCGCTACGTGATTTTCCACCCGATACTTGCGGTCAGGCCGGCAGCGGATCGGGCGCTGGGTTCTTCAGGTTGCCGAGCGCGTCGCGCAGGGCTGCGGCAACTTCGAGGCGCTCATCGGGCGGCAGGAAATCGCCGATGGTGACGGCGCGGCCGTGCGAGGTGATCACCAGCCGGTTATCCGCACCCGAGGATTCGTCGAGCGCCCCCCGCACCCAATAGGGCTGAAAAACCCAAGTGCGCACGCGACCGCGCGGGCTGATCCGCTCGATCAGCAATTCGTGCTCGCTGAGGCGGACATGCTCGGATAGACGCGCCGAGCGATAGCTCACCCAAAACGCGACATAGACCAGCAGAACGTCAAGCCCGAGAAAGCCGACGATTGGCCAGGCGTCGATGACGCAGAAGACGATCCCGGCGGCAAAGCTGACGAGAGCGATTGCGCCGATCAGAAAAGCAAACCCGGTCGGCGATAGCGAGCGATAGGGATAGAGAACGGCGTCGAACAACAATGGGCGGGGTTCGGTCGACATCGGGGTCATGGAACAGGACGGCGGGACCGGCGCACTATAGTCGGAAACGGCGCCGCAAGTCGCGGGACCGCGGGTTAGCCATGGCAGCGCGCGGCCACGGCGGTCTTTGCCAGCGAGGCGCCGGGGCCGCTACAGTCCCGCCATGAAACCCGCCGCCATCGAGGAATTCTTTCGCCGCCTGCAAGCGGAGCGCGCCGATCCGCGCACCGAATTGAAGTATGAGAACCCGTTCACGCTGCTGGTGGCGGTTGTGCTGTCGGCCCAGGCGACCGACGCCGGCGTCAACAAAGCCACTCCCGCCCTTTTCAAGGCGGCCGATACGCCGGCCAAGATGGCGGCGCTGGGCGAGGAACGCATCCGCGACTTCATCAAGACGATCGGTCTGTTCAATACCAAGGCGAAGAACGTCGCCGCCCTCAGTCGCCTGCTGGTCGAGCGCCACGGCGGCGAAGTGCCGCGCGACCGCGAGGCCCTGCAAGCCTTGCCCGGCGTCGGCCGCAAGACCGCTAATGTCGTGCTCAACGTAGCCTTCGGTCAGCCGACCATCGCCGTCGATACCCATATCTTCCGGGTCGGCAATCGCACCGGCCTGGCACCCGGCAAGGAGCCCCTGCAGGTCGAACTCAAACTCGAAAAAGTGGTTCCGGCAGCCTACAAGCTCAACGCCCACCATTGGCTGATCTTGCATGGCCGCTACTCCTGCGTCGCCCGGCAACCCCATTGCCCGCGCTGCATCGTCCGCGACCTCTGCGCCTTCAAGGGTAAGACGACGAACGAGCCGGCCGCGCGGGAAGCGGAAAACCCTGCACGTGCGATCAAACGCAGCCGAAAGCGGCGTTAGCGGCGCACCGCCGGACGGTCGCGGAGAAAATCGGCAAAACAGCGTTCTGGCGTCACCGTCGTGCGCGCCGCCGGGCGCGTTTCGACATGACGCGCAAAATACCGTTCGGGCGTCCCTTCCGGATAGAAGAAGAGCTGCAGGGCACAGCGTTCGCTGCGATAGACCCACAGCTGGGCACCGACATCGCGCCGGCGCACGACCGGAGCGCCGAGCAAGGCTTCGACCGCCCGGTCCTCGACGCCCATCAGGCCGCGCGGATGGGGAGGCGGCGAGTCGGGCCCTGTGTCGAAGCGGGGGATGGCCGGCGGCGGCAATGGCGGGGGCAGCGCCGCCTGCTGCTGGACCGGCGGCGGCGGTGCCGGGACCAGGGCCGGCGGCTCGGCGGCAGGGCCGCCGCAGGCGGTTACCATGACCATCACGGTCACCAGCCCGAACCAGCGGGCACGGATATTGATCGGTTTCACGGCGCGACGCGCAGTCCCTTATAGACATGAGTCATCGCCGCAGCGGCGACGAGCGGTGCGATCAGCGCGACGAACGGAATCCAGAAGATCACCGAGATGAGAACGCCGACGAAAAACACCCGAGCCCGGTAGGTCCGGCGCAGCGCACGGGCATCAACAAGCCCGTGGTGGCGGGTCGCCACCAGTTCAAAATATTCACGCCCGAGCAGGTAGCCGTTGATGGGGAAATAGACGACCGGCAGCACAATCGGCAGCCAGAAGAAGAATCCGTAGACGAACAGCGCCAACAGGTTGAGTACGACCAGCGCCGCGGTGAACCGGCCGGTGACCGCGAGCGACGGCCAAAACGCCAAGGAACGGCCGGGCGGATCGTCGGGATAGTGCCGCCGTTCCACGGCCTTAACGATGTCGTCCAGAAAGATACCGACGAACATGCTGGCGACGGCCGGAAACAAGAGCCAGCCGGTGCCGAGAAAGGTGAACAGAACCCCGAGCCATCCCACCTGGGTCGCGGACAAGAGGGGAAAG
>SHVP01000062.1 GCA_009694165.1 Alphaproteobacteria bacterium
ATCGCTATCTGATGGACCCAGGGTGGGCGACGGCGGATCGCCCGCCGTGATCGTCGCGGTGCAGATCCCGAAGGCGGCGACCGAGAAGGACATTGAAGAGCAGCGCGCCAAGAAGGAGCAGGAAGCGTTCGACGAGGCGCGCCAGGCGTTGGAAAAGACAATCTCGGAAAACCCCGAGCTGTCTGACCTGCAGAACAACATCAAGATCGACATGACCGAAGAGGGCATGCGCATTTAGATCGTCGACAAGGAGGGCGGTGCGCTGTTCGATGCAAGAACGGCGAACTTGAGGCCGAAAATGCGCCGCCTGATCGAACAAGTGGGCAAGATCGTCCAGAGTCTAGATAACGACGTATCGATCGCCGGCCACACGGATTCGACCGCCACCCCGGCAGCCCAGTCGCGCGGCGGCGAATATTCGAACTGGGAACTGTCCTCCGACCGGGCCAATGCCGGTCCCCGGACCCTCGTCCCCACCGGTGTCGATCGCGCCCGCATCGTCCAGGTGGTGGGCAAAGCGGACCAGGAACCGCTGCTCGAGGAATACCCGTTTCGTCCGGAGAACCGTCGCGTTTCGATCGTGCTGAAGCGCCGCGCCTCGGTGCTGCCGCCCGAGCTCCGAAAAGAAAAGAAATGATCGGGCGTCCCTTGGCAACGGCTCTGCCCATCGCCAAGATGATCGTCAGCCAGGGCCCCCTGCGGGTCGGAGCCAGCCGCGGCCGATGAACCAGCTGCCCGAAACACCACCCGTCCATTTCTACAAGACGCCGGCGATGCGCTGCCCGTATCTGGCCGACCGCCAGGAGCGGTTGGTCTTCGCCCATCTGCGGGGCGATCATGCGGACACCTTGCACAACGTCCTCGCCCAAGCAGGGTTTCGACGCAGCCACAATATCGTTTATCGCCCCGATTGCGACGGCTGCTCCGCCTGCGTGCCCGTGCGGGTCCTTGCCACTGGCTTCCGGCCAACGACGTCGTTTCGGCGCATTCTCGCGCACAATCGCGCGGTCGAATCCGTGGTCTTGCCGACCGTCGCGTCGCCCGAGCACTTTCGCCAATTTTCGGCGTATCAGGCGATTCGCCATAGCGACGGCAGCATGGCCCGAATGGATTTCGAAGAGTATCGGGCCATGGTCGAGGATTCGCCGGTCGACACGACGGTCATCGAGTATCGCGATCCAGACTATGGCTTGGTCGGCGTCGCGCTGACCGATCGGCTGCGCGACGGCCTGTCAATGGTCTACAGTTTTTTCAATCCGGCCTACGAGCGGCGGAGTCCAGGCACGTTCATGATCCTCGATCATATTGAACGGGCGCGGCGGCTGGGGCTCCCCCACGTCTATCTCGGCTATTGGATCTCCGACTCCACGAAGATGGCATACAAGCAAAAGTTTCGGCCGCTTGAATGGCTCAGCCGTACGGGATGGCAGTTGGCCGCGAACCGGCCGGGCGACCAAGCCTTGCTCAACCCGCCGGCGGCGGGTTAGGCGTCGCGCGGCGAATCGATTCCAGTACTCTCCACGCCATCGGCAGCGCCGCCGCGATCACGCCGATTTTGAGCGCATCGCCCAGCAGGAACGGCAGCACCCCGGCGGTCCATGCCTTGGCCACCCCGATCTGGACAGCGAGCCAGCCGGCACCGAAGGCATAGACGATGAGGTTGGCGAGGACGAGTGCTGCCATCGCCTTGATGGAGCGACGATCCCAACCGCGATTGGCCGCCACGCCCAAGACGAAAGCGGCCACCACAAAGCCGAGCAGGTAGCCTGCGGTGGGGCCGGTGAAATAGGCGAGCCCGCCGCCTTTGGCGAAGACCGGTAGACCGACCGCGCCTTCGGCTAGATAGAGCAAGACGGTCGCGGTACCGAGGCGGGCGCCATAGGCCAAGGCGAGGGCGAAAATTGCCAAGGTCTGCAACGTCAGGGGAACCGGCCAGAAAGGAACCTGAACCTTGGCGGCGATGGCGATCAGAAGCGAACCGACAAGCGGAAACAATAGTCCCCGCACCAGCGCCATCGGCTTAGCCGACTCCCGGCGAAGCGGCCAGATCGCTCGCGCCAGCGTTTGCGGCATCACGGTCATCGTCACACCCCTCGATAAAATTCGGTCGTCATCCTACCCGCTTGCAGGCTTGACCAACAGGCGAAGAAGCGCCGGCTCCCGACTCAACCAAAGCGGTTCGACTTGGGAAATCCCTTGGGCGGCAGCCGGCCCGCCTGACCACGATTGCCGACCCACGGTGCCAAGGCCGTCTCGGTGAAGACCCGACTGGCGTTCACCCACGTCATGCCGTCGCGGCGGTTGAACGTCTTGGCATCGGAAAGGCCACCATCTCGATAGTTCTGCAAGCGGACGCCGCGGCCACGATTGAGTTCAGGCACCTCTGCCACGGGCACGATGAGCAGCTTACGGTTCTCGCCGATGAGCGCGAGCGAGTCGCCCGCGATCGGCGCACACGCGGCCGCCTTGGCTCCCTCTTTGACGTTGAGCACCTGCTTGCCGGCCCGCGTCTGGGCGATGACCTGTTCTTCCGGCACCGCGAACCCGCGTCCGTCCGACGCGATCACCACCAATTTGCCGCCCGAACGATGGACCAGCAGCTGCACGATTTGCGCCTCGTTGGAAATGTCCAGCATCAGGCGAACGGGCTCTCCGTGACCGCGGCCCGAGGGGAGCTTGTCGGCAGCCAGGGTGTAGAACCGGCCGTTCGAGGCGAACAGCAAGATTTTGTCAGTCGTGGATGCCTGCAGCCAGAAGCGGCCCTGGTCGCCCTCTTTATATTTAATGTCGTCCGACTGTTCGCTGTGGCCCTTCAACGAGCGGATCCACCCCATGGCCGAACACAGCACCGTAATCGGTTCCTTTTCGACCATGGCCTCGAGCGGCACGTCGAGCTCGACGGGAGCCTTTGCCACTTCCGTCCGCCGCTTGCCGAGCGGTCCATCGCCAAATTCCTTCCTGGTACGCCGAATCTCGTCGCCGATTGTCGCCCAACGACGGTCGCCGTCATTGAGCAGACGCGTGAGCTGGCGCTTCTCTTCCGCGAGCGTCCCGTGCTCGGAGCGGATATCCACTTCCTCGAGCTTGCGCAGGGCGCGCAGCCGCATGTTGAGGATGGCCTCCGCCTGGTTGTCGGTCAGCTTGAAGGTTTTGACCAGCTTCGGCTTCGGATCGTCGTTGTCGCGAATCAGGCAAATGACTTTGTCGAGGTTGAGATAGGCGACCAGGTAGCCATCGAGCACCTCGAGGCGATCCTCGATCTTTTTCAGGCGAAACGTGCTACGCCGTACGAGGACGTCGTGCCGGTGGTCGAGAAAGGCCTGCAGCACCTCGCGCAGGTTCATCACTTTCGGAGTGCGCCCGTGGTCGAGCACGTTCATGTTCAGCGGCACCCGCGTCTCGAGGTCCGTCGAGCGGAGCAATAGTTTCATCAAGTGCTCGGGGTCGACCGTCCGACTCTTCGGCTCGAGAACCAGTCGGACGTCGTCGGCCGATTCGTCACGAACGTCACCAAGCAACGGCAGTTTCTTGTCGTTGAGCAGTTCTGCCAGCTTCTCGATCAGACGCGACTTCTGTATCTGGTACGGAATCTCGGTGACAACGATCTGCCAAGTGTCGCGCGCCAGTTTTTCCACCAGCCAGCGTGAGCGCAGGCGGAACGACCCGCGGCCCGTGGCATAGGCCTCGCGGATCGACTCGGGATTCTCGGCGAGGATGCCCCCGGTCGGAAAATCAGGCCCCGGAATGAACTCCGTCAGCTTTGCGATGGTGGCGCGCGGAAACTTGATCAAGTGGAGCAGCGCATCGCACAGCTCGCCCACGTTATGCGGCGGCACCGATGTCGCCATGCCGACAGCGATTCCTGAGGACCCATTAGCGAGCAAATTGGGAAACCGACCCGGCAGCACGACCGGCTCGTCTTCGCTGCCGTCGTACGTCGGGCGAAAATCGACGGCGTCCTCGTCGATCCCATCCAGCAAGGCCTCGGCGACCGTGGTAAGGCGGGCCTCGGTGTACCGCATGGCCGCGGCGTAGTCGCCGTCGATGTTGCCGAAATTTCCCTGGCCGTCGACCAACGGATAGCGAACGGAAAAGGACTGGGCCAGCCGCACCAAGGCGTCATAGACGGACTGATCGCCATGCGGGTGGTACTTACCGATGACATCACCCACGACGCGGGCGCATTTCTTGAACCCTGATTCCGGGTCGAGGTGCAGTTGGCGCATTGCGTAGAGCAGCCGGCGATGGACCGGTTTCAATCCGTCGCGTGCGTCGGGCAGCGAGCGCGCGGTGATCGTCGACAGGGCATAGGCGAGATAGCGCTCGCCTAGCGCTTCGATGAGCGCCGCTTCCTTAATGTGACCGCCGTTCGGCGGCGCGGGCAGCGTGTCGACCTTCGCCATCGCGGGCGTATCTATCACAAGATCTAGTGGTTGGCAGCCCCTAAACGGTCAACCAGTCGTGTCCGCGCGGGCGGCATGGCCACGCCGTGGGGGGCCAGCAGGTGCTCGACGAGGAAATGCCCCGTCAAGCTCAACCCGGCGAGGAGGTCGCGGGCTGTGGCCGGCGCGAGCGGGTCGAGGAGGAAACCCGGCAACGCGAGCAATTTGTCGCGATAGGGCTCGCCCGCGGACACTGAGACCGCCCGGCCCGAGCGCGGCGAGACATAGACGAGCTCCGTGGTCCGGCCGGTCGCGGCGCAACTCGACAGATCGAGACCGAACCCGAGTGCGCCCAACAGGCCGAGTTCCCAGCGCACATACCCGGCGGCCCACGTCTCGCCCTCGCCGTCGAGCGTGCCAAGCAGGGCGTCCAGGCTTTCAAAAACGCTGATATGGGCTTCCCGTTCGGGTAAAGCGATCTCGCACATGGCACAAGCGGCCGACAAAGCGGCGAGACGCAAAGGATCATCGAGTAGCCGCGCCGCTCGGGCGCGAACGAGTTCCACGCTCAGATTGCCGAGGTGTTCCTCCAGGCGTGCCCGCCAGGTCGCGCGCACGTCGTTGCCGGGCTGCAGCACGCCGCGCATCCGCCTTCCGGTTCCGCCGCGAACCAGTCCGGCGTGACACCCGTGATGGCGGGTAAACAAGTGAACGACCGTACTCGACTCGCCGTGCTTCCTCGCCGAGAGAACGATGGCGTCGTCGGTCCACCGCATGATCGATCACCGGACGCGGCTGGTCGCAGACCCCGTCACTCGACGAAATCCAGACCGATCGCGCGATACCGGTTGGGGTCTTCGGCCCAACCTTCGCGCACCTGGGCGGTGAGGAACAGATGCACTTTGCGACCGAGGACCGTCTCCAACTCGTGCCGGGCGGCGGCGCCGAGCTCCTTGATCTGCCTCCCCCGCTTGCCAACGATGATCGCCTTTTGGCCGTCGCGCTCGACGACGATCACCTGATCGATCTTCACATCGCCGTTGGCGAAGTCTTCCCAACGTTCCGTTTCGACGGTCGCGGCGTAGGGGAGTTCTTGGTGTAACTGAAGATAGAGCTGCTCGCGAGTGATCTCGGCGGCCAGTAGCCGCAGCGGCAGGTCCGCCATCTGCTCGGCTGGATAGTGCCACGGCCCTTCCGGTGCTAGGTCGCGCAAGCAGCCTTTCAGGTCAGCCAAACCATCGCCTGTCAGGGCCGAAATCATGAAGACCTTGTCGAAGATCCCGTCGGCATCGAGGGCTGCGGCCAGTTTGAGCAGGTTCTCGCGCTTGGCCACGTCGGCCTTGTTGAGGACGAGAATCGCCCGGCGCCCTTCCGCCCGCAGCGTCCGGGCGATCGCCCGTGTCTCGTCGTCTGGCGTCCCCGACGGCGTCCGATTGGCATCGACCACCAGGATGATGCCGTCCGCTTCACGGGCACCTTTCCACGCCGCGCTGACCATCGCGCGATCGAGGCGCCGGCGCGGCTTGAATATCCCAGGCGTGTCGATGAAGACGAGTTGTGCATCCCCTTCCCCGGTGATGCCGATCACACGCATCCGCGTGGTCTGAACCTTCGGCGTGACGATTGCGACCTTGCCCCCCACGAGAGCGTTAACCAGCGTCGACTTGCCGACATTCGGCGCGCCGATGACCGCGAAGAAGCCGCAGTGACTAGCGACCATTGTCGGTAACCCGTTTCAACAGGACGGCCGCCGCACATTGCTGCGCCGTCCGTTTATTAGGACCCGACCCGCGGGCCGCCGGAAACCCCTCGACATGAACCTCGACGGTGAACACAGGGTCGTGATCGGGCCCGGCGCGATCGATATCGACATAGACCGGCGGCGGCATGCCCTGCGCCTGGGCCCACTCCTGCAACGACGTCTTGGCGTCTTTCGGCACGTTCCGCGCGCCGGCGGCCAGATCCTTCCAATAGCGCCCGATGAAGCGGATTGCCGCATCGAGGCCGCCGTCGAGATAGAGCGCGCCGATCACGGCTTCGCAACAATCGGCGAGAATCGCGCGCTTGGCCGCACCGCCAGCATCGCGCTCGGCCCGCGACAACAGAAGAAAATCACCCAGACCAAACTGTCGTGCCACCGCTTCAAGCGCCTCCTCGCGCACGAGCGTGGCATGACGGCGCGACAAGCTGCCGGCGTCGGCCGTGCCATCGACGGCGAGAAGATGGGTCGCAATCGCCAAGCCGAGGACGCGATCACCGAGGAACTCCAGGCGTTCATAATCGCGCGGGTTGGCGGCAGCGCCCCCCTTCTCGACGCTCGAGTGAGTAAGGGCCTCGACCAGCAACGCCGGAGTGCGGAAAACGTGACCGAGGAGCGGGTAGAGCTCTTCGACCGGCCGCGGCACCATTTCGGCTATCGCACTACCTGAAAGAAACGATCCAAGCGAATTCCGCCCAGGCGCCAGTTCCAAAACTCCCAGAAGCTGGCGTTGCCCGAGGTCGAGAAGAACAGCATCTCGGCGCGACCGACCAGGTTCTCGGCGGGGACGAAGCCGACGCCTCGAGGGAGACTGAACCTCGAGTCCGAAGAGTCGTCGCGATTGTCACCCATCATGAAATAGTGGCCGGGCGGAACGACGTAGACGCCGGTGTTGTCGCCCTCGGTCACTCCCTGATCGAGCGTAATGTAACTGCGGCCGTTCGGCAGCGTTTCACGATAGGCCGTCGTCCGGCGATGACCGCGCGAATCTTCGACACTCATGTCGCCGACCGGCTCGCGCGGAACCGGCCGTTCGTTGATGTAGAGCACGCTGTCCCGCACCTGGATGCGGTCGCCGGGCAGGCCAATGACGCGCTTAATATAGTCGGTGGCGTCGTCGCCCGGCCACTTGAAGACGGCGACGTCACCCCGCGTCGGTCCGTTTCCCAGGACGCGACCACCGAAGGGCGCGAAGCTCAGCGGAAACGAATGACGCGAATAGCCGTAGCTGAATTTCGATACGAAGAGATAGTCGCCGATGAGCAACGTCGGCAGCATCGAACCCGACGGAATGTTGAACGGTTCGAACGCCAGGGAGCGAATGCCGATGGCGATCAAGACAGCATAAACGAGGGTGCGAACGGTTTCCGCCGTTCCCCCTTTTGCCTTGGATTTCTGATGTGCGACCGTGCGGTCCGAACCCGACATTAGGTGCCTTTCGACGGGCCGGCAGCCCGATAACCTGGCCGGTGTAGCATGGGTCGGAATCGCGGGGCCAGCGTCACGTTATCGGGACACCTTGGGTAAGGCCGTAATGATGACGATCGCCTGGGCCAAGGGATGGTCGTCGGTGATCGACAAGTCGATCTGCGCCTCCATGCCGGGCGGCGTGATCTCGTGGAGGCGCTTGAGGGCGCCCCCGGTCAGGGCCATCGTCGGCTTGCCGGACGACAGATTCACCACTCCCATGTCGCGCCAGAACACGCCGCGACGAAACCCTGTTCCCAGCGCCTTCGAGCACGCCTCCTTGGCCGCGAACCGACGCGCATAGGAGGCGGCGCGGTTCGCCCGCCAATCGGATTTTGTTCTTTCGATCGGTGTGAAGATTCGCTCAACGAAGCGGTCGCCAAAACGGTTCAAGGTTTCCTCGATACGCCGGATGTCGATCAGATCGCTGCCGAGGCCGATAATCATGCTGAAGCTCACGCGACGCGCGTCTCGGCGCGCGCGCGCTCCATTATCGCGCGCATACGCTTGATGGCGGAATCAAGGCCGGAAAAGATGGCTTCGCCGATAAGGAAATGTCCGATATTTAACTCGACGACGTTGGGGATCGCAGCGATCGGCGGCACCGTATCGTAGGACAGGCCATGGCCAGCGTGGCACTCCAGGCCGGATTCCTGGGCCAGCCGCGCGCCGACGAGGATCTTCGCCAATTCACTTTCGCGCGCCGCACCCTCGGCATGGCAATAGGAGCCGGTGTGCAGCTCGACGACCGGCGCACCGATGCGCCAGGCGGCTTCGATCTGGCGCGGGTCGGCGGCGATGAACAGCGACACCCGGATTCCGGCATCGCGGAGCCGAGAAACGATGGAAACCAAGCGATTGTGGCCGCCGGCTACGTCTAGCCCACCTTCGGTCGTCCGCTCCTCGCGGCGCTCCGGCACCAGACAGGCGGCGTGCGGCCGATGGGCGAGCGCGATGGCAAGCATCTCCTCGGTCGCCGCCATCTCGAGATTGAGCGGAACCGCGATGTCGCGACGCAGACGGCGGATGTCGTCGTCGGAAATGTGGCGACGATCCTCGCGCAAATGAGCGGTGATGCCGTCGGCCCCCGCCTCCACGGCGAGCCGCGCCGCCCGTACCGGGTCGGGGTGCAGCCCACCCCGCGCGTTCCTGATGGTGGCAACATGATCGATATTGACGCCCAGCCGTAGTCGACTCATTGCCTTTCTCCCGTCCCGCTAACCGCGCAACCGGCTGACCTGATGAATCTGTGGTTCGGCCCGCAGGGCGGCCGCGATATCGGCCAGATGTTTGACATCGGTTACCTCGATGTCGACGAGGAACTCAAAAAAATCGTTCGTCCGATTCTCGATGCGCAGGTTGCTGATGTTGCCCATGTTCTTGGCAATCGCCGCGGTCAGCGCATTGAGAGCGCCCGGCTCGTTGGCGAGCACGGCCTTGATCCGTCCGACGTGGACGTCGGTGCCGGGAGTCACGTCCCAGGATACGTCGAGCCAGCGTTCGGGTGCCGCCTGAACCGCCTCGAGCGCCCCACAGTCGATCGTATGGACGGTAACGCCCTTGCCCGTCGTCACGATTCCAACGATGCGATCGCCGGGCAGTGGATGGCAACAGTCGGCCATGTGGACGGCCATCCCGGGAATGAGTCCCTTGATGGGGACGGCATGGTCGCCCCCCTTCGTCTGTCCGGATCGCACACGGGCGATGGCGGACCGGACGAAACCGGGCGCTAGCAGGCCGGCGAAGCGGCCTTCCTTCTCGCCAGGGAATACGGCGCCGAGAACCTGTTTTCCCGACAGAACGCCTTCGCCGATACTGGCAAAGAGCTCTTCGGCATCCTTGAGCTTGAACAAGGTCATGGCCCGCTCGATCGCCTTTTCGTTGAGTTCGTGGGCCGCCTGGTCGAACGCGCGTCCGAGGATCGCCCGCCCGAGATCGACATATTGAATCTGCCGTTGATTGCGCATGAAGCGACGAATCGCAGAACGGGCCTTGCCGGTAATAACGAAATTCTCCCAGGTCGGCGACGGCGTCTGCGCTTTCGACCGGCTGATCTCGACCTGATCGCCGTTCTCGAGTGTCGTACGCAGCGGTGCGATCCGGCCGTTTACCTTGCAGCCGACGCAGGTGTCGCCGACGTTGGTATGAACGGCATAGGCGAAATCGACCGGCGTGGCCCCGCGCGGCAGGGCGATCAGGTCGCCCTTGGGCGTAAAGCAGAACACCTGATCCTGAAACATCTCGAGTTTGCTGTGCTCGAGAAACTCCTCTGGGTTGGCGCCGTGCTCGAGAATCTCCAGAAGTTCCCGCACCCAGCGATACTGCGCGCCGTCGACGGCCCCGGCACCTTGCTTGTACTGCCAATGGGCGGCAACGCCGAGTTCGGCAACCTCGTGCATCTCCGCGCTGCGCAACTGAATCTCGATGCGACGCCGTTCCGGCCCGATAACGGTGGTGTGGAGGGACCGATAGCGATTGGGCTTCGGCGTCGAGACATAGTCCTTGAAGCGATCGGGGACCATCGGGTAGTGGCGGTGCACGATGCCCAGAGCCCGGTAGCAGTCGTCTTCGCTATCGACGACGATTCGAAACGCCATTACGTCCGACAGTTCCTCGAAACTGACGTTCTTGCGCTGCATCTTGCGCCAGATCGAAAACGGCCGCTTCACCCGACCGGCGATGCTGGCCGTGACCCCGCCTTCGTTGAGTGTCTTGCCGAGTTTAGTAGTGATTCGGGCGATCAGGTCGCCGCCCTCCGCCTGCAGGAACTGCAGGCGCGTCAACACAGATTCGCGGGCCTCGCGGTTGAGTTCGGAGAAGGCAAGGTCTTCGAGCTCGTCCTTCACCTCGTGCATGCCAATACGCTCGGCGAGAGGCGCATAGATCTCATTGGTCTCAAGGGCGATGCGGCGGCGCTTTGCCGGATCCTGAATGAACTGAAGCGTCCTCATATTGTGAAGGCGATCCGCGAGCTTGACCAGGAGCACACGCAAGTCATGCGACATGGCGAGCAGCAGCTTGCGGAAATTTTCCGCGACGCGGGCTTGCTCAGTGCCCCGCTCGACCTCGAGCTTCGACAGCTTGGTCACGCCGTCCACGAGTTGGGCGACCTCCGGACCGAACTGTTGCTCGATTTGCTCGAGCGTCGCGATGGTGTCCTCGACGGTATCGTGCAACAGGGCGGTTGCAACGGTTGCTGCGTCGAGCTTCAGTTCCGTGACGATCCCGGCCACTTCGAGGGGATGGGAGAAGTAGGGATCGCCCGACGCGCGGCGCTGCACCCCGTGCGCCTTCATCGAGAAAACGTAGGCGCGGTTGATCAGGTCAAGGTCGGCGTGCGGGTCGTAGCTACGCACGCGTTCGATCAGGTCGAACTGGCGCATCATGGCTACACTATTCTAAGCAGAACGGCGCCAGACCGGGGTCGGCGCCGTTGCATCCACCGCGCTCGGCCGTGGCGGCCGAGGTGAATGTCCGTCGCAATCGGGCGATCGCGGCTCAGCCTGCGCCGGGCGCCGCTTCCTCATTCACCACGTCGTCCTCGGCCGCGGCATCGGCCTCGGCCACCGCTTTACCCTTTTCAGCCACGCTCTGCGCGGCGGCAACCCATTGGTCACCCGACATTAATTGCGCCATGTCGTCCTCTTCGGGCTCGTCGTTCTCGACATGTTTCTGCAGGCCGTGAATGGCCGATTCTCGGAGGATATCGGCATCAGCAGTCCGGTCGGCAATCTCGCGCAAGGCCACGACCGGGTTTTTGTCGTTGTCACGCTCGATGGTCAGCGGCGCTCCGGCCGAAATCTCGCGCGCCCGTTGGGCGGCTAGAATGACCAGATCGAACCGGTTGGGAACGACCTCGACACAATCTTCGACGGTGACGCGCGCCATAGAAGTCCCCTTCCGGGCTGAAAAATCCTAAGAAATCCAACGTTCTTGAAGGTTCCATACATAGGCCCTTGCCGTGCCCAACGCAAGTCTGCCGGATCCGGCCCGGGGGCGATGGCGGTGAAAGAGGACCAGGATCGCCGCCAGGGCCACCAACGACACCGAACCCGCCAACAGGATGCCGGCAATCGAGCCGCCCTCCTCCAGCACCAGTGCGAAAAGCAGGGGCGCCAGGGCTGATAGGGCAAAACTGGGGGCGACCAGGCGGCCGACCGTCTGACCGTAGCCTGCCGAACCGAACAGCGCCAACGGGATGGTGCCGCGGATGATGGTCGCCAGTCCGTTGCCGGTTCCATAAAGCAGGGCGAAGGCTCCGCCCGCCAGAGTCGAGAAGGCGGTCAATCCCGCTGCGAGGAAGCCAAGAGGAAGGCATCCGAGGGCGAAGACACCCAGCGCCAACGGGTGCACCCGGGCACCGAACAAAACTTCGGCCAACCGCGCCGCCGACTGCCCCACGCCGCGCAGCGCCGAGAGCGCGACGGCAAGCGAGGCGCCGACCCCCAGACCGGTCAGCAGTCCAATCATGTGCGCCGACATCGCCGATGCGAGGAAGGCGACCAGCGCCGTGACCAGTGCGTAGAGGAAGCCCGCCAGGCCCGGGCCCTCGGTGTCCTGAGCCGTGGCGGTCGCGAAGCCTGGGGCTACCTCCGGGGAGCTGGCCACCGCCGTGGGAGCGCGGGGAAGGAGGAGGTGCAGCGGCACGACGATCGCGCCGGCGATCGCCGCATAGACGAGCACCGCCCCACGCCACCCCCACCACTCCATCAAGACGAGACCGAGCGGCCAAAAGGCAGTCGACGCAAGGCCGCCGAGCAGGGTGATCTGCGACATCGGTCGTCGCGCCCGACCGCCAAACAGCCGGGCCATGGTCGCGAACGCGGCATCGTACAGGGTGGCGCGCATGGCGAGCCCCAGAACCGTCCACGCCACAAAATAGAGAATCAGGCCCTCGGCGAAGGCGAGCAGAAGGCACCCGGCCGCCGTCAACACGGCGCCGATTGTCATGGCCGGGCGACCGCCCCAACGATCGATCGACCGTCCGACCAGGGGCGATGCGCCGCCCATGACCACGAGGGCCCACGAGAACCCGGCATAGATCACGGGACGGCTCTGGCCAAGGTCGGCCGCCATGCGCTCGCCAAAGACTCCGATCAGATAGTAGCTGATGCCCCAGCACATCAGTTGCGACAGCCCCAGAATGACGACCGTGCGAGTCGTTGGCGGAATGTGTATTCCGCTGGGGCTGGTCGCATCGCTCATGATTCGGTCGGGCCAAGGGCCGTTATCGCGTCGCCATCCAGTGCGGCAAGAAACTGACAGGCGCCGAGGCCCAGAAGCGGATGGCGCCACGCCGGCGCCAGCTCACAGAGCGGCGCCAAGACGAAGGCACGCTCGTGCAGGCGCGGATGCGGCAACGTCAGCGCTGCTTCGTGGACGACTTGATCGTCATACGCAAGCAGATCGAGGTCGAGCGACCTCGCCGCCCAGCGTACCCGCCGTTCGCGGCCGAAATGACGTTCGATCGCCAGGAGAGCATCGAGCAGCGCCTTCGGTTCGAGCGCCGATCGCACGATCGCCACCGCATTGATGAAGTCCGGCTGATCGGACGCCGGAACCGGCGCCGAGCGATAGAATCGCGACAGCGCCGTGACCGCCACGCCATGGGTGGGCATCTCGGCCACGGCGGCTCGCAGGGTTGCGGCCGGCGGACCGGCGGGGCTCGCCAGATTGGCGCCGAGGGCAATAAGGATCATCTTTGCCAGCTTGCTCCTGGCAGGGCTGAGGGCGATAGTCCGACCATGCCGTTTAAGGAACCGGACCGCGACTGCTCCCATTGTCCGCGGCTGGCGAAGTTTCGCCAACAGAACCGCGCCACCTACCCCGACTTCTTCAACGCCCCGGTGCCATCGTTCGGCAACACCGACGCCGTGCTCCTCATCGTCGGCCTCGCGCCGGGCCTGCGCGGCGCCAATCGAACTGGGCGGCCGTTCACCGGTGACTACGCCGGCGATCTCCTCTATCGAACGCTGCCCGATTTCGGACTAGCCAGCGGACAATACGCGGCCCGCAGCGACGACGGCTATGTTCTCGATCGCTGCCGGATCACCAACAGCGTGCGCTGCGTGCCACCGGGAAACAAACCGACCCCCGACGAAATAAGATCCTGCCGCAGTTTCTTGGCCGCAGAGATCGCGATGATGCCCCATCTCAAGGGCCTACTCGCCCTTGGGCAGGTTGCTCATCGTGCCGTTATTGTCACGCTCGGCCATAAGCAGAAGGACTTTCTCTTCACCCATGGCGCGATTCACGACATCGGCGAGCGGCGCTTTCTCGCCGACAGCTACCACTGCTCGCGCTACAACACGAACACGGGCCGCCTCAGCGAAACGATGTTCCGCTCCGTGTTCGACAAGATTGGCGCGAGACTGGCTC
>SHVP01000004.1 GCA_009694165.1 Alphaproteobacteria bacterium
ATGCGAGGCCGTCCGCAGCAGGACCTCGCGCATGGGCTTCTCGCCGTAATAGGTCCGCATCGCCGTCGCCGCCTGCTTGTCCGACCAGCCGCGCCACCAGTCGGCCAGCCGTTGCCGCACACCGTCGCCGTAGCGCGCGATCTGCTCGGCGGTCTCCATCCCCGCCGGCGGCAGGCGCGTGAGGGTTTCGTAGGTGAGGACCCCGCCGTCGACCGCTTCCAAGAACGTCTCGACCACGTTGAAGGCGTGGTGAGCGAGCACGCGGTAGGTGCGGTTCGGCCGGTTCGGCATCAGCTCGGCGAGCTTGGCCTGTGGGAACTGGCGGACGAAACGGGCGGAGGCTGCGAGAATGGCGTCCGCGCGATCGATCAGTTGTTGCGGCGTCAACGTCGCCGCCTTGGCGTCGATGCCCACGAAGGCGGCGACATCGGCAATCGACTGGGCATAGACGAAGCGCTCTCCGCGCGCGACGATGGGCACGCTGCGGGCGCCGATCTGGCGCATTTCGTCATAGGCGGTCTGGCGCTCGAGCACGTTGATCGACTCATGGTCGACGCCGTGACGCGTCAGGTATTCCTTGACGAAGGCGCAGCTCGAGCAATGCGGCTGCCAATAGACACGCAGGCGCGGCGTTTCCAGTGCGGTCATCGCTCCCTCCCGGGGGATCGCCGCCATCTTCGACCCGATCGAACGTTTCCACAATAGATGGCCCGGCGCTGATGGCGCGCCGCAGCGGAGAAGCCGACCTGGACAGCGTCGGACGGCGCAAGGATTATACGATCGGCGTCCGTTCGCGGGTGCCCAACCGTGGAGAACCAGAGTGGCGCTTGATCCAGAAACCCTGCTGCAGCTCATTGCCTCGGTGTCGCGCTTCACGCGCGAGCGGCTGATCCCGCTCGAGGCGCAAGTGGCGACCGATGATCGCGTCCCGCCCGAGATCGTCGCCGAAATGCGGTCGATGGGGCTCTTCGGTCTGACGCTGCCCACGGAATTCGGCGGTCTCGGCCTCGCGGTCGAGGAAGAAGTGCGCGTCGTCTTCGAACTCGCCTACGCCGCGCCGGCCTTTCGCTCGGTGATCGGGACCAATAACGGCATCGGCAGCCAGGGAATCGTCATCGCCGGCACCGCGGCGCAAAAGGAGAAGTACCTGCCCGCCATTGCGGCCGGCACGATCATCGCCTCCTTCGCCCTCACCGAGCCGGAGTCGGGATCGGACGCGGGGTCGCTGCGGACCCGCGCCGTCAAGACCGCCGACGGGTGGCGGCTCACCGGCAGCAAGCGGTTCATCACCAACGCACCGGAAGCCGCGCTGTTTACGGTGTTCGCCCGCACCGGCAGCGACGCGGACGGCGCCAAAAGCGTCTCCGCCTTCTTGGTCGACCGCACCACTCCGGGCCTTTCGCTCGGTAAGCCCAACCGCAAGATGGGCCAACAGGGTGCCCACGTCTGCGACGTCGTCTTTGAGGACTGTCCTGTCCCCACCGACGCGATGCTGGGCGCGCCCGGCTCGGGGTTCCACACCGCCATGCAGGTGCTCGACCGCGGTCGCCTGCACCTCTCGGCGGCCTGTGTCGGCCTGGCAGAACGGCTGATCGACGAGGCCGTCGGTTACGCGCTCGAGCGGCGGCAGTTCGGACAGGCGATCGCGGAGTTCCAGCTGATCCAGGCGATGCTGGCCGACAGCCGTACCGATGCCTATGCCGGACGCACCATGGTGCTGGAGACGGCGCGCCGACGCGACCGCGGCGACGACATCGCCATGGAAGCCTCGTGTTGCAAACTCTTTTGCTCGGAGATGGTCGGCCGGATCGCCGACCGCGCGGTCCAGATCCACGGCGGCGCCGGATACATGGCGGAGTACGCGGTCGAGCGCCTGTTTCGCGACGCGCGGCTTTTTCGCATTTACGAGGGCACCAGCCAGATCCAACAACTGGTCATCGCCCGGGCGATGCTGAAGCGGCACGGCCGGGGAACGCGCGGCTAGAGCCACGGGCCGGTGCTACACTGCCGACTGTCGAGAGGTACGGACATGATCGAAGTCGTCAGCGTCGACCAGGCGCGGCGCGAGCGGCGGCCGCTGATGGTGGCCTACTACACCCTGGCGACCTCGCCGGACGAGGGTTTCTTTGTCACGCGCTATGTGGGCGCGCTACCCGATACCGTCGATCCCTCACAGCCGGCGGCTCCCGCCCAACGGCTCCCGCCGCAGGCCTATCTGGTCGAGCAGCCGGCCCGTTCGCTGGTGCCGGCGCATTATCACGACACCAACCAATTCCAGGTGTTTGTCAGCGGCGGCGCCGTCTTCGGCAAGAGGCCGATTGGCGCGGTACGCGTGCACTTCGCCGGTGGCCACACACCGTATGGTCCCATTCGCACCGACGATCGGCCGGCTGAGTACTTCACCTTCCGCAACCGCTGGGACTCGGGCGGCAAGACGATGCCTGACAATCGGCCCAACCTGCGGCGGGTGGCGCGGCGCTTCCGACTCGTGCACGACCTGCCCACGGCCGATGCCGGCGCGGTCGGCCAAGGCCTGATCCGTTGCGACGATGTCCTGCCTTGCGAGCCCGACGGTCTCGGCGTGGCACAGATCACCTTCGGCCCCGGTGCCACCGGCGATCTGACGCTCGCGCGACCTGGGGCCGGCCGCC
The DNA here is from genome assembly GCA_009694165.1 of Alphaproteobacteria bacterium. The sequence goes on from SHVP01000004.1 coordinate 2,652, forward strand.
ATGCGCTGGTGCTGGCGGGCCACCTGCGCGTCGGTTCGACGACGTTGGATCGTTTTTCCAGTCTCTACGCCGGCCCTGCCGATACCTGTACCGCCACCGCCGGGGACACCGGCGCCGTCGTCCTGGTTCTGCAGTTCCCGCCGGAACCGGCGGACGTCACAGCCCACTAGAGGGCGGTGCGAGCAGGCGGATGATGCCCGCCGCGGCCGCGGCGCCGGTGGCGAAGCAGGCCTGCAAAAGGTAGCCGCCCGTCGGCGCGTCCCAGTCGAGCATCTCGCCGGCAGCGAAGACCCCGGGCAATTGCCGCACCATGAAGTCTTCAGTGAGTTCGCTGAACACGATGCCGCCGGCCGTCGAGATGGCGCGATCGCCACGACTAGTCGCCGTGACCCGCAGCGGATAGGCCTTGATCATGCGCGTTAGCGCTTCGGGATCGACCGGCGGCGGCCGACCGTCGGGTTCGCGCAGCAGGCCGATCGCGACCCGCGCCAGGCCGGCGGCCTTGCGCAAATAGTTGGCCTGGGATTGCTTGCCGTGCGGCAGCGCGAGGCGGGCCACTAGTTCCGGCAGGGACAGGTCGGGACGCAGGTCGATGACGAGGGTCGCCTCACCCTGGGGCGCGATCGCGTCCCGCAGCGCCGCGGATAGGGCGTAGACGGCGCCGCCCTCGATCCCCATGGCCGTCACCACCGCTTCGCCGCGGGCGGTGTCGTTACCCAGGGTGAGCGCAATCTTCTTGAGTGGCGCCCCTTCGAAGCGGCCACGAAAATGCTCCGACCAGGCGACGATGAAGCCGCTGTTGGCGGGCTGCAGGTCGGCGATGGTTACGCCCCGCGCGCGCAGGATGTCGACCCAGCCGCCGTCCGATCCAAGCCTCGGCCACGACGCCCCGCCGAGCGCCAGAACGGTGGCATCGTGCGTCTCGGTATGCTGGCCGTCGGCCGCCGTGGCAAACACCAAGGCCCCGCTCGCGTCCCAGCCGAGCCAGCGGTGACGGGGCGAAAAGCGAACGCCGGCACCGGCGAGTCGCGCGAGCCACGCGCGTAACAAGGGCGAGGCTCGGAAGGAGCGCGGGAATACCCGGCCGCTCGAGCCGATGAAGGTCGTCTCGCCCAACCCCTCGCACCAGGCGCGCAGCGCCTCGGGCGGGAACGCCGCGATCGCCTCTGCCAGGTGCGGGCCGGCCGATGGGCGATAGCGCGCCAGAAAACGCCGCAGCGACTCGCTGTGCGTCAGATTGAGGCCGCCGCGGCCAGCGAGGAGGAATTTGCGCCCCATGCCGGCCATGCGGTCGTAGACGGTGACGGCGAACCCGGCAGCCGCCAGACGCTCGGCGGCCATCAGCCCGGCCGGGCCGCCGCCAATCACGGCAACGGATTTCACCGGCGATTGCCCGGGCTAAGCAAGGCGAAGGACAAAATCGTCGACGACCGCAGCCAGGTCCGCCGGGCGATCCATCGGGATATGGTGGCCGCAATCGGGCACCAGCGCGGCGCGGGCGCCGCCGCCGATCAGAGCCATCAGGCGCTCGATCGACTCGACCGAGGTGATGTCCGAGCGCTCGCCGCGCACGACCAGGACGGGGCAGCGGACGCACAACGTCTCCGGGTGAAACTCCGCGCGGCTGGCTGCGGTTTCACCCTGTTCGACATAGCGATACTCGACCTCGCCGCCGCCAACATCCTTGAAGCTATGCCGGGCGTAGTGGTCCTTGATCTCTTCGGGCCAACCCTCGCTGCGATCGAGGGCCGCCCGGCCGGCGGCGAGGTTTGGGTAGCGGCGCCGGCGCAGTGCGAAATTGATCGCGGGCGGGAGCCAGATGCCCGAATCGACGACGACGATCGCCTTGACCACATCAGGCCGGTCGTTCGCCATCTGCAACGCCATGTAGCCGCCGGTCGCGGTTCCGACCAGGATTACCTGCCCCAGTCCGAGCGCGGCGATCCACTCCCAGGCATCGGCGATATAGTCGGCGATGCGGTAGCCCCGTTCGGGCGCCGCGCTCAGGCCATGGCCGCGGTGGTCAGGCGCGAGATAGCGATTGGCCAGGGTGCTGGCGTCGACCATGAAGTCCCAGGAGCGCGCCAGCGACTTGTTGCCGTGTAGTAAAATGATCGGCGGGTTGCTGCCCGGCCAGTCGAGGTAATGCAGCGCAGCCAGGCGAGGGAGCCGAATGGTGTGGGACTCGGCGGGACGGCGAAAGGCAACCACAGCGTACCTCGGAATCATTGCGCGCAGAGGCCATAGCAGGCGCCGGGGCGCCAGGCAATGCGAGAGCCGATGATCGCCCTGTGCCGAGACTGCGGTCGCGACTTTCCGACGCCGGAGGTGGAGCGGCGTTGTCCCTACTGCGATTCGCCCCGCGTGCTCGAGCACCCAGAACTGGCCGAGCTGGCCGTCGCCCACATCGATTGCGATGCCTTCTATGCGACGGTCGAGAAACGCGATAACCCGGCCATCAAGGACCAGCCCGTGGTCGTCGGCGGTCGCCAGCGCGGCGTCGTCATGGCCTGTTGCTATATCGCCCGGCGCTACGGTATTCGCTCGGCGATGCCGATGACCAAGGCGCTTCGGCTCTGCCCGCACGCCACCGTCGTGCCGCCGGACATGAGCAAGTATGCCCGCGTCGGCCGCGAGGTGCGCCAACTCCTGCTCGAGACTACGCCCGCCGTCGAACCGGTGTCGATCGACGAGGCCTTCCTCGACCTGGAGGGAACGACCGCTATTCACGGCGCCTACCCGGCGCAGGTGCTGGTCGATCTCGCCCGCAAGATCGAGCGCGAGCTGGCGATCACGATTTCCGTCGGCCTCAGCTACAACAAGTTTCTCGCCAAGGTCGCCTCCGACCTCGAGAAGCCCCGTGGCTTCGCCGTAATCGGTCGCGCCAAGGCCCAGGCGTTCCTGACCGATCAACCCTTGCGCCTCCTGTGGGGTGTAGGCCCGGCATTGGAGCGCCGCCTGCACCGCGACGGCATCACCCGCGTCGGCCAATTGCGCGACTTCGGTGAGGCGGAATTGATCGCCCGCTACGGCTCGATTGGGCACCGCCTGCATCGCTTTGCCTTCGGCCGCGATTTTCGCCGCGTGCACGCCGACCACGAGGCAAAAAGCATCTCGGCCGAGCGCACCTTCGCGGCCGACTTGAGCGGTGCCGAGGAACTGGAGGGCCGGCTCTGGCCATTGTGCGAGCGGGTGGCGCAGCAACTGCGCAAGGAGCGGTTCCTCACGACCGCCGTCGTGCTCAAACTGAAGACCGCTCGCTTTCGCCTGCGTACGCGCCGGCGCCATCTGGCGCGGCCGACCGACCTCGCCGCCGACCTGTTCGCCGTTGCGCGCGAGTTGTTGCGAAAAGAAGCGACCGGTGAACGCTTCCGTCTCATCGGGATCGGCAGTGCCGATCTCGTCGCGATCGACCGCTACGACGCGGCCGATTTGTTCGCCGATGATCGCCATGCCAAGACGAAGGCGATCGAAGGGACGGTGAGCGCTCTGCGCAGCAAGTTTGGCGATGACGCGGTGACCTTCGGCCGCTCGTTTCGCCCGAAGGACGACTAGCGGCTGCCGAACAGGTCTTGCTTCGGGCGCTCGGCCGCCGAGGGCAGCGGGGCCGACGGACCGCCGATCCATGCGACGACGTCGCGCCACACTACTTCGGCCTGCAGGTCACGCAGGACCATGTGATAGCCGGCGGGATAGACGGCGAGGCGGGTGATGCCATTGAGGTTGGCGGCCATCGCGGCCGTCGGGGCACGCGGAATGATCTCGTCGCGGGCGCCGTACAGCACCAGCAGTGGGAGGCCGACGTCGGACGATGCCGCCAAGGCGCGATCCATCAGCCCGACGAGTCCGTAGACGGCATCGATCCGCGCACCCTTGATCACCAGGGGATCGCGCCCGAGCTCCAACAGCATCTCGATATTGTCGGAGGGGACGATGCCAAGGCCGCGTCCGGTAAGAACCTCGGCCGGGATGACCCGCACCGCCAGCCACAGCACCAGGCGATAGAGCGGGTTCAGCGTCGCCCCGCCCCATACCGCCGGGGCAGCGAGAACGGCACCGCGTACGCCCAGCCCCTGCCAGTCAACCGACCGGTCGGCGAGCGCTGCAAGGGCGACCGCGCCGCCCATCGAGTCGCCGACCACATAGATCGGAACGCCAGGGTGCCGTTCGCGGACGGCGACCACGGCGTCGACCAGGTCGGCAGTCAGGCGCCCGACGGGCGCCCAGCGCCCGGGTTCGCGTGCCTGGCCGAAGCCGCGCTGGTCATAGGCATAGGTCGTGAGGCCACGCCGTGCCCACCACGGCCCCGGGTAGGAGAACGTGTTGGAGTAGTCATTGAAGCCGTGCAGTCCGATGAGGATCGCCCGCGGTGTAGTCGGATCGCCGGAGGCGTCGGTTGCTGGCCAGGCGCGCAGCGGCAAGCGGACGCCGTCCGAGGCGATTAGGTCAAAACCCGCTCCGGCAGCGGGCGCGGCGATCCGCGGCGGCTCGACCACCTCGCTGCCCACCGATTGCACATAGGGCGACGCGCAGGCGCCGAGCAGGAAGGCGATGGCCGCCAGCAGACGGCGCATGAGACGCTAGGTCAGCCGGGCCACGACGGCCCGCAGCTCCGGCACAAGGTCCCGCCCGAACCAGGGATTCACCTTGAGCCATCGGTTATTGTGCCAGGACGGATGCGGCAGCACGAAATAGCGCGGTCGATATTCGCGCCACGCCTTGACCGTTTCGGTCAGTGTCGCTTTCCGCCGGCTACCGAGATGGTAGGCAAGGGCGTATTGGCCGGCCAGGATGAACAGCTCGACCTGGGGCATCGCCTGGTAGAGCGGTCCGTGCCAGGTGGCAGCGCACTCGGGACACGGCGGCAGGTCGCCGTGAGTGCCGCGACCGGGGTAACAAAATCCCTGCGGAATTACCGCGATTCGGCGCTCGTCGTAGAACGCGGTGCGGTCGAGCCCGAGCCAGTCGCGCAGGCGATCGCCGGACGCATCGCCCCACGGCACCCCGCTTTCGTGCACCTTGGTTCCGGGCGCCTGGCCGGCAATGACGATCCGGGCAGTCCGGCTGGCACGCAGCACCGGGCGCGGTCCCAGCGGCAGGTGGGCCGCACACAGCCGGCACGCCCGCACCTCGGCGAGCAAGCGCTCCAGATCGGGCGCCGCGCCTTGATCGCCGCCGAGCGAATCCCTAGGGTGCGGCGATCTCTTTTTTGTTCGGGTCATGCGCATGCGGTTCGAGGGTACCAGTTCCTACGTCGCAACCGAGGATCTTTTAATCGCGGTGAACGCCGCCATCACGCTGCGTCGGCCGCTTCTGATCAAGGGTGAACCCGGCACCGGCAAGACGATCCTAGCCGCCGAGATCGCCCGATCGCTCGGCCGACCGTTGATTGAATGGCATGTCAAATCGACCACCAAGGCGCAGCACGGCCTCTATGAATACGACGCCGTCGCCCGCCTGCGCGACTCGCAACTCGGCGATGCGCGCGTGCACGACATTCGCAACTATATCGTCCGCGGCAAGCTGTGGGACGCCTTTACCAGCCCGGACTTGCCGGTGTTGCTGATCGACGAGATCGACAAAGCGGATATCGAGTTTCCCAACGACCTGCTGCTCGAGCTCGACCGCATGGAGTTCTACGTCTATGAAACGAAGGAGACCGTCAAGGCGGTCCATCGGCCGATCGTCGTCATAACCTCCAACAACGAGAAGGAACTGCCGGACGCTTTTCTGCGCCGTTGTTTCTTTCATTACATCCGCTTTCCCGACCGCGAGACGATGACGGAGATCGTTTGCGTCCATTTTCCGGACGTCCAGAAGAAGCTGATCAACCAGGCGCTCACGATGTTCTTCGAAGTTCGGGGCGTGCCAGGGATCAAAAAGAAACCGTCGACGTCGGAACTGCTCGACTGGCTGAAGTTGCTGGTCGCCGACGATGTCTCGATCGAGGCCCTGCGCCACACCGACGCCAAATCGCTCATTCCACCGCTCCACGGCGCGCTGCTCAAACATGAGGCGGACGTCCATCTGTTCGAACGGCTGGCCTTCCTGCGGCGACGCGAGGGCAACCGCTAGGGCGACCGGTGTTTCTCAACCTCTTTCTCGGCCTCAAGCAGGCGCAGGTGCCGGTCAGCGTCAGGGAATATCTGACGCTGCTCGAGGCGATGACGGTGGGATTGGCGCGCTTCAAGGTCGACGATTTCTATTTCTTGTCGCGCGCGACCCTGGTCAAGGACGAACGCCACCTCGACCGCTTCGACCAAGTGTTTGGCACAGTGTTCAAGGGCTTGGAAAGCTCGACCACCGCCGAGCAGCTATTGGCGCAGCTGCCCGAAGAGTGGCTCAAGAAACTGGCCGAAAAGCACCTGAGCGAGGAAGAGAAGGCCCTGATTCAGTCGCTCGGCGGCTGGGACAAGCTGATGGAGACGCTACGCCAGCGCCTGGCCGAGCAACAGGGGCGTCACCATGGCGGCAGCAAGTGGATCGGCACGGCCGGCACCTCGCCGTTCGGGGCTTATGGCTACAACCCGGAAGGAGTCCGTATCGGCCAAGACGAATCGCGGCAGCGTCGCGCCGTCAAAGTCTGGGATCGGCGCCATTACCGCAACCTCGACGACCAAGTCGTCATGGGCACCCGCAACATCAAGCTAGCACTGCGGCGCCTGCGCAAGTTCGCCCGCGAGGGGTCGCCCGACGTTCTCGACCTGCCGGGAACGATCCGTTCGACGGCGCGCAACGCCGGCCTTCTCGACCTGCAAATGGTGCCCGAGCGCCGCAACACGGTGAAGGTGCTGCTGTTCATGGACGCCGGTGGCTCAATGGACGATTGGATCAAGGTCTGTGAGGAACTGTTCTCGGCGGCACGCGCCGAGTTCAAGCACCTCGAATATTTCTATTTCCACAATTGCGTCTATGAGAGCGTCTGGCGCGACAACCGCCGTCGTCACGTCGAGCGCTTGCCGACCTGGGACGTGATCCATACCTATGGCCGCGACTACAAACTCGTGTTCGTCGGCGACGCCAGCATGAGTCCTTACGAGATTGTCACCCCCGGCGGCAGCGTCGAGCATTGGAACGAGGAGCCGGGCGAAGTCTGGCTGCGCCGTTTGTTACTGCACTACGAACACGCGGCATGGATCAACCCGGTGCGCGAGGACTACTGGGGCTACACGCCGTCGATCGGCCTGGTCCGCCAGCTCATCGAGAACCGCATGTTCCCGATGACGCTCGACGGCCTCGACCGCGCCATGCGCGACCTCAACGCCTAGGGGTTTCCTTGGACGATCCCTTCGCCAGCGGCTGTGCCTTCATCGACGGCGGTTACGTGCCGGTGGCGGAGGCCCGTCTTCCCGTTCTCGATTACGGCTTTCTCCGCTCGGATGCCACCTACGACGTCGTCCATGTCTGGGACGGCGCCTTCTTTCGCCTCGAGGACCATCTCGATCGTTTCCTGCGCAACGTGACGCGGCTGCGGCTGCGACTGCCGATGGAACGCGACGGTTTGCGCGCGACGGCGATCGAATGCGTGCGGCGGAGCGGCCTGCGCGAGGCCTATGTGTGGATGATCTGCACGCGCGGCCGGCCACGACCGGGCACCCGCGATCCCCGGCAATGCGAGAATCGCGCGATCGTGTTCGCCGTCCCCTACGTTCCCTATGCCACCGACGAGCAGAAGCGGCGCGGCCTCGCCGTGGTCATCGCCCGCAGCGTCCAACGCATCGCCCCCGAGGCGGTCGATCCGACGATCAAGAACCTGCATTGGCTCGATCTCGAAATGGCGCTGTTTGAGGCCTATGACCGCGGCGCCGAGAACGCGGTGCTGCTCGATGCCGCCGGCAACGTCACCGAGGGGCCGGGCTTCAACGTCTTTTGCGTCGAGAACGGCGTCGTCGCGACACCGGTGCGCGGCGGTCTCGACGGCATGACCCGGCGCACGACGCTGGAACTCTGCGCCGAACTCGGTATTCCGGCGCGCGAGGAGGCGATTTCAGCCGAACGGTTCAAGAATGCCGACGAGGTTTTCATGACGACGACGGCGGGCGGGGTCGCGGCCATTACCCGGATCGACGAACGCATCCTCGGCAACGGTGCACCGGGGCCGATCACGGCGCGCTTGGCCGAGCGCTACCTCGCCTGGCACCGCGAGGGCCGGCACACCACTCGGGTCAACTATGGGACCGAGGGGCCGGCCCCGCGGTGAGAGGCGTGTGGTCTTTGGGGGAAACGGATTGCGGAAGACGGCAGCTCGGTGCGATAAAAGGCGGGTATTCGGCGGCTTTCTCACGCTTGCCCGCGAGTCGCGACTCGGGCAGCGTGTCGGCTGCTAATTTTGACCGTTATGGAGATTTCATGAGCACAGTGAACGATACGACGCGTCGGCGGTTCCTCGGCCTCGGCGCCGCGGCCTTGGTTGGCATCGCGGCCACCGTGGTGATGGGCGAGGATGCCCTCGCCCATGGACAAGGGACGCAGCGGCGCAGCGAGCGCGCTGACGAGCGGCGCCGCAAGCCAGCGACCAAGCGTAGCGCCAAGGCGGGCGAGGCGAAGGACGCGGGCGAAAAGAAAGACATGGCGGAGAAGAAGCCGGCGGCAAAGAAGGCCAAGAAGAAGACCGCGGCGAAGAAGACCAAGAAGACCACGGGCTGACCTGCTGCGCCGTGCCGATGAAAAAACGCCAGCCGCGAGGCTGGCGTTTTTCTTTGCGCTAGTGAAAGTCGCGCGAGGGAAAGACCCGTTGGATCGGACGAATGCGATCCAAGCCGCCGTGGCGCACCTCGTCCGCCCGTTCGATCGCGCGCTCCACGTTGACCGCATCGCAGTTGGCAATTCCCCACGGCTGCGCCGGCATGGCCTTCAGAACGGTGGCCGGCACGGTGGCCGCGGGATCGGCCAGGGCCCGGCGCCGCGGCGCCGGCAGGTCGCGACCGGCCAGGGCCACCAGCGCCCCCGACAGATCAACCAGATGGCTGGCGATCACATGGATGACGATCCCCTCCCGTTCGACCTTGCCGGTCACGCCAAGCAGGCGCGATTGCAACACCGTGCGGCGATAGCGGTCGAACATCGTCGGCCAGACGACGATGTTGGCGACGCCGGTCTCGTCCTCGAGCGTCATGAAAATAACGCCGCTGGCCGTTCCCGGTCGCTGGCGGCAAATGGCGAGCCCCGCCACGTTGACCCGGCGGCCAGCCGGCGTATCGAACAATTGCGCCGCCGGCATATAGGACGTAGTGAAGCGCGGCCGCAGCAACGCCATTGGATGACTCCGCAAGCTCAGATGGACCGTCGAGTAGTCGCAGATCACTTCCTCGCCGATGGTCATCGCCGGCAAGTCGACTCCCGGCTCCGGGCGGAGCGCGACCGGAACGGCATTAGACCCGACGGCCGTAGCCCGCCGTTCGTCCGCCTGTTCGGCCGCGGCAAACAACGGCAAGGACGTATCGGCCAGGCCGCGCACCGCCCATAGCGCCTGCCGGCGCGACAGACCGAGCGATCCGAAGGCATCGGCGGCGGCAAGGCTTTCCAGCGCCTTTTTCTCCAGCAAAGTGCGGCGCCACAGTTCATAGGCGTTGCGGTAGCCGCCATTGTCGCGTTCCTCGACCAGGCGAAGACCCTCCACTTTGGCCAGGCCCTTGATCTCGCGCAGTCCGAGGCGAAGCGCGTAACGCTCCTCGCCCGGCGCCGTCATCTCCGCGCCTCTCGGCGCGGGCGGCCGTTCCAGACCGTTGTCCCAGTCGCTGAGATTGACGTCGACCGGCAGCACGCTCACTCCGTGATCGCGCGCATCGCGCACGATCTGGGCCGGAGCGTAAAAGCCCATCGGTTGGCTGTTGAGGAGGGTGGCGGCAAAAACCGCCGGATAATGGCATTTGAGCCACGCCGAGATGTAGACCAGAAGCGCAAACGACGCCGCGTGAGATTCGGGAAAACCGTACTCGCCGAAACCTTCGATCTGATGGAAGCAACGCTCGGCGAAATCGCGGTCGTAGCCGCGCTCGACCATGCCTTTAAGAAAGCGGTCGCGGTAGGTGTGGATCGTCCCCATGTGACGGAAGGTCACCATCGCCCGACGCAGGCCGTCGGACTCGCTGGGTGAGAATCCGGCGGCGACGATGGCGATTTTCATCGCCTGTTCCTGGAACAGCGGCACGCCGAAGGTCTTGCTGAGAACCTGGCGCAGTTCCTCGGACGGAAACGTGACCTGCTCGAGTCCGCTGCGGCGACGCAAATAGGGATGGACCATGTCGCCCTGGATCGGCCCCGGACGGACGATCGCTACTTCAATGACGAGATCGTAGAAATTGCGCGGTCGCAGGCGCGGGAGCATGGTCATTTGCGCCCGGCTTTCGACCTGGAACACGCCGATCGAGTCGGCCCGGCACAGCATGTCATAGACCGCCGGGTCTTCGCGCGGGACCGTCGCCAACGACAACTCACGACCATGGTGCTGCAACAACAGATCGAAGGCCTTGCGGATGCAGGTCAGCATGCCGAGGCCGAGAACGTCGATCTTGAGTATGCGCAAGGTGTCGATGTCGTCCTTGTCCCATTCGATCATAGTGCGGTCTGGCATCGCCGCGTTGGCGACGGGCACGACTTCCGACAGCGGGCCACGCGTGATGACGAACCCGCCCGGATGCTGCGACAGGTGGCGGGGAAACCCCATCAATTCGCGCGTCAGTCTGAGCGCCCGCCGCAGCCGCGGATCGGTCGGATCGAGACCCAGTTCGCGCACCTGCTTATCGTCGACGTCCTCGCCGTGCCAGCCCCAGACATAGCCGGCCAGTGCCCCACCCACGTCCTCGGACAGGCCCATGGCCTTGGTGACCTCGCGGACGGCACTGCGCCAGCGATAGGTGATGTAGACCGCCGTCATCCCGGCGCGGTGCCGGCCGTATTTTTGATAGATGTACTGAATCACCTCTTCGCGGCGTTCATGCTCGAAATCGACGTCGATGTCGGGCGGCTCGTTGCGCTCGGCCGACACGAAGCGCTCGAACAACAGATCCACCTGCTCGGGGTTGACCGCCGTGATGCGCAGGCAGTAGCAGACCACCGAGTTCGCGGCCGAGCCGCGACCCTGGCACAGGATGCTGCGACTTTCGGCAAACTTGACGATGTCGTAGACGGTCAGGAAATAGGGTGCGTAGCCGAGTTCGCCGATCAGTTTGAGTTCGTGGTTCAGCATGCCGACGATCGACTCGGGCAAGCCGCCGGGAAAGCGCCGGGCCGCGCCCTTCCAGACCAGCCGTTCCAGTTCCTGCTGCGGCGTCACGCCGCCCGGCACGATCTCGACCGGATACTCGTAGCGGAGTTCGTCCAGGCTGAACCGGCAGGCGGCGGCGATCTCGGCGCTGCAGGCGACCGCCGCCTCGTAGCCGCGAAACAGGCGCCGCATTTCTGCGGCCGGCTTCAGATAACGCTCGCCGTTGGCGTGCAGGCGGAACCCGGCCTCTTCGATGGTGCAGTGCTCGCGGATGCAGGTGAGCACGTCCTGCAGCGGCCGGCGCGCGGGATCGTGGTAATGCACATCGTTGGTGGCGACCAACGGCGTGCCTACGGTGGAGGCCAAGTGCGCCAGGCGCTCGAGTCGCAAGCGGTCGTCGCCGCGGTAAAGCAACTGCGCGGCGAGATAGCAGCGGCGCGGAAAGGCCGCCGCCAATTGCCGCAGACGCCGGCCAAAATCACCGTCGGCCGCGTAATCGTCGGCCCGCAGCGACCGGTCGGCCTGGTCGAACAGCGCCGGCGGCAAAGCCACGACGATCTGACCGGCGGCATAGGAGAACAGGTCGTCCCAGGTCAGCCAGCATTCCCCCTTGGGCACGCGCCGCTTGCCGAGCGTGAGCAGTCGGGCGAGGCGGCCATAGGCGGCGCGGTCGGTGGGATAGCACAGCACGCTCGGGGCATCGGTGAAGTCGAGACGGGCGCCGACCACCAGACGAAGCCCCACCTGACGGGCGGCCTGGTAGGCTCGCACGACCCCGCCCAGCGAATTGCGATCGGTCAGGGCCAGCGCCTTCAGTCCCAGGGCGGCCGCCGTCTCGGCCAACTCGCCGGGATGCGAGGCGCCGCGCAGAAAACTGAAATTGCTGGTGACCTGCAACTCGACGTACTCCACGACGCCCCCTAGGCGAACAGGCCGTGCAGAAACCACCGCGGCGGCACCGTGGCCGACGGTTCAAACAAACCGTTGCGGTAGAGCCAGAAGCGGGCGCCCGCCATGTCCTCGACGCTGAAGTAGTCGCGTGTCTGTTCCGCGTCGGGCAGCGGCGATTGCTCGTGCAGGCGCCACCATTCCGGCGCCATGCGCTCGGGCCCGTCGGCATGGCGAACGTGATGGAGAACGCGGCGCCAGCGAAACAAGACCGGCGGTTCGTCCGGCACCGGAGCGATCACCTCGATCGGTTCGGGCCGCGACAACAACGACAGCGGCCGCGGCCGGTTGACGAACCAGGCCTGACCGGCCTGCCAGTTTCGTTCGGGTCCACCGGCGGCGCCGGCGACGAGGGCCGGCACGGCGAAGCAGGCCCGCTCGGGCAGATAACTGTCGCGCGGTACCAGGCGCACGACCCCGTTAGGGCCCAGTCGGTTGCTGAGGCGGTCGACGAGCTGGGCCAGATCGCCGTCGACGGCCGTTGGCAGCGGGCGCCGGTTGCGACCATCGAGCGCCAGTTGCGCCGTGGCCAGCGGCTCGGACACCGACGCGGCGAGCGCCATTGCATCGAGCCCGAATCCAGGCGCGATCGACGCCAGGTGATCCTCGAACAACCGGAACAAATGGACCGGGTCGCGGGCCGGCCGGCTGGTGCCGATCGCTCGCCGGATCAATTCACCATCGACGCGAAAGCACGTGAGCACGAGACGACGGGCCCCGTGCAAACCATCTTCGAGTTGCGTGCAGAGATCGGCGAGCAGACGACGGGTCGCTTCGGCCAGGTCCTCGGCCCGGCCGATCGGTTCGGCAAAGGCCATGACCGCACGGTAGGCCGCGGGCAGTTCGCGCGGCGAAAGCGGCTCCGCCAGGCGACCCAAGGCCTGGTCGACCCGTTCGACCAGGGTTTCGCCGAAGCGCGTCACCAGCGGACCGCGCGGCAGGTCGAACAGATCACCCGCCCGGCGCAGACCGAGGCGCTCGAGCCCCTCGACCATGGTCATGGGCAGGCGCAGCGCGGCGACGGGCAACCCCGCCAGGGCGGATCGCCCGCCTCCGGCGGGGACGAGCGCCACGGGCGGATCGGCGGAAGTGGCAAAGCGGGCCATCGCCCAGGCGACACCGGGCGTGTCGGCAATCGCGGCGTGGGCGGCGAAGCCGAGACGGCGCAGACGCACGACCAGGTCGGCCACCAGCGGACGCTCGCCGCCGACGAGGTGGGCGCAGCCGGTGACGTCGAGCCACAGGCCATCAACTTCCCCCACCGTCATCCCGGCATCGAGGGCAACCCAGGGGGTGTAGCGCGTGCACCAATCGGCGAGCCGGATGAGCGCGCGCCGGTCGGCCGCCGGATCGGCCGGCGCCACCCGGATGTCGGGCACGATGGCGCGGACGTCGGTGAGCGGCATGCCGGGCAGCACGCCGTCGGCCAACAGCGTCGAATCGACAGCGGCCAGGCGGAGCGCGCTTTGCTCCTTGACGACGGTTGCCTGCACCGGCTTGCCGGTGCCAGCGACCGCCTCAGGCGATGGCGCGCGCCGGAGCCGGTCGATCGCCAAGTTCGGCAACCACAACGAGACGATTCGTCTCGTCGTCGCAGCTGGAGAAGATTTCGCCGTCATGGGGAACCCCGGCGCCATCGCGGCGCCATTGCGTGAGCCACGAGCGGGCAGGTCCGCCGCGGCAATAATCGAGGGTGATCTGCCAGCGCAGCACCGCTTCGTTTTCTTGCCGGGCGACCATCGGGGCTGCGGCAACGCGCCATCGCGTCAAGGCCGCGGTGGCAGCCGCCGGTTTTTCCGGCGCCCGCGCGGCACTGGGAACACGGTCGAGCAACAGCGCGAGCGCCCCGCCGGTCTCCGCCGCCAGTTGCAGTCGCCGGCCGGCGGTCAAGCCGATGGCCGCGGTTTCACCGACGACCGCGGCCACCTGGCCGCTGCGCAATCCTTCTTCCATCGCCCACAGCATGTCGGTGACGCGGCGAGTGCGGGCAATCAACAATTGCTCTGGCGCCAGTCCGAAGCTGTGCAAGCCGGCGCCGTAGAGCGTCCCTGCTTCGCCGGTGGCCAGGGCCGTTTCGCACCACAGGACGCGCCCCCCGGGGCCGGCAGCGCGGGCGAGCAAGAGAGCGACAAATCCCAAGGCCGAACTGCCGCCACCCACTTCGTGCAAGGCGCCCGTCGGCAAGCCCCGCCACGGCAACAGTTGATCGATCGCGGGGGCAATCGACAGCGGGGCCAGCCCGAGAGCGACGCTGCGCGGTTGGGCGAGGGCGCCGAGGCGGGCCCGCAGGGCGGTAAAGACCTCGGCGCGGACCGGGGTCGGCCGGGACGACTGGCGCGCACGACCCGCCTGCCCCGCCGTCTGGATCGGCGGGGACAGGACAGGCGTCGCTGGGCCAACCGCCGGCCCCACTACCATGGGAGTCTCCCTAAACTCTGGTCTGTTCTAATTTTGTTCTTGTTATGTTCTAAAAGAGACACGGGCCGGAGTCAAGCAAGCTGGCGCAGGCCTTCCCTGCGATCCTTGGCGGCTTTCCAAAGGTAAAAATTTTCGTTTTAGATCAGTACCTTAATGGAGAATGACTTGGTGCATGGCAATTGCCCGGACGTGGAGGGGCCGCCGCGAGGTGATAGGGTGCGCACCGCCATGGCGCCCAGCGATCCCCACCTTACCCTCGCGATCCGCGACCTCGCGGTAGCAGCCGGCCAGGCCATCCTCGCCGTCGCCCGCCAGCCGGCGGTCGTCCGCCACAAAGAGGATCGCTCGCCGCTCACCGCCGCCGACGAGGCGAGCGACGCCGTCATCGTCGACGGGCTCGCCCGCCTTACGCCCGCGATCCCGGTCGTTTCCGAGGAGCGCGTCGCCGGCCGGCCGGCCACCACCGCGCCCCGCTTCTGGCTCGTCGATCCGCTCGACGGCACCAAGGAGTTCATCGCCGGCAATGGCGAATACACGGTCAACATCGCCCTCATCGAGCACGGCGTTCCAACGCTGGGCGTCGTCCACGTTCCCACCCAATCGGTGACCTATTTCGCGTCGGCGCCCGGTTCCGTGTTCCGTCAGCGCGCCGACGAAAAGCCCGTCGCCCTCGCCGCCCGCGCCCGCGTGCCCCTCTGCGTCGCCCTCGCCAGCCGTTCGCACGGCGACCCGCGTACCGATTCCTACTTGCACGACCATGGCGTGCACGAGGTGCGGCGCGTCGGCAGCTCGGTCAAGTTCTGTTTGATCGCCGCCGGCGAGGCCGATCTCTATCCACGCTTCGGGCCGACGATGGAATGGGACACGGCGGCGGGCCATGCCGTGCTCGCCGCCGCCGGCGGTTCAGTGACGACCCTCGACGGCGCGCCGCTGCGCTATGGCAAGCCCGATTGGCGCAACCCCGACTTCATCGCCCGTGGTCGCCGCTAAGCGTTGACGTCCACCACCGTGCGGCCGCGGATCTGGCCTTGGAGAATCTGCGGCGCCAGCGTCAAAACCTCGGCTAGCGGCACCACCGTCGTCATCGCATCGAGCTTGTCGAGCGGCAGGTCCTTGGCCAGTCGGTGCCACGCGGCCTGCCGGCGCGCCGGCGGGCAGTAGACCGAATCGATCCCGAGCAGGTTGACGCCGCGCAGGATGAACGGCAGCACCGTCGTCGGCAGGTCGCTGCCGCCGGCGAGTCCGCAGGCGGCCACCGACCCATGGCGCGTGGTCTGCGCCAGAACCATCGCCAGCGTCTGGCTGCCAACCGTATCCACCGCCCCCGCCCAACGCTCCGATTCGAGCGGACGACCCACCTTGGCAAGATCGCTCCGCTCGACGATCTCGTTGGCCCCGAGGTCCTTCAGATAGTCGTGCGTCGCCGGCCGCCCGGTGGCGGCGGCCACCCGGTGCCCGAGGCGGGACAGCAGCGCGACTGCGACGCTGCCGACGCCGCCCGCCGCGCCGGTGACCAGGACCGGGCGGTCGCCCGGCCGCAGGCCGGCGTCCTCGAGCGCCATCACTGCCAGCATCGCGGTGAACCCGGCGGTGCCGATCGCCATGGCGCGCCGCGCGTCGATGGCCGGCGGCAATTTGACCAGCCATGCAGCCGGCAGACTTGCCCGCTGGCTGTAACCGCCCCAATGAGTCTCCGACAGGCCCCAGCCGGTGACGACCACCGCCTCGCCCGCCTTGAACGCGGGCGAGCGCGATTCGATCACCGTGCCGGCACAGTCGATGCCAGGCACCATCGGTAGCTTGCGCATAACCTTGCCGCGATTACCGCTGAGCGCGAGGCCATCCTTATAGTTCAGGGTCGAATAGGCGACCTTGACCAGCACTTCGCCCTCCGGCAGATCGGCGACAGTCAGGTCCTTGAAGGCGACCGTGCACTTGCCTTCCGCCTCGGTGGCGCAGAGCGCCCGGAATGTCTCGGCCATCGGCGGCCTCCTGTTGTTCAAGATGTCGGGACGCGACGAATGCCGGCCTGTTTACGTCGCCAGCGTCTCGGCGAAGGCGAGCGGGGCGCCCTGCGGCGAACCCTGCACCGCGCCGTCGCGCATGACTATACGCCCGCGAATGATGGTCATGATCGGCCAGCCGGTTACGGTCTTGCCGTCATAGGGGGTCCAGCCGCATTTGCTGGCGATCCACGACGCCTCGATGCGCCGCCGCGCCGCCACGTCAACCACGGTGAAGTCGGCGTCGTTGCCGACGGCGATCCGGCCCTTGCCGAGAATGCCGAAGGCGCGTACGGGGCCGGTGCACACCAGATCGACGAAATGGGAGAGCGACAGGCGGCCGGCGGCGACGTGATCGAGCATCACCGGCACCAGCGTTTGGACTCCCGGCATTCCCGACGGGCTCTCTGGATAGGGCTTCTGCTTGTTGGCGATCGGATGCGGCGCGTGGTCGGAGCCGATCATGTCGACGATCCCGGCCGCGACCGCGCGCCAGAGGCCGTCGCGGTGGTGGGCGGCTCGGATCGGCGGATTCATCTGGGCATAGGTGCCGAGTTCGGCATAGCAATCGGGCGCCGCCAAAGTCAGGTGCTGCGGCGTCACTTCGACGCTGGCGATGTCTTTGTTCTCGGCCAGGAGCGGCATTTCGTCCGCCGTGGTGACGTGCAGCACATGGACGCGGCGCCGCGCCCGTCGCGCCAACGCGATCAGGCGCTGCGTCGCCAGGACGGCGCTTTGCTCATCGCGCCACAGCGGATGGTTGCGCACGTCGCTGCCGCGGATGGTCTTGCGCTCCTCCAGGCGAAAGTTGTCTTCGGCGTGAATCGCAATGCGCCGGCGGCCGCTGCGCATGATGCGCTCGAGCGCGGCATCGTCCTGGACCAACAGGTCGCCGGTCGAGGCCCCCATGAACACCTTGATGCCGCAGCAGCCGGTCATCGACTCCCAGTCGGCCAGGCGTTCGGCATTCTCGGCGGTGCCGCCCAAGTAGAAGGCATAGTCGCTCCACGCCCGCCCCTTGGCCCGTGCCATCTTGTCGGCGAAATTCTGCGGATCGGTGGTGGTCGGGCGGGTATTGGGCATTTCGAAGATCGCCGTGACACCGCCCAGCACGGCGCCGCGGGTACCGCTTTCGAGATCTTCGGCGGCCTCCATGCCGGGTTCGCGGAAGTGCACCTGGGTGTCGATGACGCCGGGCAGGACGTGGAGCCCCTCGGCGCCGACGATCTCCGCCGCCTGGTCGCCGAGATCGCCGAGGGCGGCGATCCGACCGTGCTTGACGCCAACGTCGGTCTGTTCGCTGCCGCGATGCGACACGACCGTGCCGCCACGCAGAATCAGGTCATAGAGCGGGCTCACGCCACCTCCGATAACAATTCGGCCAACGCCGCTGCGGCCCGGGCAAAGGGCGAGAACGGGCCGCGGGAACGATCCCTACCGCAGATGAACGGGCGCGGCAACGTCGCGGACTCACGCCATCGACAGAATGGCATCCGCGGTCTCGTTCGGCGCCGTCATCATGGCGTTGTGGCCGGTTTGCAGGGCGATGTAGCGCCAACCTGGCTCGCCACGCGCCCGCCGGGAGGAGAGCGAGTCGGGGTTCATCGCCGGCCGCACGCAATCGATATAGAGCCTGGGTAGACGCTCGACGCGATCGGTGGTGAGCCGCAATTTGTCGCGCAGCGTTCTGGCGGGATGCGGCACAAGGCGGCGGCCCAGCCAGGCGACATCGGCGGGATCGAACACGCCCAGGCGTTCGGCGCTTGCCGGCGCCACGACATCGGCGGGCGGCGGTCCCGCCGATGCCGGTCGCTGGACCAGGTCATAGAGCGACTCGCCATTTTTTGGCGCCAGCGCGTCGAGGTAGACCAGCGCCTTGACCGCCGCACCCATGCGATCGGCCACGCCGGGAATGACCATGCCGGCATAGGAATGTCCGACCAGCACCGCCTCGCCGATGTCCTCGAAACGCAGCACCTGGCAGATGTCTTCGATATGTGTGTCGAGGCCGATCTCCGGCGACAGCAAATGGGCGCGATCGCCAAGTCCCGTCAGGGTCGGGGCAACGACCGTGTGCCCGGTCGCGCGGAGGAGCGGAATTACCTTTTTCCAGCACCAGCCGCCGTGCCAAGCGCCGTGCACCAGAACGATCGTCGCCATCTTGTCCCCATTTTCTAGCGTCCCGTAATCTGGTCGAAGAATTTCAGGTAGTGCCCAACCACCTTCTCTTCGGTGAAGGACTTTTCATAGCCCGCCCGCCCGCCGCGAGCGATTTTTCGCCGCAGGTCCGGGTGATCAAGCATCTTGCGAATGCCGGTGGCCAGGGCGCCGGCGTCGTCGATGGGGACGAGAAACCCGGAGCGACCGTCGTCGATCAGCTCGAGCGGTCCGGCCGCGGCCGCGGCGACGACGGGAAGCCGGGCCGACCACGCCTCGACGATGACGTTGCCGAGCGGTTCCTGCCGCGACGGGCAGACGAAGACGTCGGCGGCGCCATAGAGCGCCGCCATGTCGCGTTGCCAGCCGAGAAAGCGAACGCGGTCGATGACCTTGAGCTCGGCCGCCAAGCGCCGGAGCGTCGCCTCCATCGGCCCGGTTCCGGCGAGCCACAGGTGGCAGTCGGGCAGCTCCCGCATTGCCCGCAACAGCACGTCGAAGGCCTTGTTCATGTGCAGGCGACCGGCGGCCAACAACAGGGGGGCGTCGTCCGGGGTGTCGAATTCGTCGCGCCGATGCGGCTCGGCCGCGGGCAGGCGCACGAAGTTGGGCAGGTAGTGGACGCGCTCGGCCGGCCAGCCGCGTACACAAAGGTACTCGGCGATGCCTTGCGTGTTGGCGATCAGGTGATCGCACCGCTTGTAGTATTTCAGGTTGTAGTAGCCGCCGAGGCGCGCGGCATGAACGAAGCGTTTGCGCGTCGCGTCGGGCGAGGGGCAATATTCGGTCGCCCGGTTCATCCAGGTGAGCACGACATCCGGCCGGAACGCATCGACCTCGGCGCGGAAGCGCCGGCGCGTGGTCAGATCGAGGCGGCCGCCGAAGCGCAGCTCCTTGGGGTCAAGGCCGGCGGCGCGCAGCGCGGCGGCGCGCTCGGCCTGCGGCCGCATGACGACGTGCTGGGCTACACCGGCCCGGTGCAGCGCCGTACACAGGCGAACGAAGAACTCTTCGGCCCCGCCCTGGGCCGCCCCGGCCATCGCTTGCAAGACGCGGACCGGCCTAGCCACGTTCGAGTCTCGCCTTCAGGTGCGACAGCAACGGGTATAGGGCCGCCAGCAAAGAAATCAGCAGCCCCCAGGCGCCTTCGCGGTAGCCTTTGCGCCCGACGTAACACTTGATGAAGCGCGACACGACGCGGCGCAGGTTGGCCGGCAGGGTTCCGATGTCACCCGACTCGCGGAGGTCGGCGGCCCGGGCGCTGGTGTAGCGGTCGAGCCGGCGCAGCATGTCGGAAATATTGGCGTCGACGTAGTGGATCATGCGTCCCTGCAGGCGTCGCGGCTCGCCCTGCAACTCGAGGCGCGGATGGATGCGCTGGCGCCCCCAGCGCTTGGCGCCCTTGGTAAACAAACGCGGTGCCGAAGACACCCCCCACGACCCGCCCCAACCATAACGCACCAAACGCTCGCCCACATAGTTGTCGAACGGAACGAGAAAATGGCCGGGTGCCGCCGCCGCAATCGTGTGGCGGATTTCCGCCGCCAGTTCCGCCGGCACCCGCTCATCGGCATCGACCTCGAAAATCCAAGGGCCGCGGCAGCCCGCGATGCCGGCATTGCGGCGGTCGCCCTCGATCGGCCAAGCCCCCTCGATCAGATCGGCACCATGGTGGCGGGCGATCTCGGCGCTGCGGTCGCTGCAGCGATCGAGAACGACGACGACCTGATCGGCGAACGCGAGCGTCGCCAGGCAATCGGCGAGTTGGCGCTCCTCGTTATGAGCGACGACGAGCGCCGACAGACCGGGTACGGTCATGACCTGACCGCAGCATCGACGCGCGCCAGCAACTCGCGCGCCGCATTCTCGACCGTGGGCACCGTCAGGCTGGTCATCAAGCTGCGCTGGCTGCGGTAGTCGTAACCAGGCGCGTGGAAGATCGCCTCGTAGGACTCAGGGGTCCGCACGGCAGCACAGTATTCGCCCCACGGGGCATAGTGGGTTTCGCGGCTGGGACCGAACAGGCCGAGGGTGGGCGTGCCGGTCGCGGCGGCAAGGTGCATGAGCCCGGAGTCGTTGCCGATAAACAGGCGGCAGCGCTCGATCGCTGCGGCCACCACCAGAAGATCGATGCGGCCGACCAAATCGATTACCTGCGCAGCAGGAAGCGCGGCGAACAAGGCGGCGATCGACTCACGTTCGCCGGGGGCACCAAAGACTGCCACCCGGCCACCGGCGAGGGGGCTCCCCGGCGCGATCAATCGGCGCGCGAGTTCGGCGAAGTTTTCCACCGGCCACTGCTTTCCGCCCCAGTTGGCGGTCGGGCCGAGTGCGAGCAGCGGGACACCGGCCGGCAGGAGATCACGCGCCGCCGCGCGATGGTCGGCGGTGAGCCAGAGCTTGGGCGCCGCCACGTCGGGAAGACGCATGGCGCGCGCGAGCAGACGCAATCGATGCTCCGGGCGATCGACCTTCCGCAGGACCGATCGTCGCCGCGTGGCGAGGAGGTAGGCGATCGCCGAAGCGCGCAAATCGACGACCAAGTCCCACATCGTACCGGCCGCCGCCAGCCACAGCGTCACCCAGTGCAGCGACCATCGTCGTTTCTGCAAGGTGATGATGCGCTCCACCTGCGGCACGGCGCGGAAGAGCGCCGCCGCCGCCGGGCCGCAGGCGAGGGTCACCCGCGCGCCAGGGTGATGTTCCTCGAGCCAGCGCAACAGTCCGGTCGAAAGAACGGCATCGCCGAGGCGGTTGGCGGTGACGAACAGCACTTTCATCGCTCGCCGGCGGCGGCTGGGGCAGTGGCCGGCGACTCGATCTGGCGCATGGCCGCGTCGAGGGCGGCCAGCCACGCCTCGGTGCGTCGCCGATTGACGCCGAAGTCAGTCAGGCCATAGAGCGAGCGCGAGTAGATCGCCAGCGTTGAGCGCTCGCGGTCGAGCGGCAGGAAGCGAACCGTGACCACGTCGGGGGTCTCCAAAATCAGCGACCGGCGCACATAATCGACCTGATTGAGGGTGCGATTTTCGGCGAAAATCGACACGTTCCAGTACGGTATCAGCACCTTCTCCCACTCGTAGCGCAGTCGTTCCGCCGCTACATCGAAACTTGGGCTGATCCGGTGCGGCTGGGTCCGCTCACAAAAGTCCCGCGGGCAGACGAGGTAGCGGAGCGTGCTGCCCGTCGTCAGCGTCAGCCGGTCGAAGGCCACCGGTTCGATGAGGCCAACGTCGAGGTCGCCCCGGCAGCCGGCGAGGACGAGACCGGCAAAAAGGGCCAAAGGCCCGGCAAACAGGGCGCGAAGCCGCATGGGCAGCTTATACGGTGTGGTCCGCCCCGCTGCCAAGCGAAGCGGACGGCCTTGCCAGCTTCCCGGCCCCCGCCTATCTCTACGGGACGCGGCCGGGCCAGCCGCCGAGGGTGAGATTCATGTCCGAGAAAACCGCCGTCCGACTCGCCGGACGTGGGCTCCTCGCCATCGAGGGCGAGGACACGCGGACCTTTCTGCAGGGTCTGATCACGAACGACATCCACAAGGTAAGCGCCGCGCGATCGATCTATGCCGCGCTGCTGACCGCCCAGGGCAAATTTCTGCATGACTTCTTCGTCGGTCGGTTGACGGTCGACGACAAAGAGGTGATCGCGATCGAGGCCGAGCGGGCTCGCTTGCCCGATCTGCTTCGTCGCCTCACGCTGTACAAGCTACGGGCGAAGATCGCGCTCAGCGACATCAGCGAACGTTTTGCCGTCTGGGCGTTGTTCGGCACCCAGACTCTGGCGGCGCTCGAGTTGCCGGTCGAAGCGGGACGCGCCACGGCCTGGCAAGGCGGCGTGGTTAGCGTCGATCCGCGCCATGCCTCCCTCGGCGCCCGCGCCTGGGTGCCGGCCGCGAATGCCGAAGCGGTTCTCAAAGCGGCCGGTTTCAGCCTGGATGACGAAGCAGCCTACGATCGTCATCGGCTCGCCTTAGCAGTGCCCGACGGCAGCCGCGACATCGCCGTCGACAAGAACCTGCCGCTGGAATGCGGCTTCGACGAGCTCAACGCGATCGACTACCAGAAAGGTTGCTACGTCGGCCAGGAAATGACCGCGCGCACCCACTATCGCGCCACCATTCGCAAGCGGCTGTATCGCGTCGACCTCGATGGTCCGGAACCGGCCCAGGGCACCCCCATCCTGTGTGGCGACAGCGAGGCCGGGGAAATGCGGAGCGCCCGCGATGGCGTCGGCATCGCGCTGCTGCGGGTCGAAGAAGTCGATGCCGCCATGCGCGACCAACGACCGTTGACCGCCGGAGCTACCCGCCTGCGTCCGGTCAAGCCGGCCTGGGCCAACTTCTGATGGCGAGGCGACCGGCAACGGCCAGGGGCCGCTGCCCGTGGTGCGGCGACGACGCGCTGTATGTCGCCTATCACGACCACGAATGGGGCGTGCCCGAGCGCGACGACCGGGCGCTGTTCGAAAAGCTGATCCTCGACGGTTTCCAGGCCGGACTAAGCTGGATCACCATCCTGCGCAAGCGCGACGCCTTCCGGCGGGCGTTCGATGACTTCGAACCGGAGCGGATCGCCCGCTACGGCAAGCGCGATGTCGCGCGCCTGACGGCGGACGCCGGGATCGTCCGCAACCGCACGAAGATCGATGCGTCGGTTGGCAATGCCCGGGCGTGGATCGAGTTGATGGAGCGGGAGAGCGGCGGATTTAGCGGCTTCCTCTGGCAGTTCACCGGTGGCAAGACAATCCGCAACCGCTGGCGCCGGGTCTCCGAGATTCCGGCCGAGACCAAGGAATCGATCGCTCTCAGCAAGGCACTCAAGGCGCACGGCTTTCGCTTTTGCGGGCCCACCATCGTCTATGCCTTCATGCAGGCCGTCGGAATGGTCAACGATCACCTGGTGACCTGCTTTCGCCACCGTGAGGTGTAGAGAAGAGAGGTGGGTCGTGCTCGCGGTGGGCGAGAACGCCGCATTTCTGCGGCTGTCGCGAACCGGAAAGTTTGTCGCAACTATTGCTTGAGGACCAAAGGGCCAAAGTGGTGCAACCGATGGCAGGGTTGCCGGGTAATTAGTGGCGTGGCATGGTTCCAAATGACGCGGCCGCACGTCCCCTCCTCGCCGAATGGGCTTAGCGTGGTCAACGGCCTCTTGCGATCGTTCCAGTGGACAGTCGACCTCGAGCCCGAGGCCCTGTGGCCCCTGTTGGGCGACCCAGCGCGATTGGACGAAGTAGCAGGCTGGCCCCGCCTGCCGCTGCGCCTGCGCCGCAAGCGCACGAGCGCCAGTCAGCGTCAGCAGGCCCCACGCGGGCCGTTCGGCTGGCCATTTCCGCTTGCCTGGGATGAACGCCCGGTCGAGTGGGTCAAGAATCGGTGGTGGCGGCGCGAGCGGCACTATGCGTCCGGCCCGCCAATCGGCGAGGCGCTGCACCTAGCGCTCGGCCGGGACGAGACGTCGGCGACCACCACCACCTTCACCGTCGGGGTCAGTCCGCGCGGCGTGCTCGGCTGACTGATCGCCGCCACCATTCTGTTTCCGATGGTCAAACAGACGGTCGACCAGGCGATCGCCCGTGCCGTCGAGCGGGCCCAGGCGCGCCGGAGTCCGGAGCGTTTGATCGCGGGCGTTTCCCTTCGCGGTAGCATGCGCGAAGCCGTCGCGCGCCTCGATGCCTCGCTCTACGGCCACGGCATCGGCACCCCGCTGATCAAATGGCTGTCGGCGGCGCCCGGCGAGGAAGTGGTTCGGCTGCGGCCGTTGGAAATCGCCGACAATTGGCGGCTGTCGCCGATCCTGGCGCTCGAGACTCATCTTCAGGCGACCGAACTCGGGCTGCTGCACGCCCATTGGGATCTAGTATGTCCGGCGTGCGGGACCGTTGCCCGGTCGGTGACGCGGCTCTGTGACATCGCCCCGGCCGCACAGTGCCCCGGCTGCGGCGTGACGGTGCGGCGCGATCTCGCCCGGACAGTCGAATTGTCCTTTCGGCCGACCACGCTGGTACGGTCGCTCGACCAGGCCGACCTCGACCATCAGGCGCGTCTGGCTCTGCGCTCCGCCGACCTCTGTGTCAGCGTCGAGCCGGGGCGTGCGCGTACGGTCGCCGCCACGGTGGTGGCCGGTCCCTACCGCATGCACGTCGCCGAGAAATCGGGTCAGCACGAGCTTCTCATTCCCGGCGGGGCTCTGCGGCCGACGGCGCTCGGCCCCCATCTTTCGATCGAGTCGGGATCGTAACCGCATACGTTGAAATTCGCCAACCGGGGTCCAACGAGGTTGACGGTGGCGCTGTCGCGGTCGCGGGTCTCGACCTATTTCCTGTCGGCGCAAGAGGCGCTGACTCGCCAGGCGTACCGCGACCTGCATGCGTTCGATGCGCCCGCCGACGGAGCCGAGCTGCCCCTCGACCGGATTGCCGTGCTGAACGTCGATCTGGGTCACGCCCTGGCGTCCTATCAAGCCGATGCCGATCCGGGCGCGTACCGACGCCTGCGCGCGGAGACCGACCGGATCGAATCGGCGGTTCGCGAAGGCGGCGGCGTGATCTGTTCGGATCGTCCCGACCTGATCGTGTGTGCCTTTGCCGGGACGGTTGAGGCCGGACGCATTGCCTTGCATCTACGCCGGTCGGCGGACTGGGCCAGCCCGCCCGCGCTGACCGTCAGCCTAGGGGCCGCGGCCGTCTTTAACGAGCGTGGCCTCGCCAGACTCCGCAGGACGGTGTTCGACCGCGCCGACCATCTGCGCCAAATCGCCAAGAGCGGCGACCTGCTGCTCGACCTCGGCATCGCCGGCGATGCGGCAATTCAGCGGCTGGTGCGCGGCGCCGACTTGGTCGGCCGCCGGCGGGAAGCGGCGAGCCTGCCCGAGGGCGCGTGCGAAGAGGTGGAGAGCGACCCCCAGGCTGGCAGCCAAGGGCAGGCGGCGTAGTCGTGGCGATCGGCTAGCTAGGCGTCGTTCTCGCGCGACTCGAGGGCGGCCTGGGCGGCGGCCAGGCGGGCGATCGGCACGCGATAGGGCGAGGCCGAGACATAGTCGAGGCCGACGCTGTGAAAGAAGCGCACCGACTCGGGGTCGCCGCCGTGCTCGCCGCAGATCCCCAGCTTCAGGCCGGGGCGCGTCGCGCGGCCGCGCTCGACAGCAATGCGGACGAGTTCCCCGACACCTTCCTGGTCGATCGATACGAAGGGATCGACCGTGAATACCTCGTTGGCGCGGTAGTCCTCGAGAAAATTGCCCGAATCGTCGCGGCTGATGCCGAGGGTCGTCTGCGTCAGGTCGTTGGTTCCAAAGCTAAAGAACTGCGCCGATTCGGCGATCTCGCCGGCGCGCAGAGCCGCCCGCGGCAACTCGATCATCGTGCCGATCAGATAGGGCGGTTTCTTGCCGGCTTCCCGGCCCACCTGCTCGGCCACCGCTTCAATCCGCCCTTTGAGAATGTCGAGTTCGCGCTTGGAGGCGACCAGCGGAATCATGACTTCCGGTGTCACCGTCTCGCCCAACTCCGTCCCAACCGCCACCGCCGCTTCGAAGATGGCGCGCGCCTGCATCTCGTAAATCTCGGGGTAGGAAATGCCGAGCCGGCAGCCGCGGTGACCCAGCATCGGGTTGACCTCATGCAACTGCTGGGCGCGCCGGCGCAACTTGGCCGGATCGGTCCCGGATGCGCGCGCCACTTCCGCCACCTCGGCGTCGCTGTGCGGCAGGAATTCGTGCAACGGCGGATCGAGCAGCCGCACGGTGACCGGCAGCCCGCGCATGATGCGGAACAGTTCGATAAAATCCTTGCGTTGCATCGGCAACAGCTTGGCAAGCGCCGCTTTGCGTCCTTCGAGGCTGTCGGCCAGGATCATCTCGCGGACCGCGATGATGCGTTCGGCGTCGAAGAACATGTGCTCGGTGCGGCAAAGCCCGATTCCTTCGGCGCCGAAATCGCGGGCGGTCCGCGCGTCGAGCGGGGTCTCGGCATTGGCGCGCACCTTGAGCCGACGGATCTTGTCGGCCCACGTCATCAGCGTGGCAAAGTCTCCCGACATCTCGGGCTGGATGGTGGGCACGTGGCCGGCGATCACCTCGCCGCGGGCGCCGTCGATGGTGACGAGATCGCCCTTCTTGATCACGCGCTCGCCGACCGCGAACGTGTTCGCCTTGTAGTCGATGCGCAACGCGCCGACGCCCGAGACGCAGGGTCGCCCCATGCCGCGGGCGACGACCGCCGCATGGCTGGTCATGCCGCCGCGGCTGGTCACGACCCCCCTCGCCGCGTGCATGCCGTGGATGTCTTCCGGGCTGGTCTCAATGCGCACGAGAATGACGGCCTCGCCGTTGGCCGCCATCGTCTCGGCTTCGTCGGCATTGAAGACGACCTTGCCCGAGGCCGCGCCGGGCGACGCCGGCAGGCCCTTGGCCAACACGTCGCGCCGCGCCGCCGGGTCCAAGGTCGGGTGCAGCAATTGGTCGAGCGAAGCCGGATCGATGCGCCGCACCCCTTCGGCCTCGCTGATCAATCCCTCGCCCACCATGTTGACGGCGATCTTGAGGGCGGCCCGCGCCGTGCGCTTGCCGTTGCGCGTCTGCAGCATCCACAGCTTGCCTTCCTGCACCGTGAACTCGATATCCTGCATGTCGCGATAGTGCCGCTCGAGGCTCTGGTACACGCGGACGAGGTCGTTAAAGACACCGGGCATCGTCTCTTCCATCGACGGCTTGTCCGACCCGTTCTTCAAGCGCCCGGATTTGGTCAGATGCTGAGGCGTGCGAATGCCGGCGACCACGTCTTCACCCTGGGCGTTGACGAGGTACTCGCCGAAAAACTCCCGCTCGCCTGTCGACGGATCGCGGGTGAAGGCGACGCCAGTGGCGGAGCGCTCGCCCATGTTGCCGAACACCATCGCCTGGACGTTGACGGCCGTGCCCCAGGCCGCGGGAATGTTATGCAGTCGGCGGTAGGTGATGGCGCGCTGGTTCATCCAAGAACCAAAGACGGCGCCGATTGCGCCCCACAGCTGCTCCTTGACGTCCTGCGGGAAGGGATGACCGAGCTCTTCTCTGACCCGGTCCTTGTAGCGGGCAATGACGGCTTTCCAGTCGTCGGCCGTCAGCTCGGTATCGCCCTCGACGCCGCGGTTCGCCTTGTGATCATCGAGGATTTCTTCGAAATTGTGATGATCGAAGCCGAGCACCACGGACGAATACATCTGAACAAACCGGCGATAGCTGTCGTAGGCGAAGCGCGGGTTGTTGCTGGCCCCCGCCAGTCCTTCGACGGTGCGATCGTTGAGTCCGAGATTGAGGACGGTGTCCATCATGCCGGGCATTGACGCCCGCGCGCCGGAACGCACCGAAACCAGGAGCGGGCGGCGCGCATCACCAAAGGCGGCGCCGACGTTTTGTTCGACGGCGCGCAACGCCGCCTCGACCTGCGCCTGCAATTCGCCCGGGTAGTGGCGGTCGTTCTCGTAATAGGCGGTGCACACCTCGGTGGTAATGGTGAAGCCGGGCGGGACCGGCAGCCCGAGATTGCTCATCTCGGCCAGGTTGGCACCCTTGCCCCCCAACAGGTCGCGCATGGCTGCGCTACCCTCCGCCTTGCCGTCACCGAAGCCGTACACCCACTTCGCCATCGTTCATCCTTCAAGCTGAGAAAAGTCGGCGATGCCGTCCAGGGCAGACCGAATTTGCGACAACAACCGCAGCCGATTGACCCGCAATTCGGGGCGATCCGCGTTGACGGTGACCCGCTCGAAAAACGCGTCCGTCGGCCCCCGCAAACGAGCCAGGTCGACCATGGCGGCACCGAAGCGCTCGTCGCCCAGCGCCTTGGCCGCGGTCTTTTTGACCGCGACGAGCGCCGAGTGCAAGGCCTGTTCCTCGGGTTGGTCGAAGAGCGACGGATCGGGCGCATCGTCATAGCCCCGCTCATCCTTCTTGGATTCGATGCGGACGATGTTGGTGGCCCGCCGGTAAGCGACGAGCAGATTGGCGCCATCATCACCGGCCAGGAACGAGAGCAAGGCGTCGACGCGGGCGATGAGCCGAACCAGATCGTCGTCCGCGGTCAGCGCAAAGACAGCGGCGATGAGATCGTGACCGATGCCCCGCCCGCGCAGGTGAACCTTCAGGCGATCGGCGCAAAAGGTCATCAATTCACCGGCCACGGCGTCGGCGGCGGCAAAGCCCTCCGAGCGCGCGTATCCAGCATGGGCGGCGCCGAAGGCCTGGCGCAGCGGCAGGCGCAACTTGTTCTCGAGCACCAGGCGAATGACCCCGAGGGCGGCACGGCGCAGGGAAAACGGATCCTTCGATCCGGTCGGCTTTTCGTCGGCGGCAAAAAAACCGACCAGCGTGTCGATCTTGTCGGCCAGCGCGACGGCGACGGCGACGGGGCCGGTCGGGCAACGGTCGTCGGGACCCTTGGGCGCGTAATGGTCGGCGATGGCACTCGCCACCGCCGGCAGTTCGCCGTCGGCCAACGCGTAATAGCGGCCCATGATGCCCTGTAATTCCGGGAACTCGCCCACCATGCCGGTGACGAGGTCCGCCTTGGCGAGCCGGGCCGCCACTTGCACTTGATCCTTGTCGGCCCCGGGGACGAAGCGGCAGAGATCGGCCGCCAGCGCCTCGATGCGGTCGACCCTGGCGTCGAGCGTCCCCAGCCTGGCGTGAAACACGATCTCCTTGAGCCTGGGCACCCGGCTCGCCAGCGATTGCTTGCGGTCCAGGTCCCAGAAGAACTTGGCATCGGCGAGCCGCGCCCGCAGCACGCGCTCGTTGCCGGCGACGATGGCGCGTCCGCGGTCCTTCGCCTCCAGGTTGGCGACGAAGACGAACCAGGGGGCCAATTGGCCGCCGCGTTCCTGCACCGCGAAATAACGCTGATGGTTGCGCATCGCGACGCGCAGCACTTCGGGCGGCAGGTCCATGAAGCGGGCGTCGATGGCGCCGCGAAGGGCGACCGGCCATTCGACCAGACCGGCCACCTCGTCGAGCAGACCGGGATCATCGACCAGGACGGCGCCTTGCTGGGTGGCGGCGAACCTCGCCTGGGCCTCGATGTAATCGCGGCGCTCGCCGGCATTCAGCATGACGCGGGCGTCGCGCAGTTTCTGCTGGTAGTCGGCGAAATCGGCGACCGGGAACAGGTCCGGTGCGTGCCAGCGGTGGCCGCGGGTCAGGCTGCCCGAGGGGATCGGGCCAAAGCTGAAGGGTACGACCGCGCCAGCGAACAGGCAGAGGATGCTCTGCAGCGGTCGCACCCAGCGCACCTCGTGATTTCCCCACCGCATCGACCTCGGCCACGGCACCTTGCCGATCAGCGTCGGCAGAAGTTCGGCAAGAACCTCGGCCGTCGGCCGACCCTGGCGCGACAGCACGGCAAAGAGGAACACTCCTTTGCCGGTCTCGCGCTCCTCCACCTGGTCACGCGTCCGTCCAACCGATTGAAGAAATCCCTTGATCGCGTTGTCGGGAGCGTCCCGGCGCGGTCCGCGCTTCTCCTCGCGGATGTCGGGTTGTGCCGCCGGCAGGCCGGTCGCCACCAGCGTCAAGCGGCGGGGCGTACACAGCGTTTCGATCCGCTCGGCCGTCAACCCCGCGGCGGCCAGTGCTTCAGCCGCCAGGCGAGCGAGGTCCTCGGCCGCGCGCCCCTGCATCCGCGCCGGTACTTCCTCCGATAGCAATTCGAGCAGCAGTTCCGGCATCGCTCAGACCGGCCGCGCGGCGAGCCAGGTTTCGCAACAGCCTTTGGCGAGCGCCCGCACGCGAGCGATATAGGCGGCGCGCTCGGTCACGCTGATGACGCCGCGGGCGTCGAGCAGATTGAACAGGTGGCTCGCCTTCATGCACTGGTCGTAGGCCGGCAGCGCCAACCGCCGCTCGAGCAGCGCCCCACATTCCGCCTCGGCGTCGGCAAAATGTTGTTGCAGCTTAGCCGTGTCGGCAAACTCGAAGTTGTAGGCCGAGAATTCCCGTTCGCTCCGCAGGTAGACGTCGCCATAGCGAACCCCCCGGCCGTTCCAATCGAGGTCATACACGCTTTCGACGCCCTGGACGTACATGGCCAGGCGTTCCAAGCCGTAGGTGATTTCGCCGGCGACGGGATTGCAGTCGATCCCGCCCACCTGCTGGAAATAGGTGAACTGCGATACCTCCATGCCGTCGCACCAGATCTCCCAGCCGAGGCCCCAGGCCCCGAGGGTGGGACTTTCCCAATCGTCTTCGACCAGCCGAATGTCGTGGTTGGCGAAATCGATGCCGATCGCCTGCAGGCTGCCGAAATAGCGGTCGAGGATGTCGCTCGGCGACGGTTTCAGGATGACTTGGAACTGGTAGTAGCGCTGCAGCCGATTCGGATTCTCGCCATAGCGGCCGTCGGTCGGCCGACGCGAAGGCTGCACATAGGCGGCGTTCCATGGTTCGGGTCCAAGCGCCCGCAGCGTCGTCGCCGGGTGAAACGTTCCCGCCCCCATCTCGATGTCGTAGGGCTGCACGATGACGCAGCCTTGCCGCGCCCAATACCCTTGCAGGGTAAGAATCAGGTCCTGGAAAGAGGGGACGGTGGCGTCCGCCATCGTCGAGGCCAACTTGGCTGGGAGGGGCCGAAATGCGCGGGCAACGTACCGAGGGCGCCCTGTCCGGTCAAGAGAGCGGGCCACCCGCGGACTAGTCGGGTTTTTGGGCCAGGTACGGACAGTCAGCACGGCCGCAGGGCGTCGCCAAGGTATGGGCGACGTAGCTGCCGCAGGCCGGACATGGCCTGGTTTCTTCCGGCAGCTGCGCTTGCGAGCGACGCTGGGTGATGCGACCGAGCAAGCGAAGGGCGACGAGCACGGCGAGGATCACCAGAACGACCGTGGCGACCTTGGTCAGGCTGATCCCTAGCATGGCCTAGAGCCCAAACCGCGCCCACAGGGCGCGCGTTTCCAGACCAGCCATGAGATCGTCGAGCACCGAGGTGAGTCGCGAGGGCGCGACAAGCCCAAGGCGGCGACGCAACCAGCCGCCCTCCGAGGCGAAGAGCCGAAGCCGCACCTTGTCGCCGAACTCGGCGCGCATCATCCCGCGCAGATCGCCGACAGCATCGACGAGGCCCAACTCGACGGCCCGGCGACCGGTCCAGAACTCGCCGGAAAAAAGCGTCGCCTCGTCGCTCTTGAGCTGACCGCGACGGCGCTCGCGCACGACCTCCTTGAAGCGATCGTGAACGTCCGCCTGCAAGCGGGCGAGCCGGCTCACGTCTTCCTCTTTCTCGGGCAGGAAAGGATCGAGGAACGATTTGTGCTCGCCCGAGACGTGCAACCGCCGCTCGATGCCGTGACGATCGAGAAAGTCCTGGAAGCCGAACCCCCCCGAAATCACCCCAATCGAACCGATGATCGAGTTGTCGTCGGCATAGATGCGGTCGCCGGCCAAGGCCAGCCAATAGCCGCCCGAGGCCGCGACATCCTGGGCGAAGGAAAAAACCGGAACCTTGTGCTCGGCGGCGAGCGCGCGGATGCGCTTGTAGATCAGGGCCGACTGGACCGGCGAGCCGCCCGGCGAATTGATATCGAGCGCGACGGCCCGCGTGCCGCGGGCGCGGAAGGCACGTTCGAGAAGCCCGGCCATGCTGGCCAGCGTCAGGCCGCCGCGCCAGCGACCGACGCCGCCGATCACGCCGGACAGGCGAACGACGGAGACGACGGGCCGGCTCTTGGACAGGAACGGGATGTGCACGGAACCGCCACCTTATGGTTCCGGCCCGGGAGCGGCAAGCGCCAGCGGTTCGCCGGCCCGCAGGACTCGTTCCGTGGCCGCGGTAAAAGCGCCGCCGACCTCGTGCAGCACCAAGGGCGACAGCATGCTGAGGCCCGAGCCGCCACCCTTGATCGCCCGCGCGATCACCAGCGTGGGACGCGCTTCCGGCCGTGGAACAAGCGGCAAGAGGACGACGCCGCCCGCCACGGCGGCCAGGGCGGCGATGAGATCGCTTTGGCGTTCGGCCCGGAAGACGATCGTGATCGTGCCGCCGTCGCGCACGAGGGCGCCCGTTGCTGCGACCCATTGGTCGAGCGTCACGTCGGTCTCGTGGCGGGCGCCGGCGCGCCCGGGATCGGACGATCGCGTGCCGTGGCGCCAATAAGGCGGATTGGTAGCGGCGTGGTCGAATTGGCCGCGCATCGGCGCCGGCAGCGCCGCCACGTCGGCGACCGCAAACGAGACGCGATCCGTCCATCCGTTGAGGGCCGCGTTCACCCGCGCGAGGTCGACCAGGGGCGCCTCGCGGTCGAGCCCGACCACCGTCGCCGCTGGAACGCGCGCGGCCAGACAGAGGGCGACGCCGCCGACGCCGCAACCGACGTCGACGACGGTATCGCCGGGCCGCGCCGGAATCGCCGCGGCGAGAAGCACGGCGTCGATCCCGGTGCGAAATCCCTTTGCCGGTTGGCGGAGGCGGACCTGGCCGCCCAGCAACCGATCCTCGGTCGTCGCGGCCGTCGCTACCGTCATCGCGCCGCCGTCGACCCCGGCACCAGACCGGCTTCCCGCACCAACGCGTCGGCGCGCGGCGCGTCCGTCGCCGCCACCATGACGCGCCGCGGAATCGCGCTGATGCTGCCCTCGAGCGCACTCGTATGCGAGTCGAGAACGACGGCGTCGATGCCCTCGGCCTTCAGCAAAGCGACCACCCACGACAGCAAGGCCGGATCGTTGGTGCGCAGCAGTTCGATCACGGGAAATCCCCTGGCGTTGCCGACCGACCGGCCCGAGCGTATGCTCGTGGTCGCCTGAATCTAGTGGCAAGGCGGGGGCCGTGAGCAACGTCATTCGGTTGGAAGAGGAGCGGGCCCGCTCGCTCCGCACCCTTGATTCGTTGAAGCGTCTGGTCAAGGACGACCTCGATCGCGTCAACGAGGTGATCATTCGCCACATGCAGAGCCGGGTGCCGCTGATTCCGGAGTTGGCGGGACACATCATCGCCTCGGGCGGCAAGCGCCTGCGGCCGATGCTGACCTTGGCCGCGTCGCGGCTGTGCGGTTATGAGGGCCAGCGCCACGTCCACCTCGCCGCCTGCGTCGAATTCATTCATACCGCCACCCTGTTGCACGACGACGTCGTCGACGCCAGCGCGCTGCGACGCGGCGTCAACACGGCGAACGCGGTGTGGGGCAACGAAGCGAGCGTGCTGGTCGGCGATTTCCTGTTCAGTCGCGCCTTCCAGGTCATGGTCGCCGACGGATCGCTGCGCGTGCTCAAGATCCTGTCGGACGCCTCGGCCGTCATCGCCGAGGGCGAGGTCCACCAGCTGCTGACCAGCAACGATACCTCGACCGGCGAAGACGCCTATCTCGAGGTTATCTCCGCCAAGACCGCGGCCCTTTTTGCCGCCGCCTGCCGCATCGGCGCCGTCCTGGCCGACCGGCCACGCGCCGAGGAAGATGCGCTGGACAGCTACGGCCGCAACATCGGCATCGCGTTTCAATTGGTCGACGATGCGCTCGACTATTCCTCGCGCGAGGCCATCCTCGGCAAGACGGTGGGCGACGACTTCCGCGAGGGCAAAATCACGTTGCCGGTCATCCTGGCCTACCGGCGCGGCAACGACGAGGAACGCCGCTTCTGGCATCGCGTGCTGGAAGAGGGCAAACAGGACAATACCGACATCGGCGAGGCAATCCGCCTGATGGAGAAATACGCCAGCCTGCGGGACACCATCGAGCGGGCGCGGCACTACGGCTCGAAGGCGAAAGACGCCCTCGGCATCTTTCCCGACAGCCACGAGAAACAAACGCTGCTCGACCTCGTCGACTTCGCGGTCACGCGCAGCCACTAGGCCCGGACCGGCTCCGCCTCAAATCGAGGCCGCGAACATCCCGATCGGACAAGCGAGCGATATCGTCCAGATGGCCGAGCGCACCGTCGCGCGATCGGCGACATAGGCCCACAGATAGGCGATCCGCAGCAGAAGGAAGAGAACGGCCAGGCCGTCCACCCAAGCTTGCGGCGCCTGCCGCCATTCGGCCACCAGCACGCCGGCAATGAACAGCGGCAGGGCCTCAAGCGTGTTCTGATGGGCCCAGAAGGCGCGCTTGCGCCAATCGGCCGGCTGCTGCTCGAGGAAGGGTCGTGGCGCCCGGTTGTCGTAGCCGCCACGGCTCTTGGCGAAGCCGACGGCGACATAGGCGAGCAGCCAGACGACGAGGATCATCCAGACCGCAATCGTCATGTCCTAGTCCTCCGCGGCATTTGACTGGCCCGACCACCGGGCGGTTACGATCGCAACGGTTGGTCGCCCCGAACCTTAAGCGGCGCACCGCCCGAGCGCCACCGCGGCCGGTGGACGGCGGCCCGGTCCTTGCGGCCCCCGCATCCCGGCGCTATAAGCCCGAGCCGACTTCGGAGCGTAGCTCAGCCTGGTAGAGCACCACGTTCGGGACGTGGGGGTCGGAGGTTCAAATCCTCTCGCTCCGACCAGTTTCCCCAAGGGTTCTGCGAATCGCGCCGAACCGGATCGCACCACATCGTGCACGATCTGATCGACTCTCCCAGATCGACACGAATTTGGTGGGCACTGCGCGGGAAGTCGGCTCTCGGTTCGCCCCACTCATAATTCAATGGCGTTGGATGACCACGGTGGATCGGGGTAAGCCGGGAGGAATCCCGCGCCTCGATTTCGCGAAACCGGGGACAATAGCAAGGCGGCGTTGAGCCGCCATAGAATGGCCGCCATCACCTAGCCGGCAAAGTTTCTACGGCCCCGCAATGAAACACCTTCTCCGAATTGTGCTTGTCAGTTTCGTTGCTTCGTTTGCTTTGGCGACACCCTCGGCAGCCGGGCCTTTTGAGGATGGGGTGGCCGCGGTCAATCGAGGAGACTTCGCGACAGCGCTCCGCCTCTTCCGTCCGTTGGCCGACCAGGGCTTTTCCGCTGCCCAGTCCGACCTCGGGGTTATGTACGAAAACGGCCAGGGCGTGCCGCAGGACGACGCCGAGGCGGTGAAGTGGTTTCGCAAGGGAGTAAAGTATATAATTCCCTAAAAAATGGGGGCCGCGTCGCCGCGAAGATGACCCGGGCACAGATCGCTGAGGCCCAGCGGCTGGCTAGAGAGTGGAAGCCGCAGTAGCCGGCCGATTCGCGCTGAGGTTCAGCGTTAGAGACATGGGGTCGCAGGTTCAAATCCTCTCGCTCTGACCATTTCCCTGCAAACATGCCACAGCCACGGCGACAGAGCCGCCGGCGCCGCGGTAGCATTCTCGTCGTCATGGTGGATCCCAGAGCAACCGAGCCATCTGCAGCCGAGGCCGATGTCGTCGTGCTCGGTGCCGGCCTGTCGGGATCGGTGGCCGCCGTCCGCGCCCATGAGCAGGGCGCCCGCGTGTTGGTCGTCGAGAAAATGCCGCCAGACCAGGCGGGCGGCATCAGCCGCGTGCGCTATCCGCAAATCGTCTGGGCGCCGCGCCGCGAAAAATTGGCGGCGCTGATCACCTATCAGCAGGCCCTCAACCAGCCCAACCCGCTGCCCGACGCCGAGATCGCCGCCTGGGCCCAAGACATGGTGACGCAGACCGATTGGATCGGCGCCCGCATCGTCGAAGCCGGGCTGCAGTGGCAGCCCTGGGACGCCGGCGTCCTGGGATGGATACCGGGACCGGAATTCCCCGACATGCCCGGGGCCGATTGCGTCGACCGGCTCTATGGCGCCGGACCGGGGTCGGGCGGCCTGTGGCGGGCCTTCCACACCTTGCTTGGCCGGAAGCGCATCCTGATTCGCTACGGCGCCCGTGCCGTCGAGTTGATCCAGGACCCCGACACACGCGCGGTGACCGGCGTCGTCGTCGAAGAAA
This sequence comes from Alphaproteobacteria bacterium, assembly GCA_009694165.1. The sequence continues at coordinate 39,206 of SHVP01000004.1, forward strand.
GCGGCCGCCGGGTGGCGATCCGTGCGCGCCGCGCCGTGGTGGTGGCGACCGGAGGATTCGACGCGAGCCCCGAGCTGCTGCGCACCCACATGGGTCTTGGCACGGCCTACCCGATCGGCTCACCCGCCAACACCGGCGACGGACTCCGCCTGGTCCAGGCCGCGGGCGCCGCCCTGTGGCACATGCGCAATGCCACCATCACCGGCGGCATCTGGCCGGCCATCAAGGTGCCCGGGATCGCCGCCGCGTTCTTCGCCGCCCAAAACCTGAAGGTGGGAAGCTATATCGAGATCGCCGCCGACCACCGGCGTTTCTACCCGGAGGCGGGCGGCTGGAATCGTTTCCACAACAAGCTGCGCCGGCAGGGCAGTTGGGTCGATCTTCCGATCGCTAACGTCCAGCCGGTGCATATGATTCTCGACGAACGGGTGCGCACCCAGTGTCGCCTGGCGCGGCCGATCTACTGGAACGCCGAAATGGTGCACCGCTGGAGCGCCGACAACAGCATCGAAGTGGCCAAGGGTTGGGTCATGCGCGCCGACTCGATCCGCGACCTGGCTGTGAAAATGAACCGCGACCCCGACGCGGTGGCGGCTACCGTCGAGCGGTACAACGGCGACGCCGCGGCCGGGCACGACCGCGAGTTCGGGCGCGACCCGGAACGCCTGCAGGCGATTGCCGTGCCGCCCTTCTACGCGGTGGCGCTGGTGCCGGGCCTGGTCGGGACCACCGGCGGCGGGCGCCGGTTGCCCACCGGCCACGTCCTCGATCACGCGGACCGACCGATCCCCGGCCTATTCGAGGCGGGCGAACTGGGCTCGCCCCTCGCCAATCTTTACGAGAACGGTTCGTTCCTGACCGAGGCGATCCGCTCGGGGCGTGCGGCCGGGGAAAACGCGGCGGCTCGTGTCGCCTGACGACGCCGCTACTTCGCCTTCACCTCGACAGGGCGCGCGGCATCCTTGGTCCACTCGGTCATCGAGCCGACGAAGACCTTGGCCTTCTTGTTGCTGAGAATCTCGCCGATCCCAAACCAGGCGACCGACGCCCAGTGGCCGGTGTTGCAGAACGCGATTTCTTCGCCGTCCTGCCGGACGCCGACGTCTTCGAGCAGCGCAGCCACCATCGCCTTGGTCGAAAAGGTGCCGGTTTTTTCGTCGAAGAACTTGACGTTGTCGATGCCGACGGCGCTGGGGATGGTGCCGGCGACCCGCGCGGTCAGCTCCTTCGAGCGCCCGAGATATTGGTCGACCGGGCGCGCATCGATCAGCGGCACGCCGGTCGTGCGCGCGCGTTCCACGTCGGCGACGCTGGCGATCAACTCGGGACGAAATGCCGATTTGAAAGCTTGCGCCGGCGCGCTGGCGTTGCCGGTACCGGGTTCCCGGCGTCGGCCGTCCAGCCGCGCCAGCCACCGTCGAGGATCGAGACGGCATCGTGGCCCATCACCTTGAACGTCCAATAGACGCGCGTCGCGTTGCCGAAGTCGGTCGAGTTCTGACCGGCCGGCACGACGACGACATGGTCGCCGTTGGTAATACCGAGACTGCCGATCAGCCGCTCGACATCCGACGTCGGCGGCAATTGCCCGGCGACGCCGTTGATCGTCGCGCGCCAGCCCGCCTTGCCGTAATCGGCCATGACCGCACCCGGCACGTGGCCCTTGGCAAAACCCTCGGCCCCACCTCCGTCGGCATCGGTGCGCACATCGACGATACGCAAGCTCGCCTTGCCGAGATTGGCTTTGAGCCAGGCGCTATCCACCAGCGGTCGGTCGGTGAGGCGCTCGGCCGCGGCCCCGCCGGCCCAACCAACCAGCATCACCAGCAGGATCGCAGCGTAGGACAGTGGGCGGACCATCATGTTCTCCCTGACTTTCCCGGCCATTCTAGGGCCGCGCGCGGCCGCCACTAGTCACAACGCGGTGGCAGCAGACCCGCCCGGCGCCACAGGCCGCCCATGTTAGGCTGCCCGCCATGCTCGCCCGCCATCCCATTGCCCTGCTGGTCGCCGCCGGCGGCGCCGTCGCCCTGATCACCCTCGGCATCCGCATCGCCTTCGGGCTGTTTCTCGAGCCGATGTCGGCGACCTTCGGCTGGGGACGCGAGGTCTTTGCCTTCGCCCTGGCCCTGCAGAACCTGTTGTGGGGCGTCGGGCAGCCGATCGCTGGCGCCATCGCCGACCGCTACGGCTCGGCGCGCGTCATGGCGGCCGGTGGCGTCCTCTATGCCGGCGGCGTCGCCCTGATGGCCTTCGCCGGATCGCCGATCGAACTCTATGCGACGGCCGGCGTGATGGTCGGGTTCGGCACCGCCGGGGCCTCGTTCACCGTGGTGCTGGCGGCGCTCGGCCGCCTGCTGCCGCCGGAGCGGCGCGGCTGGGCCTTCGGCCTGGTGACGGCGGCCGGTTCCCTCGGCCAATTTCTGATCGCGCCGCTGGGCCAGGCGCTGCTCGCCGATTTCGGCTGGCATCTGGCCCTGCTCTATCTGTCCGCCCTCTCCGCCCTCGTCATCGTCATGGCGGCGCCCTTTCGCAGCGATCGCACCCCGGCCGCGGCGGCCGGCGCGCAAACGCTGGGCCAGGCCCTCGGCGAAGCCTGGCACCGGCCGAGCTACTGGTACCTGCTGGCCGGCTTCTTCGTCTGCGGCTTTCATGTCGCCTTCGTCCAGACCCACCTGCCTGCCACCCTGAGCGACGCCGGCCTGCCCGCATCGACCGGCGCCTGGGCTCTGTCGCTGATCGGCCTGTTCAACGTGGCCGGCGCCTACCTGGCCGGGCCGCTAGGCGAACGGATGCGCAAGAAATGGTTGCTGTCGGCCATCTACGGTGCGCGTGCGGTGGTCCTGGCCGGATTTGTGCTCATTCCGGTCACCTCGGCGTCGGCGTTGGTGTTCGCCGCGGCGATGGGTTTTCTCTGGCTGTCGACGGTGCCGCCGACCTCCGGCCTGGTCGCCGCCATGTTCGGTCCGCGTTACCTCGCGACACTGTTCGGCATCGTGTTCTTCAGCCACCAGATGGGCGCCTTCCTCGGGGCCTGGCTGGGCGGCATCGCCTACGATCTCGTCGGATCCTACGCTCCGGTCTGGTGGATCAGCGCCGGACTCGGCGTCTTCGCCGCCCTCATCAACCTACCGATCGACGAGCGCGCCCGCCTGGCGCCGGCCAAGGTGCCGACGTGACCGTCCGCCACCATCCGCACCTGTTCGCCGCGTTGCTCGCCGGCGGCTGCGTGGCGCTGTGGGTTTTGGGAATGAGCCTGCTCGCGCCGGCCGACGAGGCCGCGGTGGTGATCGCCTTCCGCCCCGATCGCAGCAATGCCGCGATCGTCGCCGATGTCCACCGCGCCGGCGCGCTGCTGCGCGACGACCTGGCGGCGGGGAAGATCTGGCTGGTGCAGCGGAGCGAGCCGGGCGCGCGGCCCGACCATGCCCTCGCCGTCGTCCCCTATTCCTGGATCGAGAGTTTCGTTGCTGGAATCGGCTGCGCCTTCGGCCTCACGCCCAACCGCCGCTAGCTACTCGGCGGCCTGGACGGCCCGACGTTCGGCGAGAGCGGGCCGCGCCGGGCGGCCGCCCGGCGGCCCGAACAGCGCCAAGCCGCGCGCGCGCCAACCGACGGCCTGCTTGACGTCGCGCCCCATCGCCACCCACTCGTGGAAGGCGACCTTGAACGGATTGAGCGAGCCGACCGGATGGACAAGCCCGTAGCGGCAGGGCTCATCGGCCCGCTCGGCGACGAAGGTGCCGAACAGGCGGTCGAAGATGATGACGACGCCGCCGTAGTTGCGGTCGAGATAGGCCGGATTGGTGGCGTGATGCACGCGGTGGTGGGACGGGGTGTTGAAAAACCACTCGATCGGACCTAGGCGACCGATGAGTTCCGTATGCAGGAAGAACTGATAGACGAGGTTCAGTCCGAGCACGAGGAACACGGCCGCCGGGTCGAACCCGACGAAGGCAAGCGGCAGCCAGAACACCCAGTTGCCCGACAGAACGCCCGTCCATCCCAAGCGATAGGCGGCGGCGAAATTCAGCTGCTGGGGCGAGTGATGCACCGCGTGCGTCGCCCACAGCCAGCGACACTCGTGCGAATAGCGGTGGAACCAGTAATAGAAAAATTCGACGCCGAAGAACAACGCCACGACGCCCCACCACGTATCGAGCGGAACCGTGGCTAGGCGGTATTTCCACGCCAGGAAATAGAGGGGACCGGCCACCAGACCCGGCAACAGGCTGGAGAGCTTGTGGCCGGCGGCGATTGCCAGGGACGTCAGGCTGTCGCGCCAGGGATAGACGTGCCCGCGCCGGGCCCATAACCACCATGCCTCGAGCGCAATCAGGACCAGAAAGACCGGAAACGCGAATAGACCAGGGCGTGCGGCATCCATCATGATGGCGGCAGTATAGCGAAACCGCCGCCGACGGCTACGCCGACCCCCGCTCGCACGGGCTTATGAAAATGCCGGAACTGCCCGATATCGCGCTCTATATCAATTGCTTACGACCCCGTACGGTGGGGCAGTCCCTGCGTAGCGTTCGCCTCAACAGTCCGTTTCTACTGCGCAGCGTGGCGCCGCCGCTCGACGCCTTTTCCGGCCGCGTGGTGCGCGACTACGAGCGGCTCGGCAAGCGCATCGTCCTGGTATTCGACGAAGAACATTTCCTGGTCATCCACCTGGTGATCGCCGGACGTCTGCATTGGCAGGAGGCCGGCGTCGCCCTCGGCGGCAAGTACAGCTTGGCCGCCTTCGATTTCCCGACCGGTAGCCTCACCCTGACCGAAGCGGGTGCCAAGCGCCGGGCGTCGTTGCATGCGGTTCACGGGCGGGACGGCCTGATTCGCCATGACCCTGGGGGCCTCGAGGTGTTAAACGCCGATCGCGCCCGCTTCGCCGAGCGACTGACGTGGGAAAATCACACGGTGAAGCGGTCCCTGACCGATCCAAGGATCGTGAGCGGGATCAGCAATGCCTATTCCGACGATATCCTGCACAGGGCTCGGTTGTCGCCGTTGCGCTGGACCGATTCGCTCACCGACCTCGAGATCGGTCGCCTGTGGGAGGCGTGCCGCGCCGTCCTTGGCGAATGGACGGAACGCCTGACGCGCGAGGCCGGCCAGGGCTTCCCCGAAAAGGTGACGGCGTTCCGGCCGGCGATGGCCGCGCACGGCAAGTTCGGCCAGCCGTGCCCGGTATGCGGCTCGCCGATCCAGCGCATCGCCTATGCCGACAACGAGACCAATTACTGCCCGACCTGCCAGACCGACGGCAAGCTGCTCGCCGATCGCGGGCTGTCGCGCTTGCTCAAGGCCGATTGGCCGCGCACGCTGGCCGAACTCGACGAATTGAAGGCGGGCGCCCAGGCGGCGATCGCCTCACCACCTCGGTTGCGCCGATCCTAGCCGCCGCCTACGCTGCCGCCATGCGTTGGTTACCGGTCGTCGTTTTGCTCGGGCTCATCCTTGTCGCCGCCGTGGCGGCCCGCCTGGGGTCCTTCGGGTCGGCACCGGCGGACAAGCCCTCGGTAAGCGCCACGCCGGCGGACGAGGCCGCCCGCACGGCGGTTGGTCGGCCAACGCGCTGACGAAAAAAGCTCCGTGTCGCCGTGGCCACCCCGCCGCTAGCCCTTGGGGCCGGCGCCAAATGGGTAGGGCGGGAAAGATGCGCTAAATTTGATCGAGCGAAAGGCGCGCCTTTGATCGAAGCAAGCTGCAAACGGAAACAGCCATGACCGAGCCGGAACGGGCGTCGGTCGGACAACGCCTGCGGGCGTTGCGGCTGCGCGCCGGTTTCTCGATGAACGCGCTGTCCAAGGCGATCGGCTATCGCGGCGTTGCCGGCTACCAGCGCTATGAGTCGCCTGAATTCACCAAGGAATTCATCCCGGTTGGCCTGGTGCACCGGATGCTCGGCGGCGTCGTCGGCCGCGGCAGTCCACCAGTGACGCCGACCGAGGTCCTGGCGCTGGCCGGCTTGTCGCATCTCGGCGCTCCTAGCGAGCCCGTGTTCGACGTGCCCATCGTCAGTTGGCGGCATGCCGTCAACCTCGTCGACCGCATCGATCCCGCCATTCTGGGTGCTGCCCAGGAGCGGCTGATGGCTCCCTACTCCCGCGACTCGCTGGTGGCGCTACGGATGCACGACCATGCCATGAACCGCATCGCGCCGCGCGGCGCGCTCATCCTGGTCGACTACGAAGCGCGGCACCTCGATCACGGCCGCTACTACGTGTTCCGCCATCGCGGCGAAGCGCTATGCCGGCGCTACTTCACGGCCCCTGACCGCTTTGAACCCGACACCTATCTGCCCGGTTTCGAGGCATTGTTTCCGCCGCCGCCCATTGACGCCCTGGGCCGCGTCGTGCGGGTCATCATCAACGACCCCTGAGAACGGTGCGCCGCCGCCCTCAGTAATTGGTTCTCGGCCGCCACGGCCCGCGGTAGGGCTCGTATTCCGGCGGCAGGATGGGGCGGTGTTCGGGCACCCAGCGGAACGGCTTTTCCACCGGAAAGTACTCGTAGAGGAGTGGCCCGTCGACCGAGCGCATGAAAAAATTACACCCGGTCTGGGTCCCGAACGGACCGTGCTTGACCATCGGCGGACGCCAAAAATAGGCATCCGGATAGTAGATGCCGTGCGGGCCCGAGAGTTCACCGGCCAGCGTGTACATCTCCTGCACCGTGGTGTGGCGTTCCACCTTGCCCGCTCCGTCGTTCGGTCGGGTCGTCTGCAGATGGATCTGGTCGCCGGTCGCCGGGTCGCTCCGCAAGAAGAGAACCCGGCCGGGAAAATACTTGTTGTCCTCCCAGCCGCCCTTGCGGGTATCGACGCAGGAAATCAGCCGTCGCTCGTCGCACCGCACCGCCGGCTCGCCCGCCTGGGCGCGCGGCTCGGCCGAGAAGAAGGTGAGGACGACCGCCCCGGCCGCTGATGATGCCCGGCTCCGCACATAGCCGGCCGGCAGATGGACATAGCAGCCGCGCTGGTAAAGCACATCGTTGACGACCAACTCTCCATCGAGCACGAAAAGCTCTTCGTCGGCCGACAGGTGCTCGACCCCGCTGCGGCTCCAGCCGGACGGGTAGCGCAGCACGAGGCTCGAAGCCCTGTTCTCGCGATCGATGCTGAGCGTCTTCACCTCGACATCGGGGCGAGCGCCGCCGTAGAGGCCTTTGGTCCAGGGCATCAGCTGCGGCTGCACGAAGTCGAGATGCGGGCGACCCATCGTCGCTCTCCGTCAATTGACCCGCGTCATCTCGTGGTAGCTGAAAATGCGATTGACGTTCTTGAAGCCACGCACCCGCTTGCCGTAGGCGTTAAGGTCGCGTTGCTCGAACAGGAAAAGCGCCGGCGCATCCTCGCGCATCTCGACCATCAACTGCTGTAGCATCTTGCGCCGTTTTTCGACGTCAAACCCGGCGTCGATCTGGTCGATCAGCGGCATCAAGGATTGATTGCAGTAGTAGGCCGGGTTCTTGCGGCACGACTGGAAGAACATCATGCGGATGGTGTCGATCTCGGGCGCGACGCCGAGGGTCAGATCGAAGGCGTGGCCCTCCCATTTGACGCCGAGGAACTTCTGCAGCCAGTCGGCGAACGGCACCTGACGCAGCTCGAGTTTGACGCCGACCTTGGAAAGGTCCTGGGCCACCTGCTGCCAGACGTCGCCAAAGGCCCGAATCTTGGCGTTGAGCGTCAGGCCGTTTGCGTAGCCCGCCTCGGTCAGCAGCTGTTTGGCCCGGGCCTGATCGTGGGGCCAGGGCTTGAGGTCGGGGTTGTGGCCGAAGACGGTCGGCACCAAGAACTGGGTGTTGGCAGACATGATGCCGCCCATGAGCTTTTTGTTGATCGAGTCCTTGTCCACCGCGTAGTTGAGGGCGTGCCGAACGCGCTTGTCCTTGAGCGGCGCGATGTCGAGCCCGGCCTTGGCGTTCTCGAGCGCGAATCCGAGCTGCAGCAACAGCGGCGAGGGAATGTAGTCGACCTTGCCGCCGGTGCCCTCGATGGTTTTTACCTCGTCGGGCTGCACCTGAATCATGGTGTCGATCTGATTTGCCACCAGGGCCTGCAGGTGCGCCGCCTCCTCGGGCAGCCGCACATAGTCGAGCTTGGCGATCTTGGGCGCCCGCCAGAAACCGGCAAATGCCTCCATGACGATACGTTCCCCAGACCACTCCTTGGGCTGGTGCGACCCGGTGCCAACGGGCAACTTCGAAAAGTCCTCGATGCCGCGCTCGCGCCACGCTTTGGGCGGCGCGACGTAGAACGCAGCCATCTGAATGGGAAAGATCGGCCGTAGTGCGCTGGTGGTGAATTCCACCGTCACCTCGTCGACCGCCTTGACGTCGGTGACGTAAGTAAAGGTTTGCGCGCCGACGCTGCCCTTGCCTGCGTCAGACTTGAACCAGGCGTTGGCGTCGACAACGGATTGGGCGTTGAACGACTCGCCGTTTTTAAACTTGACGTTCGGCCGCAACTTCACCTGCCAGGCTTTCTGATCGACGTTGCGCCAGGACACCGCCAAGCCGGCGCTGGCGCTCCCCTTTTCATCGACATAGGTGAGCGTGTCGAACACGGCCGACCAGACGAAAACCTGGGGCACCCCGGGTACCGAAGTGTACGGATTGCCGCGCCCCGCCGGGAAATCCTAGTTACCGATGCGCAAGGTGTCAGCCGGCTGGGCGACCGCGGAGGCGCCGAGCCCAGCCAACGTTGCCACAGCGATCAGTGCCGCCGTCGTCCGTCGCATGATTCTGTCCATGTTCGTCCCCCCCAAACCCCATCAGCGCCGGCCGACAAAGCGCGCGCGTATACGCGAGGCGACGTCAAAGTCAGGTGGATTGTGGCGCCACGTGCGGGCGACGTCGGCCCTCGCGAATGGCGATGAACGTGGCCGCGGCAAAGATCAGCGTCCCGCCCGCGAGCGTCCACACGGTCGGTACCTCGGCAAAAACAAAATAGCCGAGGGCGCTGACCCAGATGATGCGGGCGTAGTCGAACGGCAGGACCGTGGTGACGTCGGCCGACCTGAATGCCTCCGCCAGCATGAGGTGGGCGAAACCGGCGCAGGCGCCGATCAGGATCAACCATATCCATGTCGTCGGCGTCGGCCAGGACCAAACGAACAATGCCGGAACGAACGACGCCACCGTCATGACGATGCCCATGTACATCGTGATCGTCAGCGGCGAGTCGGTGCGCGACAGGTATTTGATGATCGTCATCGAGCCGCCCCAACACAGCGAGGCGAACAATACGAGCGCCGAGCCGGCGTTGACCTCGACCAGCCCGGGGCGAATGACGATCCAAGCGCCGGCGATCCCCGCCACGAGCGCGGCCAGGCGCGGCCAATCCAGCCGCTCGCCCAGCAGCACCACGGCGAGAATGGCGGTGTAGAGCGGCGCGGTGAACGAGAGCGCCACGTTCTGGGTCAACGGCGCCAGCGTCAGCGCCAGAAAATACATCAGCATGCTCACGGTCTGCAGCACACCGCGGCCGACATGCCAGACTAACTTTGTCGTCTTGAACGTCGCCAGACCGTGCTGGCGCAGCAGCGGCAACAGGACGATCAGGCCAAAAATACTGCGCCAAAAAGCCACCACAAAAGGGTGGACGTCGGCGCCGGCCAGCCTGACTAAGGCTTGCTGGCCGCTGAAGACCATCGTCGTGGCCACCATGAACAGCGCGCCCCGCAGGTTGGCGGGAACGCCCCGTAAGAGGCCCGTCCTCATGCCGGCCAAGGGTGATCGATAAACTGCCGCACGATCGCGGCGACCTCACGATGGTGGGCGAGCAGTATGTCGCGGCCGAACTGGGGCAGGTCGATCATCATGCCATTGCGGATAAAGGATTTGGCGCGCGCGGTCGGCGCCCACAGGTCGTCCCGGCATGGAGGATCAGCAACGTTTGCTCGACCTTGGGCAGGTTGTCGGAATGCTGATAGGAGAAGGCAGCGTGGTGGCCATGATAGGCAAGCGGACCAGCGCGCAAACTTTCCACGAATTCGAGTTCGCGCAAGGCGAGCGGCAGGTTGTCGGGCGTATTTTCGCGAATCCACTGCCAACGCGCGCGGACGTGGGCGCCCTCGAGGGTCGATGTCTCGATGACGCGATCGAGCGAGCGGAGATGGGCGAGTTCGCCGTCGCTATAGACAGGCGCCACATTGAAGGCGAAATGGTCGAGCAGTTCTTCCATTGCGGCCGCGAAATCGCCGATCGCCGGCGGGTGCGGCAGCGGATCGGACGCGCCGGAGGCCGGGGTATCGGCGACGACCGCCACTCGATCGCTGCCCATATCTGCAATCAGTCCCTCGTAGCACCGCCCGGACGAACCGGTCTGATGGAAGAGAAAGAGCGGAACCTTGGTGCTTCGCTCCGGCCGCGCGACCCGGTAGTGCAGCTGGCCGTAGCGATAGTCGGCATAGGCGCGACGGACGGTGGGCGGCGAGCGCCACAATGATTCCGCCGCCCGCCGACCCTCTTCTCCCTCAAGCATCAAGAAACCGGCGGATCACCGGGACAACCGCGTCGAGGTGGGCGTGGAACGTTCCGAGGCCGACATCCGGCAGCTCTTCGACGGTGATGTTCTTGACCAACGGAATGGCCCGCCGCGACAGGGGCGTCAGCATGTCCTTGCCGGGCAGCAACAGAAGGACGGGTTGCACCAGTTTGCCGAGCGCGGCACCGGAGTCGTAGCCGACCGCCGCCTCCGGTCCCCACCAAAGGGCCAGTGGCCCGCCGCGCATCGCCTCGCAGAACAGTTCCGAGGTCAGGTCGAGCGGAGCGAGCGGCGACTTCAGATTCATCGATCGCTTCCAGATCGCCGCCAGATGACTGCCATCGGCCACGGTCGGAATCGGTCCACTCATCGCCATCAGTTTCTGACGTTCTTCCGGCGTATAGACGGCACAGGTGTTGAGCACGACCTTGCGCACCAAGTCGGGGCGCTCGGCGGCGAGCGCGAGCGCCACCTTGCCGCCGGTATGGTCGCCAAGCACGTCGATCCGTCGGTGCCCCAGTTGGCTCGCCGCCTCGCTAATCGCCCGCACATAGTGGGCGAGGGTCGGTTTCTCGATCGGTCGGTCGCTTTCGCCGTATCCCGGCGTATCGACGGCGATGGCCAGACGATCGCTGCCGAGCGCGATGGCGGCGGCTTCGTAGGTTTCCCCCGAGAACGGACTGATGTGAAAACAATAGAGCGGCGTCTTCGCCGACGCATTGGCCTCGACCGTGCGCAGGTGCAACAGACCGGTCGAAACCTCGACGAAGCGCCGACGCACAGGGCTGCGCCGGGGCGGCGGCGCCTTCGGCGCGGGTCGCGGCGACGGAACGGCGGCGGGCTGGGTCGCAGCGACGTCGAAGAAGTCGCGACAGATCTTGGCCAATTCAGCGGCGTGCATCGAGATCGCGCCCATGCGGAACTGCGGCAATTCCAAGAGGGTGCCGTTGCGCATATGCGAGACCGTCCGCAACGTGTGCTCGCGGAACCCATCGTCGGGGCACAGCAGCAGGATCGGCTGCGTCACGTCCCTGATCGCCTCGGCCACGGGGTACTGGAACGACGCGTTGTGGCCGTACCACATGTACTTGCCGCCGCGCAGCATTTCAGCGAAATCCCGGTTGATCAGTTCGAGCGGAGTGTCGTCGGCGTAGTACTTCTTGAGGCGAACGAAGTGCTCGACATGGTGATGACCATCCGCCGGCGGCGTATGGGGCTTTTCGCGTTCGACCATCTCGCGCTGCATCGCCTGCTGCGCCTCGGTGAAAACCATCGCTGCATTGAGTACCAGCCGCCGCACTTGCGTCGGCCGCTGCCGCGCCAGCTCGATCGCCACCTTGGTGCCGGTATGATCACCGATCAGGTTGACCGACCGCACGCCCAAGGCGTCCATCAGATCGCCCATCGCGGCGGCATACTCTTCGATGGTGGGCGGTGCCGGCGGCGGGTCGGAATCGCCGAGGCCGGGGGTGTCGGGGGCCACCGCCATGCGGTCGCGTCCGAGTTCGGCGACCAGCCGTTCCCACGGCCGGCCCGAGGACGGACTCTGGTGAAAGAGCAGGACCGGATCGCGCCGTCCCTGGGCGGGGGCGGCCACGCGGTAATGCATCTGGCCAAAACGACCGTCGCAATAGGCGCGGCGGACGCCAGCGGGACGCCGCCACCAGTCGATGTCGTGCGGTGCCTCAGCCATCGAAGAACTCCTTCAGAATGCGGGAAAATTCCTTGGGCCGCTCTTCGGTGAAGCCGAAGCGATCGCGCGGCAGATCGTGCAATGTCGCCGTCTTCATCAGGGTGAGGGCGCGAGCGGTGTGCGTTTCCAATCCATCGCGCGGTCGAAACACCAGGACCGGCTGGGCAATCCGCGGCAGCACGTCCTCCATCGCATAGGAGAAAACCGCCCGGTGGCCCCAATGACCGAAGGCGCCCCCCCGCGTCGATTCAACGAGGTTGCGTTCGACCGCGAAGCGACCGAGGCCAGGCGGGGTCAGGCGTGTCATGCCCGCCCAGCGCTGCGGCAGATGCGAACCATCGTCCGGAGCCGGTTCGTGGCAAGCGTGGTCGAGTCGCGCTTTCCGTTCCTCGGCGGTGAACAGCGGCACGGTATTGAGGGCAAAGCGCCGGACCAGGTCGGGGCGCGAGACGGCGAGATCTATGGTGATCGTGGCGCCGGTATGGTCGCCATACATGTCGATCGGGCCCTTGAGGCCGAGGGCAAGCACCGCCTCGGCGATCGCGGCGGACAGATCGGCGATCGCCGGCGCCGTCGGCGGTGCGTCCGATTCGCCGAAGCCCGGAATGTCGAGCGCCACGGCGACGCGATCCTGTCCCAGTTCCTGCAGGAGCGGGACAAAGTTGCGGCTCGATACCGGGCTCATATGGAGACAGACCACCGGTCGACCCTTGGCGGTGGCGGGTTCGCAGATTCGGGCGTGGACCTGGCCGCTACGCGCTACGACGAAGCGCCGGCGCGGTCCGCGCGCCAGCGCGGTCGGTTTGCCCGGCGCGGCTTTCGGCGCGGGGGGCGCGCCGGCCTCGGCGGGGCCGTCGAGAAAGGCGCGCACGATGGCACTCATTTCCTCGGCCTTGCTCGACACCGCCCCCATCGCCCAGTACGGCAACTCGTGGATGCGCCCGTGCTTCAGATAGGGACGCGCGGCTTGGGTCGCCTCCCAAAGCCCATCATTGGGACAGAGCACCAGGATGGGTTGGGCGACGTTGGGCAGATTGTCGGCATGACTGTAGGCGAACGCGGCGTTATGCCCGTACCAGGCCAAGTCGAGCCCGCGCAGGCCCTCGTAGAAATCGCGCTCGAACAGGTCGGCGGGAATGTCCTTGGGATACCACTTGCGCATCCCCTGCCAGCGTTTGACCAGATGGCTGCCGTCGGCCGGCGGCAGCTTCGGCTTCTCTTCCTCGAGGTGCCCCATCATTTCGGCCATCTTCGTCGCCGAATAGACCGGGGCGGCGTTGAGGACCAGACGACGGACCTGCCGCGGGCGCTGCTGCGCCAGTTCGACCGCCACCTTGGCGCCCGTGTGGTCGCCGAAGAGATCGACCGGACCCAACTTCAGCGCATCGAGCAGATCGCCCATCGCCCCCGCATAGTCGGTGATCATAGGAGGCGCGAGCGGCGGATCGGAATCGCCGAAGCCCGGCGTGTCCGGCGCGATCGCGATGCGATCCGTGCCCAGCCGCGCCAACAAGTCCTCGAAGGGTCGGCCGGATGACGGGCTTTGATGAAAAAACACCAGCGGCACGGCTCGCGGCTTGGCCGGCTCGGCGATGCGATAGTGGATTTGGCCGAAACGAGCATCGGCGTAGGCGCGCCGAATGGTGGCCGGTCGGCGCCACCAGCGCTGGTGATCCGTCATCCTCCCCCTCCCCGTGCGGACTTCGATCAGTCCGTTGCCGGCATCTTAGCGAGCAAAGGCCGTCCGGCGAAATGACATCGGCGTCGCCGATTCTCAATTAGCGGGCGAGAAACGCGGCGATGGTCGGCGCACAGTCCTTAACCCGATATTCGAACATCGCGTTGCCGAGGCCGGCAAATTCGACATAGCGGCCATTCTTCAGCAGCTTGGCCCCTCGCCCCGTCGATTCGATCACGCTGTCCTGGTCCGAGCAGACGAGCAGGATCTCATGCTCGACATCGCCGAGCACCTCACCCAACGGGTAAAGATTGGCGGCACGCGGCCCCCACCACATGCACGGGCCGGCGCGCAGGGTCTCGAAGAAGCGAAAGGTGATCTGATCGGTCGTCAACTTTCCCCGATTGAGAGTTTGATAGCGATCCCACAGATGGGCGATGTGTCCGCCGTCGGCATGGATGGCGACCGAACCCATGCGTCCCTGCCAGCCCCGTTGCTCCTCTGCCGAATAGACGCCGGCGGTGTTCATGACCACTCGGCGGATGCGATGGGAAATTTTGCGTGTTGTTTCGATCGCGGTCTTGGTGCCGGTGTGATCGCCGAGGAGGTCGACCTTGGCATATCCGAGCGTCTCGATCAGGCCGACCATGGCGTCCGCAATGCCGGCAATATCGAGCCGGCGCAGCGGCTTGTAGGATTCGCCATCGCCGGGTGAGTCGACGGCGAAGACGGCGCGCGGACCGGCAAGTTCGCCCATCAGCGCTTCGCAATAATGGCCGGAGCGCGGACTCATGTGAAAGCACAGGAGCGGCGGCGCGCTGGCGTCGCCGGCCGCCACCCGCACGTGCATCTGGCCGTTCGGCGTATCGACGAAACGGCGTTCGATCCGCAAGGGCGGCAACGGACGGGCGGGCGGGCGGCAACGGTTTGGGCGTCGCAGTCGATCGCGCGCCAGCATCGCGGTCGAGAAATTTACCGACGATCGCAGCCAGTTGATCCGCCCGGCGCGAGATCGATCCCACCCGCCAGTCCGGCAGCGACACGACCTCGCCGTTTTTCACGAAGGCCCGCGCCTTTTGCCTCTCGTCCCACAGGCTGTCGTTGGTACAAAGAATAAGCACCGGCTGTTGGAGCTGGGGCAGGTTCTCAGCGTGCTGATAGCTATAGGCAGCGTGATAGCCGAACCACGACCGCTCGCGCGCGCGTAAGGATTCGGCGAAGTCGCGATCGATCAGGCCAAGCGGCGCATCGGCATCGTAGTGTCGCCGCAGTTCGTGCCAACGCCGCCGCCAGTGCTCGCCGCTTTCCGGCTGCCAGGACTCCGATCGCTTGGTGACGATCAGACGCTGCTGCGCCGCCGCCTGCGCCGCTCCATAAATGGGCGCGGCATGCAAGACGACCTTGCGGATCTGATGCGGACGCTGCTGCGCTAATTCGACGGCGATTTTCGATCCCGTATGGTCGCCGATCAGGTCAACCTGCCCGAGACCGAGCCCATCCAACAACTCGCCGACCGCGGCGGCGTATTCCGCGATGGTGGGCGGCACCGCCGGGGCATCGGAGTCGCCGAACCCGGGCGTGTCCGGAGCCAAGACCCGCCGGTCGCGCCCGATCGCCGCTAGAAACTGCTCCCAGGGGCGGCCGGAGGCAGGACTTTGGTGCAAGCAGATCAGAGGGACCCGTCCCGCAGCGGCAGCGGGGTTCACCTCGCGATAGTGCATTTGCCCGAAGCGGCAGCGGCCAAAGGCACGCCGCACGCCGGGCGGCGTCACCCACCAGGCCAGCAGGTCAGGGCCGGCTTCCTTGTCCTCGGGCCAGCCAATGTTTGATGGTGCGGGAGCGGTCACCGCTGCCTCCTGTTGGCGCCTGGATCGTGGCGCCCAGCATAGCCACTCCGCGCCGGAAAGAACGCTTGACGCGCCGCGCAGCAGCCGGGAAGTTCCAACCGTCGATGCCTCGGTTTTCTGCCAATATTAGCATGCTGTTCGCCGAGCATGCCTTTCTCGACCGCTTTGCGGCAGCGCGCGACGCTGGGTTTGCCGCGGTCGAGTTTCAATTTCCCTACGATACGCCGGTCGATCTTCTGCTCGCCGCCCGTGACAAGGCCGGAGTGGAGGTCGTCCTGTTCAACGTCGCCGCCGGCGACATCATGACGGGCGGGCCGGGACTCGCCGGGTTGCCCGGACGGGAAGGGCATTTTCGCGCCGCCGTGGCCGAGGCCAAGCTCTACATCGAGGCGCTGCGGCCGCGCTGCGTCAACGTGCTGGCCGGCTGGCCGCCGACGAGCGTCGAGCGCGGCGCCTGCCTGACCAGTCTCGCAGCCAACCTGCGCTATGCAGCCGAGGCCATCGAGCCTTACGGCGTCGCCGTCGTCATCGAACCGGTCAACGCGCGCGACCGACCGGACTCGCTGGTCGCGCGCTCGCGCGAGGCACTGGCGGCCTTGGACGCGGCCGATCATCGCAACCTCGCCCTGCAATACGACGTCTACCACATGACCATGATGGGGGAGGATGTCATCGCCGCCTTGCCGGCGCTGGCCGGACGCGTCGGCCACATTCAATTCGCCGACGTGCCCGGTCGCCACGAGCCGGGCAGTGGGCAGATCGATTTTCCCGCGGTGTTCGCGGCGATCGACCGCTGCGGCTACGCCGGGTGGGTGGGAGCTGAGTATTCGCCAAGCCGGGAAACGACGGCCACGCTCGGCTGGTTGCGCGGGTCGTTCTAGGTCCCGCTCGCCTTCTTGAACGCGTCAACCCAATGCACGAGGTCGTCGCCGTTCTTGTACGGCATCGACTCCCCCTTGGCGACGCTCGCCTGATACGGCCGGACCTCGCTGCGCGCCAGCTCGAACACCGCCTTGTCGCGCAGGCCGGGCTGCGCATAGCTGGCTGCCAGGAAATAACGATTCGGCAACCACTCGGGATTGGCCGTCAAGCCACACTGGAAGGCCTTGGCTACCGATTCATAATTGTGCATCAAGCAATAGGCGTGCCCGAGACCGAACATGTACCAGGCCGGTGGCTTGGGGTTGAGGCGGATAGCCGCCTGAGCATGGATCAGCGCGTCTTCCGGCTGGCCCATCCACGCCAGAATGCTGGCCAAGCGGGCACGGCCATCGGCGTAATTAGGATCGAGGTCGACTGCGCGGGCGACAGCCTGCTGGGCGGCCGCCATCGGCATGTCGAGCGGTCCACCGAGCGGCGGCGGCGAATCGGCGATACGCAAATGGGCGACCGCTAGGCCCTCGTAGGCCAGCGCGAACTGCGGATCGACCTCGATCTCCTTGCTGAATGCCTTGACCGCGGCGTCGAGCCCGTCGCGACTGCCCGCCATCAATCCATGACGCCCGCGCAGCAGGAGATCGTACGCATCCGCCTTACGCGTATCGAACCGCCGCATCAATTCCTGTTCGTCGGGCGACAGAGCCACGCCCAGAACCGTCGCCAGGTTCCGCACCAGCTCGGTGCGAATGGCTTGCAGCTCGTTGATGCCGCGGTCGAAGGGCTTCATCATCATCGGCGCCTCTCGTCCCGACTCCAAGAGCTACACCGTCAGGCGTACCCGATCGCCGGCACGCTGCACC
>SHVP01000063.1 GCA_009694165.1 Alphaproteobacteria bacterium
AGCGGGGTCTATGTCTCCGGCACGTCGCTCGAACGTCTTGGCGGCGCCACGCCCACCGGATCCCGTCCCGCGGACGACCCGGACGAGTGACGGGCGTCCGCCGCGGCGCCGTCAACGCCCTCCGCATCGGCGACGCGACACCCCCGAATCTCATCGAGGCCGAGGCGGCGGCGCTCCCGTCATGCCGTGGCTGCCGTCGGCCGCGAACGGTCGACCGCTGCGGCCGCCTGTGCTAGTACGCGCCGGGCGCCGCGGTCGCGTGGGGCACGAAGCGCGGGCGACGAGGATGGGCAGGACATGACGAGTGACACGGCAGACCGTCCGGCGGGGCGTGACTTCATCCGCGATATCATCCAGGCAGACCTGGAGGCCAAGCGCTGTACCGGCGTGGTGACGCGCTTTCCGCCCGAGCCCAACGGTTACCTGCACATCGGGCATGCCAAGGCGATCTGTCTCAATTTCGGCGTCGCCGCCGAATTCGGCGGGCGTTGCCACCTCCGCTTCGACGACACCAACCCGGCCAAGGAAGAGCAGGAATACATCGATGCCATGCAGCGCGACGTGCGCTGGCTCGGCTTCGACTGGGGCCCGCACCTCCACCATGCCTCGGATTATTTCGAGCAGCTGTACCAGTGGGCTGAGCACCTGGTTGGCGACGGCAAGGCCTATGTCGACGACACCCCAGTCGAGGCGATGCGGGCGATGCGCGGCACGCTCACCGAGGCCGGCCGCAACAGTCCCTACCGCGACCGCCCGGTGAACGAGAATCTCGACCTCTTTCGCCGCATGCGCGCAGGCGAGTTTGCCGACGGCACCCGCGTTCTCCGCGCCAAGATCGACATGGCGGCCGGCAACATGAACCTGCGCGATCCAGTGCTCTATCGCATCCTGCGTGCCGCCCACCCGCGCACCGGCGACGCCTGGTGTGTCTATCCGACCTACGACTTCGCGCACGGCCAGTCGGACGCCATCGAGCACATCACCCATTCGCTGTGCACGCTCGAGTTCGAGGACCACCGGCCGCTCTATGATTGGTTCATCGACAACTTGCCGGTGCCGGCACGCCCGCGCCAGTACGAGTACGCGCGCCTCAACCTCACCTACGCGGTGCTGTCCAAGCGCGTGTTGACCGAACTGGTGCGCCAGGGGCATGTCGGCGGCTGGGACGATCCGCGCATGCCGACGCTCGCCGGGCTCCGCCGCCGCGGCGTGCCGCCGGCGGCGATTCGCGACTTCGTCCGTAGCATCGGCATGGCGCGCGCCAACAGCGTCGTCGACGTGGCAATGCTCGACCACGCCATCCGCGAACACCTGAACAAGTCGGCGCCACGCCGGATGGCGGTGCTGCGGCCGCTCAAGCTGGTGATCGAGAACTATCCCGACGGCGCCGGCGAGGAACTCGAGGCGATGAACCATCCCGAGGACGCGAGTGCCGGCACGCGGCGCGTGCCGTTTGGCCGCGAACTCTTCATCGAGCGCGACGACTTCATGGAGAACCCGCCGAAGAAGTTCTTTCGTCTCGCGCCCGGCCGCGAGGTGCGGCTGCGCTCGGCCTATTTCGTCACCTGTCGCGAGGTGGTCAAGAACGCGGCCGGCGAGGTGGTCGAACTCCGCTGCACCTACGATCCGGCGACCCGCGGCGGCAACGCCCCCGACGGCCGCAAGGTGCAGGCGACGCTGCACTGGGTGTCGGCCCGCCACGCCCTGGCGGCGGAGGTCCGGCTTTACAACTCGCTGTTCATGCGGCCCGATCCCGGCGCCAACGGCGACCTGTTCGCCGATCTCAGCGCCGAGTCGCGCGAGGTGCTGACCGATTGCCGGCTCGAGCCGTCGTTGGCCGCGCTTGCCGCGGGCGAGGCGGTGCAGTTTGAGCGGCTCGGTTATTTCTGTCTCGATGCCGACGCTACGCCCGCCCAACCGGTATTTAACCGGACGCTCGGGCTGCGCGACACCTGGGCCAAGGTTCAGGCCGCCGGCGCTAAGTCGTAGTTGGGCCGGAGGCGGCATCCTGCCGCGACGACGCTCTCAATGTGATGGTGGGCGCGACAGGGATCGAACCTGTGACCCCTACGATGTGAACGTAGTGCTCTACCGCTGAGCTACGCGCCCGTCCGCCGCGATATAGGGGCGATCGGAAAGTCTAGTCAAGCGTGGCTGGCCAGGGCGGCGATGGCGCCGGGCAGCGTGCGTGCGTCGTCGACCACTAGGTCGGCGCCCAGTTCATGCGCCGGCGTCGCGGTGTAGCCGTAGGAGACGGCGATGACCGGCACGCCGGCGTCGCGCGCCGCCGCTACGTCGGTGGCCGAGTCGCCCACCATGATCGCCTGCGCCGCTTGTCCGCCGAGCGCGTCGATCACGCCGGTGATATGGCGGCCATCGGGTTTGCGTACGGCGAACGAGTCGCCGCCGGCGACGCAGCCGAAATAGGCTGCGAGCCCAAGTTGCTCGAGCAGCGCCACGCTGTAGTCGTAGAACTTGTTGGTGCACACGCCGAGGACGCAGCCCTGTGCGCGCAGCCGGTTGAGCGCCTCGACGGTGCCGGGGAAAGGCAGCGAGGCATCGGCGAGGTGGGCCCGATAGTGGACGAGGAACGTCTTGAGCGCGGCCTCGTGGTCGGCGTCGCCGGCGGCATGGCCGGCCGTCACGAACGCGCGCTCGACGAGGCGGCGGGACCCGGCGCCGATCAGCGGGCGCACGGCGGCGACCGATTGCGGCGCCAGGCCGAACGCCGCGGTCGCGACATTAAGCGCCGCGGCGATGTCGGGCGCTGTGTCGACCAGCGTTCCGTCGAGGTCGAAGATGATGATGTGGCGGCGCGGCGTCATGGCACTCGAAATTGCGAGGAAAAGACTGGTAAGACTTCGTTACTTGGTCCCCTGGTTCCGCCGTGGCAAGGTCCGCCACCGTGGCACCCGGCCCCGCACGAGGTCCTTTGATCCACAATAGATAAGCTAGGCCCGATGTCCAAAACCGACTTTGCCGCCATCGTGCTGGCCGCTGGCAAGGGCAGCCGGATGAAGTCGGACCTGCCCAAGGTCCTGCACCCGATCGCCGGCCGACCCCTGATCGTCCATCTGCTCGACACGGTGCGGAGCCTGTCGCCGGCCAAGATCGTCGTTGTCGTCGCGCCCGGCGCCGAGGCGGTGGCCGCGGCGGTGGCGCCGGCCACCACCGTCGTCCAGGATCCGCCGCTCGGCACCGGCGATGCGGCGCGTTGCGCCGGCGCCGCCATCGCCCCCTTCGACGGGACGGTGCTGGTGCTGTTCGGTGCCGACCCGCTGGTGACGCGCGAAACGCTCGCCCGGCTTCTGGCGGCGCGCCAGGGGGCCAATCCGCCGGGCCTGGTTGTGCTTGGTTTTCGTCCCACCGATCCAGCGCAATACGGGCGTCTGGTCCTCGACACCGCCGGCAGTCTCGACCGCATCGTCGAGTATTGGGACGCCAGCGCCGAGGAGAAGCGGATCAGACTGTGCAATTCCGGCGTCATGGCGATCGACGGCGCGCGGCTGTTCGGCTGGCTCGCCCGCCTCGACAACCGCAACGCCAAGAACGAGTACTACCTGACCGATCTCGTCGCCATCGCCCGCGCCGAGGGCGGCCGCTGCGCGGTGGTCGAGGCGGCGGCCGACGAACTCACCGGCGTCGATTCGCGCGCCGATCTGGCGCAGGCTGAAGCGATCGTCCAGCGCCGGCTGCGCGGGGCGGCAATGGCCAACGGCGCCACTCTGGTGGCACCCGACACCGTCTGGCTGCAAGTCGACACCAAGCTCGGCCGTGACGTGACGATCGAGCCCTATGTCGTGTTCGGCAGCGGCGTCACCGTCGAGGACGGCGTCAGCATCCGCGCTCACAGTTATCTCGAGGGCGCCCATATCGGGCGCGGCGCGGTCATCGGGCCGTTCGCCCGGCTGCGGCCGGGGACCACCATCGGCGTCGACGCCCATATCGGAAACTTTGTTGAGATCAAGAATGCCGTGGTCGAAACCGGGGCCAAAATCAATCACCTCACCTATGTCGGCGACGCGCGTGTCGGCGCCAAGGCCAATGTCGGTGCCGGGACGATCACCGCCAACTACGACGGCTACCGCAAGTCGCACACCGATATCGGCGCTGGCGCCTCGATCGGTTCGAACGCGGTACTAGTGGCCCCGGTTGTCATCGGCGCTGGCGCCGTCGTCGGCGCCGGCAGCGTCGTCACCGACGACGTACCGGCCGACGCGTTGGTGGTGACGCGCGTCGAACAGAAGAACGTGCTGGGCTGGGCCGTTGCCAAGCGCGATCGCGAAGCCAGAAAAACTCCGGCGAAGGGACGCTGACATGTGCGGGATCATCGGCCTCCTCGGCACCTCGGCGGTCGCGCCGCGCCTCGTCGCTGCGTTGCGCCGTCTCGAATATCGCGGCTACGATTCGGCCGGCATCGCCACCGTCGTCAACGGCGAGCTCGGCCGCCGCCGCGCCGAGGGGAAACTCGACAATCTCGAGCGGCTGCTGGCGGTGCAACCGCTGTCGGGTCTGACCGGCATCGGCCACACGCGCTGGGCCACCCACGGCGTTCCCAACGAGATCAACGCCCATCCGCATGCCACCACCAAGGTGGCGGCCGTCCACAACGGCATCATCGAGAACTTTCGCGCCTTACGCGACGAACTGGTGGCGGCTGGGCATAATTTCGAAAGCGAGACCGATTCCGAGGCGGTCGTCCATCTGATCACCCACTATCTCGGCACCGGGCTGTCGCCGGCTGCGGCGGTGGCGGCGTCGCTCAAGCGGCTCGAAGGCGCTTTCGCCCTCGCCATCATTTTTGCCGGCCAGCACGACCTGATGATCGGCGCCCGCCGCGGCAGCCCGCTCGCCGTCGGCTGGGGCGAGGGCGAGATGTTTCTTGGCTCCGACGCCCTGGCGCTGGCGCCGATGACCAGCCGCATCAGCTACCTCGAGGACGGCGACTGGGTCGAGATGACGCGGGCGGGCGCTATCGTCCGCGACGAGACCGACCGTGTCGTCGAGCGCACGGTCAAGTCGGTGGCGATCTCGGGGGCGATGATCGGCAAGGGCAACCACCGCCACTACATGCTCAAGGAAATCTACGAGCAGCCGACCGCGATCGGCGAGACGCTCAACTCCTATTTCAATCCGGCGACGCGCTCGATCCAGATTCCGGCGCTCGATTTCGACGTGGCCGCCGTCCCCAAGATCACCATCGTCGCCTGCGGCACATCCTATTTCGCCGCCATGGTCGGCAAGTTCTGGCTCGAGCGCTATGCCCGCATTCCGGTCGAGATCGACATCGGCTCCGAGTTTCGCTATCGCGGCGCGCCCATGCCGAAGGGTGGCCTCGCGCTGTTCATCTCGCAGTCGGGCGAGACCGCTGACACGCTGGCGGCGCTGCGCCTGGCCAAGCAATGCGACCAGCGCGTCGTGTCGCTCGTCAACGTGATGGAAAGCACGATGGCGCGCGAGAGCGACCGCGTCATGCGGACCAAGGCTGGTCCCGAGATCGGCGTCGCCTCGACCAAGTCGTTTACCTGCCAGCTCGTCGCCTTGGCAGCCTTGACCATCGCGGTCGGGCGAGCGCGCGGCGCCATCGACCGCGAGCTCGAAGCGCGGCTGTCGGGCGCCATTGCCGAGGTGCCGGCCCGGGTCGTCGACGTTCTCCATCACGATGCCGCCATCAGGCATCTCGCCGCCGAGGTGGCAACCGCCCGCGACGCGCTCTATATCGGCCGCGGCACGTCCTATCCGATCGCCCTCGAAGGGGCATTGAAGCTCAAGGAGATCTCTTACATTCATGCCGAGGGCTTCGCGTCCGGCGAACTGAAGCACGGCCCGATCGCCCTGATCGACGAGTCGGTGCCGGTCATCGTGCTGGCGCCGTCGGACGATCTGTTTGCGAAAACGATCTCCAACATGCACGAGGCGATGGCCCGCGGCGGCCGGGTCGTGCTGTTCGCCGACCAGCAAGGGATCGCCGCCGCCGGCGATCAGGTGTGGACAGCGATCGAACTCCCGGCGGTCGACCCGTTCGTGGCGCCTATCCTCTACACGGTCCCCGTTCAGCTGCTGGCCTATCACGCCGCCGTGGCCAAGGGCACCGACGTCGACCAGCCACGCAACCTGGCCAAGTCGGTAACCGTCGAATAGTAGGGGCTTCGGCGGCTGTCCCGGCCTCAGGGCGACACGCTATAGTGCGGCCCTCCAGCGTTTTTCTGGTCATTTCCGAGGTTGCCATGAAGCTCAAGGACGCCCGCCTGTTCCGCCAGCAGTGCTACATCGACGGCCTGTGGGTCGATGCCGACGGCCGTGGCGCCAAGTCGGTCAACAATCCGGCGACCAACGACACGCTCGGCACCATTCCCGACATGGGCGCGGCCGAGACCCGGCGCGCCATCGAGGCGGCCAACCGTGCCCTGCCAGCCTGGCGCAAGAAGACCGGCAAGGAACGCGCCGCCATCCTGCGCCGCTGGTACGAGCTGATGATGCAGCACCAGGACGATCTCGCCGTCATCATGACGGCCGAGCAAGGCAAGCCGCTCGCCGAGGCCAAGGGCGAGGTGTCCTACGCTGCCGGGTTCATCGAGTGGTTCGGCGAAGAGGCGAAGCGTATCTATGGCGACACCATCCCGCAGAACCTCGCCGGGCGCCGCATCGTCGTCATCAAAGAACCGGTCGGTGTCACGGTGGCGATCACGCCGTGGAATTTCCCGGCGGCGATGATCACGCGCAAGGCCGGCGCCGCGCTGGCCGCCGGCTGCACCATGGTGGTGAAACCCGCGTCGCAAACGCCGTTCACCGCCCTGGCGCTGGTCGATCTCGCCGAGCGCGCCGGCGTCCCCAAGGGCGTGCTGTCGATCGTCACCGGATCGGCCAAGAAGATCGGCGACGAGATGTGCACCAACCCGATCGTGCGCAAACTGTCCTTCACCGGCTCGACCGAGATCGGTAAGAAGCTGATGGAGCAATGCGCCGGCACGATGAAAAAGCTATCGCTCGAGCTCGGCGGCAATGCGCCGTTCATCGTGTTCGAGGACGCCGACATCGACGAGGCGGTCAAGGGCGCTGTTGCCTCCAAGTTCCGCAACAGCGGCCAGACCTGCGTCTGCTCGAACCGGTTTCTGGTCCAAGACAAGGTCTATGACGAGTTCGCCAAGAAGCTGGCGGCCGCGGTCGGCAAGATGCGCGTCGGCGATGGCCTCAAGGGCGAGACTGATCAGGGGCCCCTGATCGACATGGTGGCGGTCGAAAAGGTCGAGGAACACATCAACGATGCAGTCCGCAAAGGCGCCAAGGTCATGGTCGGCGGGCGTCGCCACGCGCTCGGCGGCTCGTTCTTCGAGCCCACGGTGATTACCGGCGTCACGCCTGCGATGGCGGTGGCGCGCGAGGAGACCTTCGGGCCGGTAGCGCCGCTCTTCCGCTTCAAGACCGAGGAAGAGGCGATGCAGATGGCAAACGACACCGAGTTCGGCCTCGCCTCGTATTTCTACAGCCGCGACATCGGCAGGGTGTGGCGCGTGGCCGAGGGGCTCGAATACGGCATGGTCGGCATCAACGAGGGACTCATCTCGACCGAGGTGGCGCCCTTCGGCGGCATCAAGGAATCGGGTCTCGGCCGCGAAGGATCGAAGTACGGCATCGAGGAGTACCTCGAGGTCAAATATCTCTGCATGGGCGGCATCGGGGCCTGACATGGCGCGTTACGACTACGACCTATTCATCCTTGGCGCCGGCTCGGGCGGCGTGCGCGCGGCGCGCGTCGCCGCCGGTTACGGGGCGCGGGTGGCGGCGGCCGAAGAAAGCCGGGTCGGCGGCACCTGCGTCATTCGCGGCTGCATTCCCAAGAAGCTCCTCGTCTATGCGTCGCACTTCCACGAGGACTTCGAGGATGCCGAGGCCTATGGCTGGTCGGTGGGGCCGCGTGCCTTCAGTTGGCCGAAGCTGATCGCCAACAAAGACAAGGAGATCGACCGCCTCAACGGTATCTATCTGCGGCTTCTGGCCAATGCCGGGGCCAAGTTGTTCGAGGGCAGCGCCCGCTTCATCGATGCCCATACCATCGACATCGGCGGCAAGCGGGTGAGCGCCGACGTCGTTCTGATCGCCACCGGCGGCTGGCCGGTGAAACCCGATTTCCCCGGCGCCGACCTGGCGATCACCTCGAACGAGGCGTTGCACTTGCCGGCGCAGCCCAAGCACCTGGTCGTGGTCGGCGGCGGCTACATCGCGGTCGAGTTCGCCGGCATCTTCAACGGGCTCGGCAGCCAGGTGGTGCAACTCTATCGTGGTGAGCAGATTCTGCGCGGCTTCGACGACGACGTGCGCACGACGCTGGCCGCCGAAATGGGCAAGAAGGGGATCGATATCCGCGTGCGCACCGACATCGAGCGGATCGAGCGCCATGGCGCGCGGTTGCGGGCGACACTCGCCGGCGGCAAGGGCGTCATCGAGACCGATGCGGTCCTCTATGCCACCGGCCGGGCGCCCAACACCAAACGGCTCGATCTCACCAAGGCGGGCGTCGCGGTCAACGACAAGGGCGCGGTCATCGTCGACGCCTGGTCGCGCACCAATGTCGAGAACATCTATGCGGTCGGCGACGTCACCGATCGCATCAATCTGACCCCCGTCGCGCTCAACGAGGGCCTTGCCTTCGCACAGACGGTGTTCGGCAAGGTGCCGCGCAAGATGGACCATGCCGACGTGCCCTCGGCCGTGTTCAGCCAGCCGAACGTCGCCTCGGTCGGCCTCAGCGAGGCGGCGGCGCGGCAACGGCACCCGGTGGTCGACATCTACAAGACGTCGTTCAAGCCGCTCAAGCACACGCTCACCGGCCGCGACGAGAAGACGATGATGAAAATCGTCGTCGACGGCCAGACGCAGCGGGTGCTCGGCCTCCACATGGTCGGGCCCGAGGCGGGCGAGATCATCCAGGGCCTGGCGGTGGCGGTAAAGATGGGCGCGACCAAGCTCGACCTCGATGCCACCATCGGCATTCACCCGACCTCGGCCGAGGAATTCGTGACCATGCGGGACAAATACGTCCCGGCGGCAGCCAAAGCGGCCGAGTAGCCGCGCCGCGGGCGGACCGAATCGAGCCGGCCCCCAGGTGTCGGGATTGGGGGCGTCCCGGCCGAGGCTGGAAAACCTCGGCCGCCGGGCGTATAAGGCGCCCCTTCGCACCGAGAAAGACGTGTCATGGCCAAGAAATGGGCGCCCGAGAGCTGGCGGGGACTTCCCATCCAGCAGCAGGCGGTCTACCCCGACCCGGCGGCGCTTGCCGCGGTCGAGACCAAGCTGCGGTCCTATCCGCCGCTCGTCTTCGCCGGCGAGGCCCGCAGCCTCCAGCGGGCGCTGGCCGACGTGGCCGCCGGTAACGCCTTCCTGTTGCAGGGCGGCGACTGCGCCGAGAGCTTCGCGGAGTTCCACCCCGACAACATCCGCGACACGTTCCGCGTGTTGCTGCAGATGGCGGTGGTGCTGACCTTTGCCGGTTCTTCACCGGTGGTGAAGCTGGGCCGCATGGCCGGGCAGTTCGCCAAGCCGCGCAGCGAACCCACCGAAAAGAAGAACGGCGTCGAGCTGCCGAGCTACCGCGGCGACAACATCAACGCCATCGAGTTCACGGTCGAAGCCCGCACGCCCGATCCGCAGCGGATGATGCAGTCCTATGCCCAGGCGGCGGCGACCCTCAACCTCATTCGCGCCTTCTCGCATGGCGGCTACTCGGCGTTGCGCCGCGTCCATAATTGGAACCTCGGCTTCGTCGAGAACAGCCCGCAGGGCGAGCGCTATCGCGAGCTTGCCGGCCGCATCACCGAATCGCTCGACTTCATGGAGGCCTGCGGTCTTACCGCCGAGACGACGCCGGTGCTGCGCGAGACGGATTTCTACACCTCGCACGAGGCGCTCCACCTCGGCTACGAGCAGGCGATGACGCGCGTCGATTCGACCTCGGGCGACTGGTACGACACTTCGGCGCATCTTCTGTGGATCGGCGATCGCACTCGCCAGCTCGACGGTGCCCATGTCGAGTTCCTGCGCGGTGTCGCCAACCCGCTTGCCTTCAAGGCCGGGCCGTCGCTCGCGCCCGCCGACCTGCTGCGCCTGCTCGACACGCTCAACCCGGCCAACGCGCCGGGGCGCCTCACCGTGATCTGCCGCATGGGCGTCGATCACGTCGAGGCAAAGTTGCCGCCCCTGGTGCGGGCGGTGAAGCGCGAAGGCCGCCATGTCGTGTGGTCGTGCGATCCGATGCACGGCAACACCATCAAGGCCTCGACCGGCTACAAGACGCGCCGCGTCGACCAGATTCTCCTCGAGACGCGGCGCTTCTTCGCCGTGCACGAGGCCGAGGGCACCTATGCCGGCGGCGTCCATTTCGAGATGACCGGCAAGGACGTCACCGAGTGCCTGGGCGGCGCCCAGGAAATCACCGAACAGGATCTAGCCGACCGCTACCACACCCACTGCGATCCGCGCCTCAACGCCTCGCAGGCGCTGGAGCTCGCCTTCGTGGTGGCCGACATGCTGAAACGCCGCCGCCTCGCCAACCCCAGCCACAAGGCCGCCGCCGCCGAGTAAGGCGCTCGCCCCGGAGACGGTCTCGTCCCGGGGAAGGGCCGCGACGCATGCAGATCGCTAGAACCACCGGCGTTCAGCGCACCAGGCGGATCAGTTGTTTGCCGATATTGCCGCCATGCAGCATCGAGATGAAGGCGCGCGGCGCCGTTTCGATGCCCTCGCTGATGGTCTCGCGGAACTTGATCCGGTCCAACTTGAGCCAGCGGGCGATAGCGCCCCGTGCCTCGTCGGCGCGGTGCTCGTAGTCGTAGACGATGAAGCCACGCATCGTCGCCCGCGCGCTCATGATGTAGGAGTTGGGGTCGAGCCGCTTTTCCTTCTCGACCCGGTTGTTCTGCGCGATGTTGCCGACGACGACGACGCGGGCATTCTTGGCCAGATGCGGCAGCACGCTGTCGGCGATGGTGCCGCCGGTATTGTCGAAGAACACGTTGACCCGCTCGGGACAGGCGGTGCGGATGGCGGCCAGTAGGTCGGGCGTCGTCTTGTAGTTGATGCCGACGTCGAAGCCGAGGTCGCGGGTGATCCAATCGACCTTTGCGTCGCTACCGGCGACGCCGACGACGCGGCAGCCTTGGATCTTCGCCAGTTGACCGGCGAGCGAGCCGACGGCGCCGGCGGCCGAGGTCACGACCACCGTCTCGCCGGGCTTCGGCCCGGCCATGTCGAACAGCGCGAAATAGGCGGTGACGCCGGGAAACCCGAGGATGCCGAGCGAGGTCGAGATCGGCGCGATGGTGGGATCGACCTTGACAATGCCGGGAGCGTATTCGGCACGCGCGGTCGAGCCGTCCGAGATCGCGTATTCCTGCCAGCCCAGCATGCCTTCGACGAACTCGCCCACTCTGTACCGCGGGTTGTTCGAACGCACGACCTCGCCGACAAGGCGGCCTTTGATGACGTCGCCGATCTGAAGCACCTTGCCGTAGTTCGACGCGGCCTCGAAGCGCATGCGCTGGAACGGGTCGGCCGACAGATAATGCGCTCGCACCAGCAATTCGCCCGGGCCCGGTTCCGGAATCGGCGACTCCTTGACGCGGAAATCACGTTCGGCTGGCATGCCCTGCGGGCGCGCGGCGAGGACGACTTGGCGATTGATATTGGGCAACGACATCGGGTTCTCGCTAGGGCAGGCGCGGATAGAGGCGCACGAGCTGCTTGCCGAGGTTGCCGCCGTTCAACATCGACAGGAACGCCGCGGGTGCGCTCTCGATGCCCTCGGCGATCGTCTCATGGTAGCGGAGACGGCCGCTGTTGACGAACGCGGCCAGCTTGCCGCGCGCCTCCTCTGTGCGGTGGTCGTAGTCGTAGACGACGAAGCCGGTCACGGTCGCTCGCGCCAGCATGATCTGCGAGAAGACGTCCGGCATCAGCCGTACCTTTGTATCGTTGTATTGGGCGATGCGGCCGACGATGACGACGCGGGCCCGGCGGTTGAGCCAGCGAAACATGGTGTCGGCGATGGTGCTGCCCACATTGTCGTAATAGACGTCGATCCGATCGGGGCAGGCGAGGCGTAGCGCCGTCAGCAGGTTCGGCGTCGTCTTGTAGTTGATGCCGACGTCGAAGCCGAGCTCGCCGGTGAGATAGCGGACCTTGTCGTCCGACCCGGTCAGGCCGACGACGCGGGCGCCGCACAGCTTGGCGATCTGGCCGGCAATCGAGCCGACGGCGCCGGCAGCGCCCGAGACGACCACGGTGTCGCCCGGTTGGGGGCGCGCCACGTCGGTGATCGACCAATAGGCGGTCTCGCCCGGCATGCCGAGGATGCCGAGCGCTGTCGACATCGGGCCGCGGCGCTTGTCGATGCGGGTAAGACCGAGGCCGTAATTGGCCCGTTCGCCCTGGCCGTCGTGCAGCGCATATTCCTGCCAGCCGAATAGCCCTTCGATCCAGTCGCCCACCGCGTAGCCTGGGTGCCGCGATGCGACAACCTCGCCCACGGTGCCACCGATCATCACGTCGCCGATGCCGAGGCCGCGGCCATAGCGCCAGGACTTGCTCATACGGCCGCGCTGGTAGGGATCGAGCGACAGGTAGTGGTTGCGGACCAGGAACTGCCCTGCTGCGGGCGAGGGAACCGGCGCTTCCTCGAGGCGCAAATGGCTCTCGCTCGGGGTGCCCTCCGGGTGGCCGGCAAGCACAATGCGGCGGTTCATCTCGACCATCGGGCGCGACCTTTCGGGAGCTCAGATCCGGCGTTGTTTCGCACGGGGGGCTCGATTATAGGAGGAGCGGTCCGGGGCTCAACCGGAACCGCCCCTGACCGGTCCGATTGCGGGCGCGGCGACGCTGTGGACATCGATGCCATGAACAAGCTCCGGCTCGCCCTCGCGCAACTCAACCCGACGGTCGGCGACATCGCCGGCAACATTGCCCTGCTGCGCGCGGCGCGGGCGGACGCCCGCCGCGACAACGCCGATCTCATGGTCGCCTCCGAGCTGGTCATCACCGGCTATCCGCCCGAGGACCTCGTGCTGCGCCGCGCCTTTCTCGACGAGGTCGATGCCGCGGTCGGCGCCCTGGCAGCCGAAACGGCCGATGGCGGCCCGGCGATGATCGTCGGAGCACCGTGGCGCGACGAGGGCAAGCTCTACAACGCCGCTCTCCTGCTCGACGACGGCGCGATCAAGGGCAAGCGTTTCAAACACGATCTGCCGAACTACGGCGTCTTCGACGAGAAACGCATCTTTGCGTCCGGGCCGCTGCCTGGCCCGGTTGATTTCCGCGGCATCCGGATTGGCCTCATCGTCTGCGAGGACATGTGGACGGCCGACGTCGCCGAGTGCCTGAGCGAAACTGGCGCCGAACTCCTGCTCGTCATTAACGGCTCGCCCTTCGATGTCGACAAGCACCGCAAGCGCGAAGAGTTGGCGCGCGAGCGCGTCATGGAGACGACGCTGCCGCTGGTCTACGTCAACCAGGTGGGCGGCCAGGACGAACTCGTATTCGATGGTTCGTCTTTCGTCCTCAATGCCGATCGTACCGGGGCGGTCCTGGTGCCGGCGTGGGAGCGTGCCGTCGTGACGACCGAGTGGGAACGACAGGGCAACGACGAATGGCGCTGCGCCGAAGGCCGGATCATGCGCCCGCCCGAGCGGATCGAAGCGATCTACCGGGCGATGGTGGTGGGCCTGCGCGACTATGTCGGCAAGAACCGGTTTCCCAGCGTCATCATCGGCTTGTCGGGCGGCATCGATTCGGCGCTGACTGCGGCAGTAGCCGTCGACGCGCTGGGGCCGGGTCGCGTGCACACGGTGTCGTTGCCCTACCGCTACACCGCCCGGCAAAGCGTCGACG
>SHVP01000064.1 GCA_009694165.1 Alphaproteobacteria bacterium
CAAGGCGTTGCGCGGGATAGGCGAGGTCGCCGACATCAACGACATCATGGCCAAGTGCTGAACGATCGGGATTGGTGGTGTCCGTCACGCACGCCTAGACCGGTGACCCCTCCCACGCCTCGTATCGCTCGGTTTTTGGTCTCAGGGCGGCCACCGTCCGGTCGGTGAAACGCATGCTGGGCCTCCAACCCTTTCGACGGCCCGCTGCTACCCAGCCGCTACTCAGAGTTTGTATGGGTAGCGTTTTTCCCTCACCAGCCCGAAACGTCAAGAGCGCGGGCGAGACAAACAACGGCAGAATCTTGGGGATAATTCATCCCAACCCTGGGTGCAGCCTACTTCATGTCGCTCCGTTACCACTTGACTTTTAATCAATAGGTCCAGGGTTCGATCCCCGGCAGGCTCACCAATTTTTGCATTTGACCCTTTAGCGGTCCGTCCCCGACCAGGGAACTGAATCGCTGTCAGCGCTCCACCCTCATTCGGTCGCTGCGGCCAAGTCGTGGCCGATGCAGAGGACGACGGCGCCGCCCTGGCTGATCGTGCCGGCGCCGTAGCTGAGCGTGGCGCCCGCGTCCCACGACAGGAAATGACCCTCCCGCAAGGCGATCGCCGTCGTGGCGCCGGCCGCGATCATCGCTACCGACAGATCGCCCGAGAGCATGAACAGCCAGCGCCGCTCGGCCCCCTTGATTGCGGCGACCTGGCCGGGGGCCATCGCATCCGGCGGCAGGCTCACCTGGGCGACCGGCGGCTGGCGCACGTCGGCCGGAGCGAGCGGCCTGATCTTCCATTGCGCCATTGCCAGATGCGGCTGCCACGGCGCCTCGCCCGAGACGATGATGCGCGGCACGGCCCAGCCATGGTTGGGACGAAAGCTGCCGTCGAAGGGAACCTCGCGCGTCTCGTGCCGGGCCGCTGGGTCGAAGATGCTGGTGCCGCCGCCGTTGTTCCACACCAGCATCGCGGTCGCGATCGACGGCCGCGAGTCCGGCTGGCCGCCGTGCAGCGTGCGCGGCGAATTTTCGAGAAAGGTGTGGCGGCGCAGGACGGTCAAGCGGGCGGGTGCGTCGGGATGGGCGTAGTGCCAGATCGGATAGTCGCCGCCTAGGATGTAATGCCGCTCGTTGACGGTGTCGTGGTAGTGGCGGTCCGGTCCGTTGGCAAAATGGGCGACGCGCTTGGCGGTGAATCCGGCGGGGCCATAGTTGAGCGCGACGGTCGCGCCGGTTTGGTCGTCCTTCCACAGCAGTTGCTGGCCGGCGCCGGGATTCATCGCGGTCTCGACGACCGGCATGGTGGTGGTATCGAGGTGGCGATAAGACGGCACCGGCATGGCGCAGGCTCCACGGCAAGGGGCGGCACGGAAGTATTCCGCCGCCGAGCCTAGCGCACCGGTGCGCCCGAGTCTCGCGGCGGCGCGTTCAGCGCGGCAGCGAGCCCGGCGTCAGCACCACACGCCGGAACGGGCGTCAACCGGGCGCATCGGGCGGTTGCCCGCGCCGCCAAATCGCGCCAAGCTGACGATCTGGCCCGGGCTTTCCGGACCATTCCGTACCTCAGCAGGAACCGCCCATGCCCGCCACCCAGCCCAGCGCTGCTGCCCTCAAGAGTTTTCTCGCCAAGGCCCGGGCCGCGCTGTCAGGCGCGACGATTACGGACACGCCGCGAATGCGCTGCATCGGCTGGAGCCAGGAAACCTCGCTGTCGATCTGCACCCACATCCTGGCGCGCGACAAGACCGGCACCTTCTCGGTGCCGTGGCTGCACGCCGCCCATCCAAGCACCAAGCCCGACATCGGCGAGTGGGTCGTCTTCCACACCTACGACGGCGAACCCCGCGCGCTGCTGCAAACCCGGCAACTAACGTTGCTCACCTTCGGCGAGATCGACGCCAGCCACACCGCGCTCGACGGCCCCAGCGTGCGCGACCTCAAGGTCTGGCAGGGCATCCACACCAAGTATTGGAACGACCTGCTGGCGCCGCTCGGCAAGAAAGTCGTCGCCGACATGCCGGTGATCGTCGAACGCTTCGCCTGCGTGTATCCACCGGCCTAGGGCCCGCAAGCGGAGCGAACGGCGCGTCCTTCGCGTTCGGCCCCACCGGCGCGTCGAGTAGTCCCAAGCAGCGCTGGCGATTCGCTCGTGGTTGATCTATTGGACGGCGGCGAGGCGGCGGCTGCGCCGCCGGCTGCCTGTCCCCCGCCTTCCGGAGCGCTGCATGTCCGTTGACCACCCCGCCGGCCTCGTCCTCCCGGCCCATGTCGAGTGTCGCGCCCGGCTCGCCGGCGATGACCTCACAATTCTGACGCCGGGTGCGCTCGCCTTCGTCGGCGGGTTGGAGCGTCGCTTCGGGCCCGAGCGCCACCGCCTGCTCGCGGCCAGGGCCGAGCGGCAGACGCGGCTCGACCGCGGCGAGAAGCCCGCCTTCCTCGCGGCGACGCAGGCGGTGCGCGCGGGCGACTGGCGCGTCGCCCGAGTGCCGGCAGACCTGCAGGACCGCCGCGTCGAAATCACTGGTCCCGTCGACCGCAAGATGATCATCAATGCGCTGAATTCGGGGGCGCAGGTGTTCATGGCCGACTTCGAGGATTCGCTCGCCCCCACCTGGCGCAACCTGCTCGACGGACAGCGCAACCTGGCCGACGCGGTGCGGCGCACCATTGCGCTCACCGATGCCACCACCGGCAAGCACTACCGCCTGGGCGAGCGCACCGCGACGCTGATCGTGCGGCCGCGCGGCTGGCACCTCGACGAGGCGCACGTAATCGTCGACGGCCGCGCTATGTCGGGCTCGCTGTTCGATTTCGGTCTCTATGTCTACCATTGCGCCCACGACCTGATCGCGCGCGGCAGCGGGCCCTATTTCTATCTGCCGAAAATGGAATCGCATCTCGAGGCGCGGCTGTGGAACCAGGTGTTCGTCGCGGCGCAGGAGGCGCTCGGCCTGCCGCTTGGCACCATCAAGGCGACGGTGCTGATCGAGACGATTCTCGCCGCCTTCGAGATGGATGAAATCCTCTACGAGCTGCGCGACCATATCGTCGGCCTCAACTGCGGTCGCTGGGACTACATCTTCAGCTTCATCAAGAAGTTCCGCGAAAATCCCGCCTCGCTGCTGCCCGACCGCGCCAAGGTGACGATGACCACTCACTTCTTGCGCAGCTACAGCCAACTCCTGATCAAGACCTGCCATCGCCGCGGCGCCCACGCGATCGGCGGCATGGCGGCGCAGATTCCGATCAAGGGCGACGCCGTCGCCAACGAGGCCGCCATCGGCAAGGTGCGGGCCGACAAAGAACGCGAGGCGGGCGACGGCCACGACGGCACCTGGGTCGCCCATCCCGGTCTCGTCCCAGTGGCGCGCGAGGTGTTCGATCGCCTGATGCCCGCTCCGCACCAAGTGGGGCGGCTGCGCGAGGACGTGACCGCGGCGGCGGACGATCTTCTCCGCGTGCCGGCGGACACCATCACCGAAGGCGGGCTGCGCCAGAACCTGGCGGTCGGCGTGCAGTACACCGCGGCGTGGCTTGCCGGTCTCGGTTGCGTGCCCCTCAACAATCTGATGGAGGACGCGGCGACGGCGGAGATCTCGCGCACGCAGGTGTGGCAGTGGCGCCGCCATGGCGCCAAGCTCGACGACGGTCGCCGCATCGACGAGGCGCTCGTCCGCCGGGCGCTCGACGAAGAGGTCGACAAGATCGCGCGCAGCAACCAGCCGCAGCCGTTCGGCGAGCGCGACCTCCGCGACGCGCGCGGCCTGTTCCTCGAGCTGATCCTGGCGCCGCAATTCACTGATTTCCTCACCGAGCCCGCCTATCGCCTGCTGCTGCAGCGCGAGGCGTCGGCGGCCTGAGGGCACTCGGGCGGCGGCGGATCGCGTACAGTGGCGGCCGGGACGGGCAGGGATCATCGCCGATGACGGGAGCCAACCGGGCCGAACGGCGGGCGCGCGAGAAGCGCGGCCTCGCCTTGCTCGCCAAGGGCATCGACTTGAAACCGCACATCGACGACGCCCTCGCCGTCGCGCAGGCGCTTGCCGCGATTCTGGGGTCGGGGCGCGCCAATGCCGCCGCCGAGGTAGCGAAAGCGGCGCTCGGCTGCCTCGACCGGATGCAGCGGCAGAGCGCCCCTCCGGGTCTCGCCTGCAAGGCGGGTGAGATCACTGCTGCCACCTGTTCGTGTCGGCGACCGCCCCCGAGCTGTTCCTGGTTGCCCGCGCCGTCGCGTCCAAAGGGCAGCGCGCCCGGCTGGCGGCGACCGAGGAACGGACGCGCGGCCAGGACGTGGTGGAGCGGCTGAAGGATCATTTGCCCTGCCCGTGGCTCGACGCCGGCCAATGCACGGTCTAGTGTGGCCGTCGACCTGCCGGGCCGCCACCTCGTTCTCGGCCGAGGCTTGCCGGGCCGCCTACATCGAGGGCCGCGCCGTCGACATCCCGCACGGCCTGCCGGCGATGCAGGCGCGCTGCACGCTCGTCGTGTTGTTGCGGGCGGCGCTACGTGCCAACGGTTTCGGGGTAGAAGCCTACGAATTCAACTCGGGCATCCA
This sequence comes from Alphaproteobacteria bacterium, assembly GCA_009694165.1. Next base: position 4,552 of record SHVP01000064.1, read on the forward strand.
GCGCGTGCTCGACACCGATCAGGCCGAGCAGCGCTGGCTTGCGGGCGACAACATCTTCGCGGGCGTCGCGATCGATCCCGACTCGCTCACCGCCCGCGCCGCTGAGGTGGCGATGATCGCCGGCCAACTGCACTAGCCCCGTGGACGCCTACACTCATATCGTCGTCGGTGCCGGCTCGGCCGGCTGCGCCCTGGCGGCGCTGCTCTCCGAGGCTCCCGGCAACCGCGTGTTGCTGCTCGAGGCCGGCGGGCGCGACTGGAGCCCGATGATTCACATCCCGCTCGGAGCGGGGAAACTAATTCATCGCGGGCTGCACGGCTGGAAATATTGGACCGAACCCGGGCCCACCATCGACGGCCGCACGATGTTCTGGCCGCGCGGCAAGGTGATGGGCGGCTCGTCGTCGATCAACGGCTGCGTCTATATCCGTGGGCACGCCAGCGATTTCGACCAATGGGCGCAGCTCGGCAACCGTGGCTGGTCCTATGCCGAGGTGCTGCCCTATTTCAAACGCGCCGAAGGCCACGAGTCGCGGCGCGATTCCTACCATGGCAACCACGGGCCGCTCGGCGTCGCGCGCGCCAAGGGGCGGCACCGGCTGTGATCAAGACCTCGTTGACGAACCGACCAGCTCTGGTCTTATAAAATAACCGAGCTACCCCCCGAATCGCTTGCCTGAGGATGTCCTTTGTTAGTTCGATCAATTTGGTTTGTGGAGGTCGAATGGAAAACAATACGAGGATAGCATAAAACCGACCAGCCTGTCGCAAACCGACGTCATCCGAGTCGTGCAATGACGCGAACTCAGGTAGGCCCAAGTCGGAGAAATGTCCAGGTGTCAGTTATCATTGAGCCAAGAAGTCGCGATGGTGCCGCAGTGCACCATTCAGTATTTTGCACTTTCGAGCCAGGCGATTGGATTTTGGGCGTAAGATCGGTTGGACGTGTCAAGACCGGTGGCAGCGGCAGAACCCCTCTCTGCTCGCGACCGAGGGTCGTCACATCTTCTCCTAGGCTACACCGGCACGATCAGCTTGGTGAGGACGTTCCCACCCTGACCTTGGGTAATCCGGTACCGAGATGCGAGCCACGGAGGGGCGAGCCATGAGCCGCACTAGCGCCGGGCGGCCACCGAGTCGAGCAGCGCGAGCAGGCCGGCCAGCAGATCAGTCGGCGTCAGCGGGCAGGCTTTGACGTGGACGTCGACCGGACCGACGGCGGCAACGCCGCCGGTGACGGCGTCGCTGTCCTTGAAGATGCCGCCGTCGAAGCCGCAATCGCCGACCGCCATCACCCATTTGGGTGCCGGTGTCGCGTCATAGGTGCGGCCCAGCGCCTCGGTCATGTTGCTGGTCACCGGCCCGGTGACCCGCAGCACGTCGGCGTGGCGGGGCGAGGCGAGGCGACGAAGCGGATGCCGAAGCGTTCGAGATCGTAGAAGGCGTTGTTAAGCGCATGAATCTCGAGTTCGCAGCCGTTGCACGAGCCCGCGTCGACCTTGCGAATGGAATGCTGTCGCCCAACGACGGGCATGGGGAGACTTGTGGCAAAGACGGTGACGTGGGTTGTGGTAGCCGATACCGCCTCGGCGGCGGTGTATGCGAATGCCGGCAAAGGCGAGGGGCTTCAGGATGTCCATGCCTTCGCCACGGGAGAAGCGAACGCCACGCGCCAGAACATCGTCAGCGATCGTCCGGGACGAACGTATAACATGCTGGGCTCGGCCCGCCGTGGCATGGAGCCGCACACCGACCCCAAGGACGTCGCGCGTGGCGTTTTTCTCCGAAAGGCGGTCGACTATCTGCATGACGCGGATCATCGCCGGCAGTTCGACGCGCTGGTGCTCGTGGCGCCACCGCGGGCGCTAGGGCGCCTGCGCAAACTTCTGCCCGCCCACCTCGCCGAAAGGCTCAAGGCCGAGGTCAAGAAGGACCTAACCCAAGAATCGATTCCCAAGTTGGTCGGCCATCTCGCCGACGTCATCCGTCTTTAGGGCGCTTCGTCGCGCACTGCCGGCGGTTCCTGGTCGGTCGGCAGGCCGGCGAAATAGCGATACATCGCTACCGCGCGATTGACGAAGGAACCGCGATGTTCCGCCGGTAGCGGGATCAGCGCGGCGCCGGTTAGCATCAGGCTGTAGTAGCGCCAGCGGCCCGCGTCCTGTCGTTCAATGACGTAGACGAAGCGGTGGTCGCCGGCCGCCACCACCGGAACCAGAAAAAGAGTCAGGGGCTGGGTGCTTCGGACATCGAGCCGCAAGCGACCCTCGCTCCGCTCGCTGACCCGAACGCGGTACACCATGCTACCGGCCGGTGAGTTCTCGTCTTGCCAGAGATGAACCTCGGCGCCTTCGGCGAGTTCGCGGAGGTCGAAATCCCGGCGGCCGGCGCGGCGGTCCGGCCCGGTTGTGGCGTGGGCGTTGTGAATCAAGGGGCGCCATCGTTGGGCGCGGATCGACCAATAGCGGACCCGCGTGAGATCCGACACCGTGGCCAGGCGGGCGAGCAGGGAATCGGCGCCGTCCGCGTGATCGATCGTACCCCGCGTTTCGACGATGACGGAGAACGGACCGACCGGCCAGTCGAGGCAGTGGGGCGGCTGCCAGGCGCCACCCTCGATTTCGTTGGCAAACCACACGCGAACGGCAGGCTCCGGCGTCGGCGGAAACGACCCACCGTCTGCCGCCGCGCAGGGCGGCTGGGGGCCATCCGCCGCCCGACCACCGGCGGACCAAGACATACTGATGAACGCGGCGAGCGCAAGTGCGGTGACGAGCGCCCATCGGGCCGGCGAGCGATCCTGCACGGGAGAGAATTCCACCTTCGACGAGGGCTTATGTTAGCATTCGCCACGCCTGAATTGGGCCGCCATCCAGGTCGGCCAAGCGGGAGGATTTCATGACGACCACGTGGGACGTAATCGTGTGCGGTGCAGGCACAGCCGGCATGCCTTGTGCCATCTTTGCGGCGCGTCGCGGTGCGCGGGTGTTGGTGATCGAGGCATCAGAGCGCCTCGGTGGAACCCTCTACGTTTCCGGCGGCCAGATGGCCGCGGCAGGCACGCGCGTGCAGAAGGAGCGCGGCATCGACGACCATCCTGACAAGCATTATGCCGAGGTGATGCGCATCTCGAAGAACGGCGCGCATGCCAAACTGGCACGCACCGCTGTCGATGGCGCGGCCGATTCGCTGCATTGGTTGCTCGACAACGGCTTCCAACTGACTCCCGGACACCCCGCCATCAGTTTTGGCCATGAACCCTATTCGCTGCCGCGCACCTATTGGGGCGTCGAGAACGGCATCTCGATCCTGAAAGCGATTCAGCCGCAATTCGAGGCCGAGATCGCCAAGGGACGGGTGACGTTGATGCTTAACACCGAGGTCGTCGGGTTGTTGCAGGCCAAGGCCGGCGGCGCGGTGACGGGCGTGGTCGTACGCACCAAGGAAGGGCGGCGCGAAGAGATCGGCGGTCAAAACGTCGTGCTGATGACCGGCGGCTATGCCAGGAACAAGCAAGTCTTCCCGCTGTTCTCGGGCGGCTATCCGCTGTTCGGCGGCCTCGCCAATGAGCATTCGCAGGGCACCGGCCTGACGCTCGGACTGATGGCGGGCAGCGAATTGTGGGGAACCGACAGCTATATGCCGACGTTCGCCGGCATCAATGACCCGCGCGACCCGTCGCGCCAGATCATCGCCACCCTGACGACGCCGCAATTGCGTCAGCCGTGGGAGATCTTCGTCGGTCCCGACGGCAAGCGCTTCGTGCGCGAAGACGATCCGAGCGTCGATGACCGCGAGCATGCGCTACGGTTGCTCCCCAACCTGACGTTCTGGGCGATCTACGATCAGGCAATCGCCAAGGAAGCGCCGCCGTTCTTCGTCAATTTGAACGTCCAGGCGCTAGACGATTCAGGCAGCGGCCAGGTCCAGGGCGCCAGCAGCCAGGACATCGTCGAGGCGTCGTTTAACCGCATCGACGGATGGCACAAGGCGGACTCGATCGAGGGGGTCGCGCGCATGGCCGGCATCAACCCGGGCGGGCTCGCCGCCACCGTCGCGCAATTCAACCAGGCCGTCGCCGCCGCCGCCGACCCCTTGGGCCGCAAGCACATGCCAAAGCCGATCAAACAGGGACCGTTCTACGCCGTGCGTCATCACGGCGTCGCCGTCGTGAGCTTTGCCGGCTTGGCGGTGAGCGATCGCCTGCAGGTTTTGCGGCGCGATGGCGTGCCGCTTCCGGGCCTCTATGCGGCGGGCGAAATTCTCGGCAAGAGCCTGTTGTCGGGCAAATCGTTCGTCGGCGGCATGAGCGTCTTACCATCGATCACCTTCGCGCGGCTGCTCGGGGCGCAGTACCTGCAATGGCAGGGCGCCCGGTTGGCCGCGGCGGAATAACGGACTGGCGGAAGGCAGGGTGGCCGCGGCCGCGCCCTTTGTTGAGCGGAAAACCTGATGGGCCGGCCGCACATCGATTTCGTGCAAGCGCAATTCCTGCCGTGGCGACACGGGTTGCCGGGCGGCCATCGCGGCGATCTTTCGGTCAAGGTCCTCAGCGTCGACGATCGCAACGGTGAGTGCTCGCTGATCGTTCGCTACCCCGCCGGCTGGACGCGCGCCAAACCCCAGTACTGCGAAGCCGACGAAGAGTTCCTGGTGCTGGCCGGAGCAATCGAGATCGACGGCGTGGTCTACGGCGAACGCAGCTATGCTTGCCTGCCGGCCGGCCTGGTGCGCAACCGGGTTGCCACGCCCGCCGGTGCGGTGCTCCTCACGTTCTACAACTACGGTCCGGCTCGCTTTTGGGACGGCGTCCCCAAGGCCGGCCTCTACGACGAGCGCAAACTCCTGCGCCATATCGACACCCGCACCAAGGAATGGGTGGATGACTCGGGGCTCAACGGCCGCTTTCTGTGGCTGCGCCGCGATCCCGGCACTGGCGATATGAGCTACCTGCATACGGCGCGGCCGGCGGCGGGAACCGGCGGAACGGCCGAAACCCATCCGCATGCGCAGGAATTGTTCATGCTGACGGGGGAGCTGCACGGCGCGCGGGGAATCTACCGGCCTGGCTCCTATTTCTGGCGGCCCGCCGGGATCAACCATGGGCCCTTCGGCTCGGTCACTGGAATCGTCCTGCTCCACCGCTCGATCGGCGGACCGCTGCACTACGACCCGTGCGATCCGCAGGAACCGTGGCGCTGGAATCCGCCGCACCGGCCGATCGTGCCAGCCGACCTCGAAGCGATCGCCGGGCGCCAGGGCGAGGGGACGTCGCTGTTCGACTAATAGCGGCGGCGCGACGCTGCGCGAATTGGACGATCAGCGATCGATCGGGCGGCGCTGCTCTGGCGCCGCCCGATCCGACGGCTAACTCCCCAGTTCGATTTGACCCCAATTGATGCGCCAGTTTTCGTTCTTGTAGTTCTTCACCTTGGGCGAAGTCGCATCGAGTTCGTACTGCTCGTAGAGCCAGAGCGAAGGTGCCATGTCGTGGTAGAACTGCGCCAGCTTCCGCAGATTCGCCGCGCGCTTGGCCACGTCGAAGTCGGTGTTGATCGCCGTGATCGTGTCTTCGATCTCGGGGAAGCAGGTCCATTTCTGGGCGAACTTGCATGAGTGGAAGGCGTTGATCGAGCGCATCACGTCGTTCGACGGGTTGGCGCCGTAATTGAATACGTGCATCTCGCCCTCGGGCTGCTTCTGGCCATTGACGCGGGCGACGAGGTCCGGGAGGCTGATGGTCCGCAACTCGAGGGTGACGCCCACCTTCTGCAGGTTCTGGGCCGCGTGCTGGTAGACGTTGACGAGGTCCGGGTTGTTGGTGACGATTTCGGCGACCGCCTTCAATCCGTCCTTGAAGCCGGCTTCCGCCAGCAGGGCCTTGGCCTTTTCCGGATCGTAGGCATAGGGCTTGATGTCGGTTTGATGGCCGTAGACCGTCCGCGGCGCCGGCTGGCCCGCGGCAACCGTGTGGCCACCCAGCAGTGTCTGGGCGTAACTCTTGTCGATAGAGAAGTTCATTGCCTGGCGCACGCGTTTGTCGAGCGTGTAGCCGCCCTTTGACTGATTGAACGTGAGCACGCTGACGCTCGGCGCCGCTCCGGCATTGATCCGTCCGCGGGCGTTCTCGATCGCGCCTTTTGAATCGGCACCGACGCCGAGTGCGATGTCGACGCCGCCGCTGGCGAACGCCTGCACTCTCGTCGCTCCTTCCGGCATGAAATACATCTGAATGCCGGCCACTTTCGGGGCGCCACGCGGTCCGTCGTTGAAGCGCGTCATCTCGACCTTGGTATTGTCCCACAACGTGACGCGGAAGGGCCCACTGCCCGAGGGCGCATTGGCAAAGCCCTGGCGTCCGAGGTCGCCCCACGCCTTCGGATCGACGATCTTCAGTGCCGAGATCTCGGCGGGCAGAATCGGACTCGGCCCGGTCGTCTTGATCTCGACCGTCAGGTCATCGACCTTGGTCGCGCTGGCGAGGTGCCGCAGGCTGCCATAGACGGCGGCCGCTTCGGCCTTGCCGGCATCGGAAATGATGTAGCGCACAGAACTGACGATCGCATCGGCGGTGAAGGCTTGTCCGGAATGGAACTTGAGTCCGGGCTTCAGCTTGAACAGCCAAGTGTCGGGGCCCTTGTTCTCCCACGAGGCGGTGAGCCGGCCGTTTGGCCTGCCGTCACCCTCGACGGTCGTCAGGGCGTCGTGGAGCGCCTCCCATGTGTAAACGTGCTGGTAGCTGAGGCCGGTATGGGGGTCGCCGCGATTGGGCGGGGCATCCAGATTGGAAACGCGCAGCGTCTGACCGTTGGCCGCGCCGATGGCGCTGACGGCAAGGGCCGCCGCCGCCGCGGCACCCAGCAAAATCCGTTTCATGGTCTTGTCCTTCCCTTCGGGAATCCTTCCCGGGCGCGTACGCTCGAGTCTCCCATCATAGCCCAAGGAAGGGGGCTCGCTGGACGGCTTATTGATTGCCGGGGCAGGGCTTGGGCCCGGTTTCCGCCGTCCGGCCAGCCTGTTAGGTTGCCGTCATGGCTGGGACCCCGCCGCTTCCCTTCGATCTCGTTGCCGAGTTGCTGGCGACCACCGAGTCGATCGTGGTGGTCCTCGACCCGGCCGGCCGGGCGGTGGTGTTCAACCGGGCCGCCGAAAAAGTTAGCGGCCGCCGGGCCGAGGAAATCGTCGGCCGGGCGCTGTGGGAGACGGTCACCGCGCCCGAGCACGCCATCCGCGCCCGCGAGCGCTTCCGCGCGTTGGGCAGCGGCACGGCCGACGGCTTGGCGATGGTCGATTGAGTCGATCGCGGTGGCGGAACCCGCCACATCATTTGGTCGTTGAGTGCGGTCAATGCGCCGGACGGGGCGTATGTCGTCGCCACCGGCATCGACGTCACCGAACGCGAAGAAGTGGCGAGCCGGATGCGCGACAACGAGGCCTATCTCCGCACGATCGTCGCCGCGGCGATCGAGGCTATCGTCACGATCGATGAGCGCGGGATCATCGAGACGTTCAGTCTCGCCGCGGTCCGATTGCTGGGCTATGAGGCGAACGAAGCGATCGGCCACAACGTCCGCATGCTCATGCCCTCGCCCGACCGCGAAGCCCACGACGGCTACATCGCCCGTTACCTCGAGACGGGCAAGCGCCGCATCATCGGCATCGGCCGCGAGGTGACCGCGCGGCGCAAAGACGGTGCCCTGGTGCCGGTCAATCTTTCGATCAATGAGATGGTGGTGGCGGGAAGCCGAAAGTTCCTTGCCACCCTCGTCGATCTTACCCGTCGCAAGAAGATGGAACAGCACCTGGCGCAGGCGCAGAAGATGGAAGCGATCGGTCAGCTCACCGGCGGCGTCGCCCACGATTTCAACAATCTGCTGACAGGCGTGCTCGGCAATCTCGAAATGCTCGAAGAGATGGTGCCCGCAGGGGAGGCGCACAAACTGATCGAAGAGGCGAGAGAAGCGGGCGACCTCGGGGCGCACTTGACCGGGCAACTGCTGTCTTTTTCCCGTCGCGGGCCGTTAACCCCGAAGACCGTCAGCCTCAACGACGGGGTGCTCAACATGACCGACCTGCTTCGCCCCACCTTGGGCGAACGGATTCTGCTCCGTACCGTGCTGGCGTCGGCGCTGCCCTCCATTCGCGCCGATCCGGGGCAACTCGAAACGGCGATCATCAACCTGGCTGTGAATGCCCGCGATGCGATGCCGCACGGCGGGCCGCTGACGATCGAGACCAGCGGGCGCGAGTTGTCGGCCGCCGAGTCGCTTGAACTCGGCATCGCCGAAGACGGTTGGGTGGTGTTGTCGATCGGCGACCGCGGCGAAGGGATGTTTGACGCCGTCCTGCGCCGGTCCTTCGAGCCGTTCTTCACGACCAAAAAGGGTCGCACCGGCACTGGCCTCGGCCTCAGCATGGTCTATGGTTTTGTCACCCAATCAGGCGGTCATGTTCGCGTCGCCAGTCAGCTCGGTGCTGGCACCACGATGACACTTTATTTTCTGGCCGTTCCCGGCCCGCCCGAGTGGGAGCGCGAGCGGCGATCCGTTGCCTTGCCCGCCGGTGCCGGGCAGACGATCCTCCTGGTCCAGGACGAAGATCGCGTGCGGCGGGTTGCCGGCCGGCTCTTGACCGGCCTCGGTTACGCGGTCACCGAGGCGGCGGATGGCGAAAAAGCGCTGCGCCTTTTGCGCACCGACCAGGCCTTCGATCTGCTGTTTACCGACGTGGTCATGCCGCGGGGATTGGACGGCGCCACTTTGGCCTGGCGCGCCCGCGAGCTTCGACCGGGCCTCGCCATACTGTTCGCCACCGGTTATGCCGGTCCCGATCCGGAGGCCACGCTTGCCTTGCGGACGACCGACCGCGTACTGGCCAAGCCCTACACCCAGGAGGTACTGGCCCGCGCCGTTGCCGCTGCGCTCGCTAGGGCTTAGAGGTGTCGGACCGGCACGGCAAAAACATGCCGACGCCGCGGACGGTCTTGATCAGCTGGGGCGCCTCGGCGTCGCTCTCGATCTTGCGGCGCAGGCACGATACCAGGGCGTCGACCCCGCGATCGAGCGGGCTCCAGTCGACGCCTTTGAGGGCGTCGAGCAGTTGGTCGCAGCTGAGAACGCGAGTGGCGTTACGCGCCAACGTCAGCAGTAGGTCGAATTCCATGGTGGTCTGAGGAATCGTTTGTCCGGCGCGATGGCAGAGCTCGCGTCGCCCAACGTCAATAACCCAATCGTCGTA
>SHVP01000065.1 GCA_009694165.1 Alphaproteobacteria bacterium
AACACCGCAATCAGCGAAAAAAATGGTCGTTCAGGACGCTCGTGGCGGCAAGCGACGATGATCGCCGTTGATCAACGCACTCAAGATTGCCGCCGTGAGCGCAATCGCCTACTCTGACGCTCGGGACCAGGTTGTATCTGGAGAATCCCAGGTTAACATAAAACGCTGCCAACCCAGCTTCACAAACGGCGTATACAGTGGCCCGACGCAGGGACAGTCAACCGACTTGAAATGGCCGTCAACACACGGAACACTGCCCTCGCCCAACAAAATGGTGAGCCCCGGGAGCCCCAATTGCCTAAACCGCGAATGCCACCCCGGCACGCACGGATCGCCGCCACATCCCAGCGCCGGAAATCGGTGGGTGATCTAGCGCAAACACGCGCTAACCACGCGCCGCTGACCCCGGTTTCCTTCCTGGCGCGCAGTGCCGTAGTCTATCCGAACAAGCCGGCAGTCATCCATGGCGAAGTCAGCTATTCCTACGCAACTTTCCATGCGCGCTGCCGGCGGTTGGCATCTGCCTTGAAGCGGCTTGGCATCCGGCGGGGCGAAACGGTCGCGATCATGGCGCCCAACGTGCCGGCCATGTTGGAAGCCCATTATGGCGTGCCCATGGCGGGCGCCGTGCTAAACGCGCTCAATTACCGCCTCGACGCCGCCAGCATCGCGTTCTGCCTGAACCATGGCCGAGCCAAAGTGCTGATCGCCGACCGGGAGTTTTCGGCCGTGGTCGAGCCGGCGCTAGCCATGCTTGGACGCAAGATTGCCGTCATCGACATCGACGACCCACAGCATGTCGGCGGCAAACTCCTGGGCGATATCGACTACGAAGCGTTCCTGCAAACCGGCGATCCGGATTTTCCCGGGCTCCCCCCCCGGGACGAGTGGGACACGATCAGCCTGCTCTACACCTCGGGCACGACCGGCGATCCCAAGGGCGTGGTCTATCACCATCGCGGCGCCTATCTGAACGCGCTGGGCAATGCGCTCACCTTCGGGCTGACGCCGGATAGCGTCTATCTCTGGACCCTGCCGATGTTCCATTGCAACGGCTGGACCTATACCTGGGCCGTGACGGCCATGGGCGGAACCCATGTTTGCCTGCGCCGGGTCGATCCGGCCCTGATCTTTCCCGCCATCAAGCGACACCGCGTCACCCATATGTGCGGCGCGCCTGTTGTGCTGACCATGATGATCCATGCACCGGAGGATACCAAGATTACCTTCGATCATAGGATTGAGCTCGCGACGGGCGGCGCGGCACCGCCATCGGCCGTGATCGAAGGCATGGAGCGCATGGGCTTCCGCGTCACCCATCTCTACGGCGCCACCGAATCCTACGGCCCATCCATGGTGTGCGCCTGGCAACCCGAATGGAACGGCCTCAGCTTATCGGATCGCGCTGGCCTGATGGCCCGCCAGGGCGTGCGCTATCCAACCCTGGACGATTTGATGGTCGCCGATCCGAAAACGCTGAAACCCGTACCGCGCGATGGCCGGACCATGGGCGAGATCATGGTGCGCGGCAACACGGTCATGAAGGGTTATCTCGACAAATCCAAGACCACGGCCAAGGCGCTCCGGGGCGGCTGGTACCATTCGGGCGATCTCGCGGTCTGGCATCCCGACGGTTATGCCGAGGTCAAGGACCGCTCCAAAGACGTCATCATCTCCGGCGGCGAGAACATCTCAAGCCTGGAAGTGGAGGAAACGCTGTACAAGCATTCTGCGGTCATGGAGGCCGCCGTAGTGGCGCGACCCGACGAAAAATGGGGCGAAAGTCCGTGCGCCTTCGTCACGCTCAAGCCCGGGGCCGTGGCCGTGGCCGACGACATCATCGCCTGGTGCCGCGATCACCTCGCGCGCTTCAAAGTGCCGCGCACCGTGGTGTTTGGGCCGCTGCCCAAGACGTCTACCGGCAAGATCCAGAAATTCGCGCTGCGCGAACGCGCCCGCGCGCTCTGACATCCAGGAGACATCATGTTCGCCCCGAACCTTCTCAAGGGAAAGACCGTTCTGATCACAGGCGGCGGCACCGGCCTTGGCCGCACCATGGGCGAGCACTTCGTTCAATTGGGCGCGCGCCTGTTCGTGTGCGGTCGGCGCGAGAAGGTGTTGGCCGACATGGCGGCCGAGGTGAATGCCGCCCATCCCGGTGCCGTTGGCTTCCATCCCTGCGACATTCGCGATGCTGCGGCGGTCGACGCCATGGTGGATGCCGCCTGGCGCTGGGGACCGCCGGATATCCTGATCAACAATGCCGCCGGCAATTTCATCGCCCGCACCGAGACCTTGAGCCCGCGCGCGGTCGATGCCGTGCTCAACATCGTGCTGCACGGCACGGCCTATGCCACGCTCGCCTGCGGCAAGCGCTGGATTCGCGACAAGCGCCCGGCCCATGTCGTCAGCATTGCCACCACCTACGCCTGGACCGGCTCGCCCTATGTGGTGCCCTCCGCCATGGCCAAGGCCGGCGTGGTCGCCATGACGCGCAGCCTGGCCGCCGAGTGGGGCCGCCACGGCATCCGCCTCAACGCCGTCGCCCCCGGGCCGTTTCCCACGCCGGGCGCCTGGGAGCGGTTGTTGCCGCGTCCCGACCTGGCCCACGATTTCGAGACCAAGAACCCGCTGGGCCGGCCGGGCCGGCACGAGGAGCTGGCCAATCTGATGAGCTTCCTCGTCTCCGACATGGCGGGCTACATTAACGGCGATGTCATCACCATCGATGGCGGCCGCTGGGTGCAGAATGCCGGCTCGTTCAGCTTCCTCGACAAGCTGAGCGAGGCCGATTGGGATGCGATCAAACCACGGAAGGGCTGAGTTAACATGGATATTCGTTTCAACGATAAGACGGTTCTGGTCACCGGCGGCGGCCACGGCTTCGGCCGTGCCATCGCCCACGCCTTCGCCCAGCGCGGCGCCAAGGTGTGGACCTGCGACATCGACAAGCCCGGCCTGGCCGAAACCAAGAAGACCGCGCCGGGCGCGCTGGAGACGACCGAACTCGACATCACCGATCGCGCCGCGCTCGCCGATTACGTCGCCGGCATCACTGCCAAGCGTGGTCGGGTCGATATCCTGGTCAACAACGCCGGCGGCGTGTGCAACCAGGCCTTCCAACCGCTGGAGCAGGTCACACCCGAGCAGTGGGAGATCGTTTTCAAGGTCAACGTGACCGCCGCCTTTCATTTCTCCCAGGCGGTCACGCCGGGCATGAAGGCGGCCAAATCAGGCCGCATCGTCAACATCTCCAGCGGCGCGGGGCTACAGGCGAGCTTGACCGGCATTCAGGCCTATTGCTCGACCAAGCATGCCCTGGTCGGCTTGACCCGCCAGCTCTGCCACGAACTCGGCCCCTACGGCATCACGGTCAATTCCGTGGCGCCCGGCTTCGTGCGCACCAACCCGGCGACGGAGCGGCAATGGGCATCCTATGGCGAGGACGGCCAGAAGCGGTTGATCGAGCGCATCGCCGCGCGCCGGCTCGGCTCGGCCGACGACATCGCCAACGCCGTGTTGTTCTTCGCCTCCGACTACGCCAACTGGGTCAGCGGGCAGATCCTTCAGGTCAATGGCGGGACATGAGCGCCGCCCTCGCCTATCTCGACCGCCACCGCGACCGCATCCTGGCCGAGTTGATCGACTACGTTCGCATCCCCAGCATCAGCGCCGATCCCGCTCATGGCGGCGATATGCGCCGGGCCGTGGACTTTCTGGCGGCTCATCTCAAGGGTGTCGGGCTGGAGAATGTGGTGGTCTGGGAGACGGAGGGCCATCCCGCCGTCTATGCCAATTGGTGCCGCACGCCCGGCGCGCCGACCATTCTGGTCTATGGCCACTACGACGTGCAGCCCGCCGCACCCCTGGATGCCTGGACGTCGCCGCCGTTCGAGCCGGTGGTGCGCGACGGCCGGCTGATCGCGCGCGGCGGTTCCGACAATAAGGGCCCCCATTTCATCCCGATCAAAGTCGCCGAGGCGTTTTTAGCGACCGCAAGCCGCTTGCCGGTCAATCTCAAACTGCTGATCGAGGGCGAAGAGGAAGTCGGCAGCCGCCATCTGGAGCCGCTGGTCCAAGCCAAACGCGCCGAACTGGCAGCCGATTTCGTATTGGCCGCCGACGGTGCGCGCTGGCGCGTCGATCTGCCGACCGTCAATGTGGCCAGCCGCGGCGTGATCGCGCTTGAGGCGAGCGTGACCACCGCCGATCGCGATCTCCATTCCGGCCGCTATGGCGGCACGATCGCCAACGCCACCCATGCGATGGCGCGCCTGATTGCGGGCTTGCACGATGCGCAGGGCCGCGTGGCGGTCGCCGGTTTCTATGACGATGTGAAGCCGCCCGATCCGGCGGAGCGCGCCGCCATGGCCAGCATCCCCTTCGACGAAGCCGGCTACCTCAAGAATATCGGCGCAACCGTCCCGGTCGGTGAAGCCGGATTCACAACGCTTGAGCGGCAATGGCTGCGCCCCACCCTCGACGTCAACGGCATCTGGGGCGGCTATACCGGGCCCGGCAGCAAGACCGCGATTCCCGCCCAGGCCCATGCCAAGATTTCCTGCCGGCTGGTGTCCGACCAGCAGCCCGAGCGCATCGTCGAGCTGATCCGCCGGCACTTGGCAAGCCATTGTCCGCCCGGCGGCCGGGTCGAGCTGCGCTGGGGCGCCCATGGCACGCCCGCCTATGCCATGCCGACAGACCATCCCGGCCTGACCATCGCCGAGCAGGTGTTGACCGAACTGCACGGCCGGGCGCCGCAACGCGTACGCATCGGCGCGACATTGCCGGTCAGCACCATGTTCAAGCGCGTGCTCGGCCTGGACACCATGCTGTTCTCCTTCTCCACCGCAGACGAAGGTTTCCACGGGCCGAACGAATTCTTCCGCCTTCAAGGCCTGACCGACGGCCTCAAGGCCTGGACGCGCTATTGGGAGATTCTAGGCGGCCTAACACCGGCGCAATTCGATCGCTTCCGGGGTTAGGCCGGCGCGACCGGCAAATTGGTGCGGTCGTGGCCGACGATCTGTCGTGCCACCGGGTCGAACCGATCCCGCGCGCCGATGGTCCAAATCAAGCATGCCAGCGTATAATTGAGCGGCTCACTACCGTCGAACTCAACTCTTTGATTCGACGAGAATACTTTCCTCGATGTCATTGGCAGGCTTGCAAAAAATGCTGGCGGACCGACTGGCGGGATTTCCAAAAAGTGTTATCATAATCACCTTTTTAACCACCACGCCAACCGCAGCGGGGACCTTGACCATCATCGGTTCCGTCGCGTCGACCGACTATCTTTTCTAACGAGGCGCGTCAGAATGGCTTTTAGGGTCCGTGCGCGCGCAAACATCTGCCTAGCGTCGGTTCTTGCCGTTGTCGCCGCGGTGGTTTCATGGGGCGTCCATGGCGAACCGCGGGCACAAGGTGGAATTCGGCTCCAGCAGATTGCCCAAGCGGCGCAAACGCCAGCGGCGCTCGAACGCGAGCGCGACGAGTTGTTCGAGCGCACGCTGGCCAATCCGGGCGACCTCGACGTGGCGCTGCGCTACGCTCAAATTTCGGTCGAACTCGACGATCTCGAGGCTGCGGTCGTCGTTTACGAGCGGCTGTTGATGATCGACCCCGATCTACCGCGCATCCGCTACGAGTTGGGTTTTCTCTACCACCGCCTCGGTTCGTTCGAACTCGCGCGCGCCTATCTGACGCGCGCGCTTGCCGGCCGCGACATTCCCATCGATGTGCGCCAGGGTGCGCAGGCGCTCTTGGACGACATCGGTTCGCGCACCCAACCGCATGCGATCGCCGGCTCGGTTACCGTCGGTTTCCGCTATCAGACCAACGCCAATGCCGGGCCCGCCTCGGGCACGAGCCGATCGAGCGGCCAAGATACAACTCTGCCCTCGCGCAATGTGCGGCAGGGCGATTGGAATGCCTTTACCAGCATCGGCGTCCGCCATCGCTACGATTTCGACCGTGCCGACGATGCCGCCATCGACAGCGTTTTTAATTTGTACGGCGCGCGGCAATTCGTGCACGACGAACTCAATCTATCCAGCACTGAGTTGCGCAGCGGCGTGCGGTTCCGCCCCTTCGAAGCCGACCCCGAACTGGTCATCCGCCCCCATCTGCTCGGCGGCGGCAGCATGCTGGAAGACCGGCCCTATACATGGCAAGGCGGTGTCGGGCTCGATCTATCGCGCCGCATGACCGAGTCTATTTTCGTGGATGCCACCGCCGACTACCGCTATCGCCGTTATTTTAATCACGGTGACAGTCTCACCCGCATCGAGTTGACAGGCTGGGAAGCGGGCGGCCAGTTGAACGGTCGCTATGTGCTGACACCAAGCCAATCTATCAATGTCGAGGGCGGGTTGCGAAGCACGGATACGCGCCAACGGCACAATGACTACACCGATGCCAGCCTGGGCGCCGGCTACACGCTCGCCTTCGATGGCCCCATAGCTCTGATCGACACGCCGTGGACCCTCGTGCTATCGATCAACCGCAACTGGACCAACTATGTCGGCCCCGACGCCTCGATCGACGCCACGGTCAAGCGCCGAGACCGCCAATGGCAGCTTTCCGGCACGATGAGCGTGCCGATCACGGCGGAGTGGTCGAGCTATGCGCAGATCACAGCCGCGCGATACACTTCGTCCCTTCCCAACTACGAATACGACAACCTGTCCTCCATCGTCGGCCTAACGCGCGGATTCTAGAGGCACCCATGCCCAACCAACCCAAACGCCCCCTGCCCGCACTTCTCGTGTCCACCGCGCTCTCGCTTTCCGGCGCGGCTTGGGCAACGCCGGCAGCGGCCGATCTGCTTCGCGTCGGCGTCGCCGGCGCGGTCAATCCGGCCACGTCCAGCACGCAGCCCGACGGCAATAAGCGGACCCTTGTGATCGGTAACGACGTCATCTTTAAAGAGCGCATCACGACCGATGCCGGCGGCAAGACGCAATTGCTTTTCCTCGACCGCTCCGCGCTCAGCGTCGGCCCCAACGCCGAATTGACCATCGACGAATTCGTGTTCGATCCCGCCACCGGGCGCGGCAAGCTGGCCATCAATGCTGCGGTTGGCGTGTTCCGCTTCGTCGGTGGCAAGTTGAGCAAAGCCGGCGATGTCGAGATCCGGACCCCCTCGGCCGTCACCGGCATTCGCGGCGGCATCGCCATTATCGAAGTCGGGCGCGATGGCAGCACGACCGCAACGCTGGTCTTCGGCCGCCAGCTCACGGTCACCGCAACCAACGGCACCCAGCAGATGGTTCAAAAACCAGGCTTCTCGGTGACCGTGACACCGGCGGCGGCGACGCCCACGGCTCAGGCCCGGCCAACTGCTACGACGATTAACCGACAGCTCGACAACCTCGAAGCCGCACCGCGTCAAGGCGCCAGCGCATCCTCAACACCCACACAAGCCGCTGCACCTGGAGCTACGGCGGCTCAGCCGGCTGCAGCTAGCGGCAGCCCCACACCCACAGGCGGTCGTTCCATCGCTGTAGAAGGTGGTGCCGCCGATCCGGGTGGCGGTCGTTCCGTCGCTGAAGACCGTGGTGCCCCCGATCCGGGTGGCGGTCGTTCCATCGCTGTAGAAGGTGGTGCCGCCGCTCTGGGTGGCGGTCGTTCCGTCGCTGAAGACCGTGGTGCCCCCGATCCGGGTGGCGGTCGTTCCGTCGCTGAAGACCGTGGTGCCCCCAATCCGGGTGGCGGTCGTTCCATCGCTGTAGAAGGTGGTGCCGCCGCTCTGGGTGGCACTCAACCCATGACGGCTCAGCCGGCTGCAGCTAGCGGCAGCCCCACACCCACAGGCGGTCAGCCAGCCGCAACCTCAGCATCGGTCTTCACCACCCAGATCACAGCCGGGGCAATTGAGGCGCGCTTGGCGCCTTCGGCGACGGCCGGCGGTACCGGCACAGCATCCGTGACGGTCACCCGACCCGCTTCGACAACAACGGTTACCCGTAGCGTTACCGGCCCGACCACCCTCTCCACGTCGCCGCTAACGCCAACGGCGGCCACAACCGTTGTAACGGTGCCGCGCTTGCCGCCGCCGCCGCCGATATCCACAATCCGACCGGCAACGACGGCGGTTTCGCCGCGAACGACGACGACCCCAACCACCACGACCGTGCTGCCGCCGCCGCGAACGACGACGACCCCAACGGGTCCGATCGCACCGGTTTCGCCGCCGCCAGACACCAGCTCACCGTCGAAGCCAGTATTGCCCGTGCCGACGAAGCCAGGGGAACCTACCCGACCGACGCCGCCAACCGGTCTTTGAAACGATTTTAATATCATCCAATAGTTGCATATAACAACCCTATACGGATGTAACGTAGACACCAGACAAGGTATGTGGATAATGATATACTGTGCTTTGCAGGTTCATAAGGCACGGTCTGGCTACGACGCCGAGCGCCAATCAGGCACACATCCTCGTCCTTCGACGCGACGATGAGTTAGGCCGCTGGGTCGGTGAGCGGCTGGCGAGCGAAGGTTATAAGTCGGTCTCGATCGCGACCACGCCGCAAGGCCTGATCGCGCAAGCCCAAGACAATCGCAACGACCTCATCCTGATCGTATCGCATGGCGGCGCCTAGGAATTGGAGGCGCTGTCGCGGGCAGATAGACCGAGAGTTGTCGTGCTCATCGACGATCCGGCGAAGGGTGAAGCCCTTGCCGACGCGCTTAAAGCCGATGACGCTTTCATACCGTCGCGTACGCCTC
Organism: Alphaproteobacteria bacterium; assembly: GCA_009694165.1. Next base: position 8,734 of record SHVP01000065.1, read on the forward strand.
GCGAATTCGCGCGCCGCATCCCGTATGGCCAAAAAACTGGTCGGCAGCGGCATCACGCCGCCCGTCGATAGTAGTAGCGCAGGAGCCCGCCCAACCGCTCGCGGCACCGCACGGGTCCCTCGCGCTGCCGATCCGCCGTGCTAACGTTTAGGGTCGGACGGGTGCTGGTCGCAAGCATGACTGCCGACAGGAGGGCGGTGCAATGAGAGACCTGGTCAAGACCTGGCTTGCAAAGGTTGCGGTGTCCCTGAGCCTGGCCGTGCCGGTGGTCGCCGGGCCGTTTGAGGATGGGGTTGCCGCACTAAATAGGCAGGACTACGCAACTGCCTTGCGGCTCTTCCGTCCTCTAGCCGAGTTGACAGATTTTTGAGTAGGGACAGCAAGAGTTTCGGGCTACTTTGACGGATGAAACGGATCTAGACTGCTGCCATCGACAATTCGGTATCGGGGGGGGGGAAGTCATGGTGACGGGGCAAACGGTCGAGGACATCCTGGGCCGCGAGGCGGTAGTAAAGCTGCGCCAGCCGATCGACCGGGCCTGCGGACTGCCGGGCGCCGCCTACACCAGCGAGGAGTTCTTCCGGCTGGAGCAGAAACGGCTGTTTCCCCGGACCTGGATGTGCCTTGCCTTCGCGTCGGATGTGCCCCAGCCGGGCGACGCGATCCCGCTGACCGCGGCCGGCATCCCCGTCATCCTGGTGCGCGACCGCCAGGGCGAGATCAAGGTCTTTCACAACGTCTGCCGGCACCGCGCCGCCATGATCGTCACCGCTCCGTGCCAGGGCCTGAAGCAATTCGCCTGCCCTTACCACGCCTGGGCATATGACCTCGACGGCCGGCTCAAGGCGGTGCCCTATTTCGACGGCACCAAGGACGGCCATTCCAAGCTGCCGCTCGACCTGTCGAAGCTCGGCCTGGTGCCCGTGCGCGCCGCCGTCTGGCACCACTGGGTGTTCATCAATCTCGACGGCAATGCCGCGCCCTTTGCCGAGCACGTCCGGCCGCTAGAGGAGCTGATCAACGGCGCCGACCTCGGCGCCACCCGCATCGGCCACCGCGAGGACTGGGAATGGCGCGGCAATTGGAAGATGCAGAACGACAACTGGGAGACCTATCACCACACCTGGGTGCACAAGAACGTGTTCACCCGGATCTCCGACGATCTGGACCTGCAGACCGGTGAGCCGAAGTCCGAGCCGATTCCGCTCGGCACGGTGGTCACGCTGAAGCGCCGGGGCGACCAGGACGTCTATCCCGGCGCGGGCGACCTGCCGGTCATCCCGTTTCCCGCCGGCCGTAAGCGCGTGCGCTGCACCAGCGTGCTGTTCCCCAATATGACCCTCACGCTGGGCGCTGATCAACTCGCCTCGGTGATCGCCGATCCGCTGGCGGCCGACCGCACGGTCTCCAAGATGGGCTACTTCTTCGTCGGCGAGGCAGCGACCAATGTCCGGTTTGCCGAGCCGCGCGCGCGCGCGCTCGCGCGCTGGCTTGGCGCGACCGGGCGGCAGGGTGATCGGGGCGGCATTCGCAGCCAGGACATGCTGATCTGGGAACAGCAGCAAAAGGCCCGCCGCTCGCCGGTGGCCGACGAGGTCGTGTTCTCGCCGGTCTGGGAAAAGAACGTCCATCATTTCCAGAACATGCTGATCGATGTAATCTCGGCGCCGACCAATCATTGAGCCCGAGGCGGTGCCGGGGCTTCGATGGTGGCCGCGACGCTCGAACGTGATGGAGCGGGGGAACGGGCGTCGATGACGCGGCGGTGGACGCTGTGCATCTTGCCGCCGCTGCTGCTCAGCATCGTCATGCTCGGCGTCACCCAGTTCATCTTCCTGCAGCGCAGCTTCTTCCTCGACACCGGGCTCGGCCAGTCGGGCAGCGAGTTCACGCTGCAGAACTACATCGACGTGGTCACCGACCCCTTCTACATTGACTCCATGCGGCTGACCTTCCTGCTCGCCGCCACCGTGGTCGCCTTGTCGCTGATCCTGACCTACCCGATCGCCTACACGCTGGCGCGCCTGCCGGCGCGCTGGGCGACCGTGCTGCTGTCGGCCATCGTCTGCTCGTCGTTCGTCTCGGTCTCGATCAAGATCCTGGGCCTGGTCATCATCTTCGCCGCCGACGGCGCGATCAGCCGCTTCTTCCGCTGGATCGGCGTCATCGAGCAGAGCCTGCAGATCATCGGCACGATCCCCGGCGTGATCTTCGGCTACATTCATCTCGCGATCGGCTTCATGGTCATGATGCTGTTCAGCGTGATCCAGACCATCCCGGTCCGGCTCGAGGAAGCGGCGCAGGTGCATGGCGCCTCGCGCTGGCGGGTCTACTGGCGGGTGGTGATCCCGCTCAGCCTGCCCGGCATGCTCAACGCCGCGCTGATCCAGTTCAACCTGCTGATGGGAGCCTTCGTCACCGCGGCGGTGCTCGGCGGCGGCAAGATCCTGACCTTTCCCGTGCTGATCGAACGGGCGCTCATCCTGCTCAACGACTACGGCCTCGCCGCCGCGATGTCCGCGGTGCTGCTGGTGATCGTCCTGGCGGTCAACCTCGGCTCGATCTTCCTGGTCTCGCGTCTGCGCATGAACCTTGGCGTAGTGCGATGAGGCCACCCTATGCGCGCTACGCCTGGCTCGCCATCGTCATCGTCTTCATCTACGCGCCGATCCTGGTGGTGGTCGGCGCCTCGGTGGATCCCGGCACCTATGTCTCGACCCGTGCCTTCCTGCAGTTCCCGCCCAACGGCTTCTCGCTGCGCTGGTACCGCGAGATCCCGCCCGAGCTGTGGGCCTCGCTGTGGTTCAGCATCAAGATCGCCGTGCTGTCGGCGGTGGTCTCAGCGATCGTGGGATTCCTGGCCGCGCTCGGCCTGGTGCGCGGCCGGTTTCCGGGCAAGGCGCTGGTCGCCGCCATGTTCCGCGCGCCGCTGCAGATTCCTTTCATCGTCACCGGCGTGGCCTATCTGCAGACCTTCTACTTCGTCTCCGGCCATACCGGCTTCCAGATGCACGGCACGCTGCTCGGCCTGTTCCTCGGCAACCTGTTCGTCTCGATCCCCTATACGATCGGCGCGATCACGGTGTCGCTGATGCGCGTCAACCCGAGCCTCGAGGAGGCGGCGCTCGGGCTGGGCGCCTCGCGCTGGCGCGCGCTCCGCCGGGTGACGATCCCGCTGATCATGCCCGGTATCTACGGCGGCACGCTGTTCGCGTTCCTGATCACCTTCACCGAGGTGACCATCTCGGTCTTCCTGTCAGGGCGCGACGTCGTACCGTTTTCGGTCTACGTGTTCACCTCGATCACGACCGACATGGAGCCGACCATCCCCGCGATCTCGACCCTGGTATTTCTCGGCTCGCTGGCCATGGTCTATCTCATGCAGAGATTCCTGGGCATGGAGGTACTGTTGAGGAGCGGCGGCGGCAAGAGCTGAGCGCGCCCGCCCAACCCGTTGCACACGTATCAAGGAGGGACGCGAAATGGTCACGGTCATTCGCCTGGCGCTCGCCGGCGCCGCGCTGGCGGCGGCTTCGGCCACGCTGATTCCGGCCGCCGCCGCCGCGGCGCAGTTCGACAACGTCACGGTGACCATCGGCACCTTCGGCGGCCCGTGGTCCGATCGTCTCAACGTCGAGCTCAAGTCCAAGATGGCGGCGGCGGGGATCACGGTGAAATACGTCACCGCCTTGAACGAGGAGATCAAGGCGCAGCTCATCGCCGCGCGCGGCCAAAAGCCGCCCTATGACCTGGTCGAGATCTCCGACGCGACCTACCCCGACCTGATCGCCGGCAAGTTCCTGGTGCCGCTCGACCTTGAGAAGATCCCGAACATCAAGAATCTTCATCCCGCCATGTACAACGAGTACCGGGTCGCCTACTGGGCCTCGCAGCCCTGCCTGATCTACAACGTCGACAAGCTCGCGGAGGCCGGCATCAAGCCGCCCGTGCGCTACACCGACATGGCCGACCCACGGCTCGCCGGGCGCGTTCTGCTGTCGGACATCACCGGCTATGCCGGCTACTACCAGGTGCTCAGCCTGGCCTACGAGAACGGCGGCAGCGAAGCCAATCCCCAGAAGGGCTTCGACATGATGGCCAAGATCAAGCCGCATTCCTATTCGCGCTCGGTCGCCCAGACCATGCAGCTGTTCAAGTCGGGCGACGTCTGGGCCTCGATCAACATCGCTCATATCGGCATGCGCATGTTCGACGCCGGCATCAACGTCGCCGTCGTGCATCCCGAGGTCGACGGCCACCCGGTCGCGCTGGCGCGCGGCTATCTTGGCCGCGCCAGCGGCTCCGACGACAAGGGCGGAGCGCTCGAGTTCATCATCAACGAGCTGGTCTCGGCGGAGGTCCAGGAGAGCCTGTATCTCTGGGGCGCGACCATTCCGACCAACGACATCGCCATGCGCAAGGTGCAGAGCACGGTCAAGACCGACCGCGCGGGTCATCCCTTCCTGCAGATGGACCCCGCAACGATCGCCAAGTCCTGGGTGCCCGACCTGGGCAAGGTCGACCGCCGTGCCTGGGTGCGGTCCTGGCAACGCGCGGTGGCGCAGCAATAGGCGAGGGGCGAACGCGGCCAGGGCCGAGCGCAGGCCGGGACAGTCGCCAGCAGTCGAGCCGGGAGGTCAATGACATGAAGGGCATTGTCACATTGAGGAATCGATATCGCAACAAAGCCGTCAGCGACGTTCATCTCAAGCTGCGGCGGTGACCTCGAGCCACGTGTCCATGGCCGCCGTACGGAAGGCGCGGTAGGTTCGGGCGGATGTCAGGTGGCGTTGTATGTT
>SHVP01000066.1 GCA_009694165.1 Alphaproteobacteria bacterium
TAAGCGAGGCCAAGGTCGCGGTCTCGGCCGGCGTCGGCTTCGGCGAGTACGGCGAGGGGTTCGTGCGTATCGGCCTGGTCGAGAACGAGCAACGCATCCGCCAGGCGGCCCGCAATGTCCGTCGCTTCCTCGCGTCGCGCGGCATCAATTTTCCGCCGGCGGCGCCGATCAAACGGGCCGCCAACTCTTGAGCAAACCCCTACGCATCGGCATTGCTGGACTGGGAACGGTAGGGGCGGGGACGGTCAAGTTGCTGGCGGCGAACCGCGATGCCCTCGCCGTTCGCTGTGGCCGCGCCCTCGACCTCGTCGCTGTCTCGGCCCGCGATCGCGGGCGGTCCCGCGGCATCGACATCGCCCGTGCCCGTTGGTTCGATGATGCCGCGGCGATGGCGCGCGCCCCCGACATCGACGTGGTGGTGGAGCTCATGGGCGGCCACGACGGCGCCGCGCGCAAGCTGGTGACCGACGCGATCGAGCGCGGAAAAGCGGTCGTCACCGCCAACAAGGCCCTGATTGCCCACCATGGCAACGCGCTGGCCGCCCTGGCCGAGAGCAAACGCGTGCCGTTCTATTTCGAAGCGGCGGTCGGCGGTGGCATTCCGATCGTCAAGGCGTTGCGCGAAAGCCTGGCCGCCAATCAGTTGTCGCGCGTCTACGGCATTCTCAACGGCACTTGCAACTTCATCCTGACGACGATGGCCAAGAGCGGCCGCGCCTTCGACGACGTCCTCGCCGAAGCACAGCGCCTGGGCTATGCCGAGGCCGACCCGTCCTTCGACGTTGACGGCGTCGACACCGCCCACAAGCTGGCCATCCTGTCCGGAGTCGCCTTCGGCACGCGCGTCAACTTCGCCGCCGTCCACGTCGAGGGCATCCGCCGCGTCTCCGCGCTCGATATCGCCTATGCCCGTGAGCTCGGCTACCGCATCAAGCTGCTCGGCATCGCCCGGCAGACCGAGCACGGCCTCGAGCAGCGCGTGCACCCCTGTATGGTCCTCGAGAACTCGGCGATCGCCCATGTCGACGGCGCCTTCAACGCGATCACGGCGGACGGCAACTTCGTCGGCCGCACGATGTTCGAAGGGGCGGGGGCGGGGGCGGGTCCGACCGCGTCGGCCGTCGTCGGCGACCTTGTCGACATCGCCCGCGGCCAGAACGTCCCGCCCTTCGGCGTCGCCACCGCCGACCTGCGCGACTGGCCCGTGGCGGCGATCGAGCGTCGGGTCGGGGCCTACTATCTGCGGCTCGAGGTGCTCGACCGGCCGGGCGTTCTGGCCGACATTGCCGCGATCCTGCGCGACCACGAGGTGTCGATCGAGTCGGTGCTGCAGCGCGGCCGTGATCCCAACGAGCCGGTCTCCGTCATCATGACGATGCACGAGACCCAAGAAGCGAACATGACGGCGGCGCTGGCGAAGATCGCCGGCCTTCGGGCGGTGATTCATCCGCCTTGCTTGATTCGCATCGAGAACGAACTGTAGGGAAACGCCATGGCGCGAACGACGGTGCTAAGCCGCGAACTGATCCTAGGGGCCGTTCGGGTAACCGAGGCGGCCGCGATCGCCGCGTCGCGCCTGATCGGCCAGGGCGCCGAGAAGGCCGCCGATCAGGCGGCGGTGGATGCGATGCGGACGATGCTGATCGACCTCGACATGCAAGGTGTCGTGGTGATCGGCGAGGGCGAGATCGACGAGGCGCCGATGCTCTACATCGGCGAGAAGGTCGGCAGCGGCAAAGGTCCCAAGGTCGATATCGCCGTCGATCCACTCGAAGGAACGACGATCACGGCGACCGGCGGCCCCAACGCGCTGGCCGTGATCGCCCTCGCCGAGGAAGGGGGACTGTTGCACGCTCCCGACATCTACATGGACAAGATCGCGGTGGGCGGTGGGCTGCCCGACGGCGTCGTCGATCTGGACCGCCCCGCCGAGGAGAACATTCGCAACATCGCCGCGGCCAAGGGCAAGGACCCATCCGACGTGATGGCCTGCATCCTCGACCGACCCCGCCACGCCAAGTTGATCGAAGGCGTCCGCAAGGCTGGGGCGCGCATCAAGCTCATTCCCGATGGCGACGTGGCCGGCGTGATTTGGACGACCGACCCGTCGACCGGAATCGACGTCTACATGGGCATCGGCGGTGCGCCGGAAGGCGTGCTGGCCGCGGCGGCGCTTGCCTGCATCGGTGGGCAGATGCAGGGGCGCCTGCAGTACCGCAACGAGGGCGAGAAGGCGCGCGCCGTCGAGGCCGGCATCACCGATCTCGACCGCAAGTACAGTCTCGCTGACCTCGCCCATGGCGACGTCCTGTTTGCCGCCACCGGCGTCACCCAGGGAACTCTGCTCGACGGCGTGCGCTGGAGCGGCAACATCGTGACCACGCACACGCTAGTGATGCGGGCAAAAACCGGCACCATCCGCTGGATCAAGGCGCAACACGAGGCCTGGCGCGCGCTCAAGGGCACGGCTCGACGCTGAGCGTGGCTGCCGCCGGCGAACCATTTCTTGGCGTCGCCCGCTCCTTTCTCGGGCGCGCCTGGTCGCTGCGCCCGACCGACGATCGCCTAGCGCTGGCGCTCGCCCAGTCGCACGGCTTGCCCGAAATTGTCGCCCGCGTCGCCAGCGCGCGGGGCGTCACGCCGGAGACGGCGGGCGATTTTTTTCTGCCGGTCCTGCGCGAGCTGTTGCCCGATCCGTCGCGCCTCCGGGACATGGATCGCGCCGCCGTCCGCCTCGCTGACGCCGTTACCGGCGGCGAGCCGATCGTCGTATTCGGCGACTATGATGTGGACGGGGCGACCTCGGCCGCCCTGCTGCAGCGCTTTGCCCGTGCGGTCGGTGCCCGCCTTTCCGTCTATGTTCCCGATCGCCTCACCGAAGGCTACGGACCCAACGCCGCCGCCTTGTTGAAACTTGCTGCTGACGGCGCGCGCGTCGTCGTGACGGTCGACTGCGGTACCCTGGCGTACGCACCGCTCGCCGCGGCCAAGCAGGCAGGGCTCGACGTGATCGTCGTCGATCACCATCTAGCCGAGCCTGCGCTGCCGCCGGCTGTCGCGGTGGTCAATCCCAACCGCCTCGACGACGACTCGCGGCAAACGATGCTGGCCGCGGTCGGCGTCGTCTTTCTGCTCGTGGTCGCCCTCAACCGCGAATTGCGCCGGCGCGCCTGGTTTACGGCCGCGCGGCCGGAACCCGATCTCTTGGCCTGGCTCGATCTGGTCGCGCTCGGGACCATCTGCGACGTGGTGCCATTGACCGGCGTCAACCGCGCCCTGGTCGCGCAGGGCCTCAAGGTCATGCGCCGGCGTACCAATCCCGGGCTCGTCGCCCTCGCCGACGTGGCCCGCGTGCAAGAGCGCCTCGACGGTTTCCATGCCGGATTTGTCTTCGGACCACGCGTCAACGCAGGCGGCCGGGTCGGCAAGTCGGATCTCGGCGCTCGCCTGCTTGCCACCGATGATCCAGCCGAGGCCGCCGCCCTCGCCGCGACCCTCGACGCCTTCAACAACGAGCGTCGGGCGATCGAAAGCATCGTGCTCGAACAGGCGATCGAACAGGTCGCGGCGACGCAGGCGGCCGACGACGCACTCATTCTTGTCGCCGATCGCAGCTGGCATCCGGGCGTCGTCGGCATTGTCGCTACGCGGCTCAAGGACCAGTTCAATCGCCCCGCGGTCGTCGTCGGTTTCACGCAGGGAACCGGGCGCGGTTCGGGACGCTCGCTGCCCGGATTCGATCTCGGCGCCGCGGTTATCGCTGCGCGTCAGGCCGGATTGTTGGTCAACGGCGGCGGCCACGCCGCCGCGGCCGGGCTAACGGTCGACGAGGCCCAGCTACCAGGATTGCGCGCGTTCCTGATCGACCGCGCGCGCGCCAGCTTCGGCGCGGCGCCGCCGGCGCGCGGTCTGACGATCGACGGCGCAGTGACGCTGGCCGGCGCCTCGCGCGACCTGCTGGGTGCGATGGCGCAGTTGGGGCCCTTCGGTGCCGGCAACGCCGAACCGCGCCTGGCGTTGGCCGGGGTGCGCGCGATCCGGCTCGATGTAATGGGCCAGGATCACCTGCGCCTCATCCTCACCGACGACAGCGGGGCGCGACTGAAGGCAGTGGCCTTCGGTGTTGGCGCGACGCCGCTCGGGCCGGCGCTCGTCGCCGCGCGGGGGCGGCCGATTCATCTGGCCGGGCATCTGCGCGCCGACACGTGGCAGGGGCGCGACGATGTGGTTTTTCACGTCGACGACGCGGCGCCGGCGGGGTGAGTTTGGCTGGTGGCGACCCTGGAAAAATATGACATCATGGCTACCGGGGCCGAGCACTGCGCTGCAGGGTGAGCTATGCGTGAACGTCGCGAGTGGATTCAGTTCATCGTTCACATCTGGTTCGGCGACCATGCGTTTTCGCCGGAGTTCCGCCAGGGCGTTCTCCAGTTGCGCCAGATCGAACGCTGGGTGTCGGAGAACCATTTCGGCTACACCATGTTCGACGACTGGGGCTTTCCGCGCTTTCCGTCGGGCAACATCCCCGTCACCTTTGCCGTCGCCGAAGCAGAAAAGGCGATGCGTTTTCGCGTCTTCATCAACGAGCTCGGACTGGGACCGGCGTTGATCTCCTATCGCCTGGTCGATTTGCCGGAACCGCGCCTCACCCCGGTCGCCAACGTCGCCTATTTCTAAGCGGCCTGGTCGGCACCTATTGAATTAAGGGTGAACCATCGGTTTGCCAGTGTGTGGGCCCGGCCCACCGACCGTAGGTTGTCGCTGCTCTCGGCGTCGCCGAACGCGGGTGTGACGGCTGTCACACCCTGACAATGAATTTTGGTATAACGCGCTGGTGGCGCATTTTGCCGCATGTGCCGGTCACACTGCCCGCCTGAAGTGGCCCTAGAGCGCAAGATGTAGTTCTTGCGCCCGGTTCGGACCCCGTGGGGAGGGGCCCATACAGGCAGAATGGCGCGCGCGGGACCGCGCGCCGGTGAAGGGCGATTCTATGGCCAAGAGCAATATCGTCGGCGGCAACGGTAACGACAATCTGATCGGAACAAGCGACAACGACACCATCGACGGCGGTGCTGGCAACGACGACCTCAGCGGTGATAGCGGTGATGACGTGCTCCGCGGTGGCGGCGGCAATGATTCGCTCGATGGCGGCGAAGGCAACGACCAGCTGTTCGGCGATGCGGGCAACGATCGGCTCGACGGCGGCAGCGGCGACGATAGGCTCGATGGCGGTAGTGGAAACGATCGGTTGAGCGGCGGTACTGGCAACGACACCCTGATCGGCGGTGCCGGTAACGACACTATCGAGGGCGGATCGGGCAACGACGTCATCGATGGCGGCGACGGCGACGACACGATCGTGGGCGGGGTCGGGTCCGATACGCTGTTGGGCGGCGCCGGCGACGACCATATCCGCGGCGGCGATGACGGCGACATGATCGACGGTGGCACCGGCAACGATGATATCCACGGCGGCGTCGGGGCCGACATCCTGTCGGGCGGCGACGGCGACGGTCTGTTCGACGGGGGTTCGGGGGACGACACGCTGGATGGAAGCAGTACCACACCCGATAGCGACACTGTCACCTATGCCGGGGTCGTCGATAATCCCGTCATCGACCTCGACAATAACGGCGACAATCCGGGCCACGTCGGGACGGGGAAAAATCCGAGCACCGGGAAAATCGATACGCCGATCGAGATCGAAAACGTGACCGGCGGCATGGGCAGCGACTGGATGGACGGTAGCGACCTCGCCAACAATCTCGACGGCGGCAGCGGCGACGACCTGATCACCGGCGAGCAGGGCGACGACATCATTCTTGGCCGCGAAGGAAATGACCAGCTGAACGGCGGCGCCGGCAACGATACGCTCACCGGTGGGTCCGGCGACGACACGTTCTACTTCGACGGCGACGACAGCGAGAACGACGTCATCACCGACTTCCAGCCGCATAACGGCAGTGAAGTCGGCGACGTGCTCGATTTCAGCCAGATCCTCACCGATCTGAACGAGGTCTTCGCCAACGGCACCCAGCGGCAGTAACGCGGTCATCACCTACGGCGGCGGCCAGATCACGCTGCAAAACGTGTTCCTGACCGATTTGACGACGCTCGACGTAATGACCGCCACCGGCAGCCAGCGCTGGCCGCTTCCTCACCCTTCGAGGCTCGCGCCTGACCCTGAGGTGCGCGCCATCGGCGCGCCGCGAAGGGCGCACCTCGCGATTTGCCTTGAGAGCGCGCGCCCAGCCGCGTTGAATGGCGGCCCAACGGGGAGGGGACGATGGCTGCCAAAAAAGTACCGATGCTGGTCAATCTGCCGCGCGCCTACGAGGTGATGGACAAGCATCGCCTCGACGGCCTGGTCGCGGCGACGCAAATCAATATCTACTACCTCAGTAATTTCTGGGGCGCGCTAATGCGCATGCGCCGCAGCTTCTTCAATTATGCGGTGCTGCCGCGCGATCCGAAGGCGGCGCCGGCGCTGGTGATGACCTCGGCCGAAACCAGCCGCCTACAAGAAATGCCGACCTGGATGCCTAACGTGGTCGGCTACTCGCACCCGACGCAGGCGGCGATGCGCGACTACGATGCCGTCACCGAGGAACCCGAGGCGGGAGCGGCGCTGAAATGGCCGGTGCGCAAGGCCGGACTGTCGGCCAAGGAAAAGCGCTGGCTGACGATGTCGCGCACGATGGCGGCGCGCACGCGGGCGACGCCTTCCTACGCCCTCAAGCAGGCGCTAATCGACGCCGGTCTCAAAAAGGGCCGCATCGGCTACGACGACCCGCGCCCGATCGAGTGGATGAACGCGCTGGGCCTCAAGCTTGCCGGCGTCGAGGGCACCAACATCTTCCGTGAAATCCGCATGATCAAATCGAAGGACGAGATCGCGCTGTTGCGCGGGGCGGCGGCGGTCAACGAGGTCGGCGTCAACGCCGCCATCCGCGCCATGCACCTGGGCGCCCATTGGAGCGAGATGGAGATCGCCTTCAACGTCGCTGTCGCTAAGGGCGGCGGCCGCGGCATCTATCTCACCTGCGGCGGCGGCGGCCTGCCGCACGACAAGGTCATCCGCGGCGAGCCGGTCATGTTCGACGCCCTGGCCGAGTACCGCCATTATCACGGTGACATCGGTCGCACCGCCATCATCGGCAAGCCGACGGCGGAGATCGTGCGGCGCAACAAGGCGATGCAGGTCGGCTGGGAGACCGCCTACGCGATGATCAAGCCGGGCGTCACCGGGCGGCAGATGACCGAGAAGGTGCTGCACGTCATCGAGCGCGAGGGCTTCAAGGGCTTCATCATCGCGACGCCGCACTCGGTCGGGCTCGAACATACCGACCACCCGCTGCCGATCGGCCTCGAGCTGCCGGGCTCCAAGGGCGATTTCGTCTTCCGTGAGAACATGGTGATCAACGTCGACCTGCCCTACCACGAGTACGGCTTTGGCGGCATGCATCTCGAGGACATGGTGCTGGTCACCAAGTCGGGGTGCGAGCTGCTTACCTCGATGAAGACCGGCATCATCGTCAAGTAGAAGCTGACGCCGAGCCGAGCGGTTGCGGCGCGGCTACGGCCAAAAAAAGGGCCCACCGATTGTGGTGGGCCCGTTCGTTCGCTCCAAACCGACGCTAGTTCAGGGTCATGTCGCTGAAGCTCATGAAGCGATTGGTCATGGCGAAGTTTTTGACCCGCTTGTTGACGCCGACCACGTCCACCTGATTGACCAGGAACAGCACCGGTGCGTCGTCATGCAGGGTCTTCATCAGGTCCTGCAGCACGGCCTTGCGCTTGGCCGGGTCAAACTCGCTGCGCGCCTGCTCGACCTTCGGGCGGATGGTCTCGTTGCAATACCACTGTGGTTTCTTATCGCACCAATGGGTCTTGAACCCGTTGATGGCGTCGACCTCCGGCGTCAGGAAGTAGCCAAGCCCGAACATGTCGGGGAACAGCAGTTGCTGCGCGTCCGGCCCGGGCAGCCACTTCTTCAGCCAATCGCCGAAGGTGACGTTGATGACGTCGACGTCGACGCCCGCCCGCTTCAGGTCGATTCCGACCTGTTGGTAGATCTCGGTGTCGGCAGTCTGGCTGCCGCCCATCACCGCTTCCAGCCGGGTCTTGAAGCCGTTCGGGTAGCCGGCAGCGGCGAGCAATTGCTTCGCCTTCGCCGTGTCGAACGGGTAGGGCTTGACGTCCGGATTGAAGCCGTAGGTGTTGGGCGTCGCCGGCTGGCTGGCCGCCGTCGCCCGTCCGCGCAGCAGGTTCTTGACCATGCTCTCCTTGTCGAGGGCGTAGTTGACGGCCTGGCGGACACGCACGTCCTTGAAGGGCGACTCCGGTCGTGTGCTGATCAGCGGGATGGCATAAACCAGGGGCGCCGGCGCGGTGTAGACGATGTTGCCCGACTTTTCGATCGGCTCGAAAGCGTCCATGTTGAGGCCGACGGCCACCTCGATCTGACCCGATTCGATCGCCTGCACGCGGGCTGGCCGTTCGGGCACCGCCGAAATGATCAACCGCGGCGCCTTGCCCGGATGCCACGAGCCGGTGTGCGGTTCGAACTCGATCGCGCCGCTGGCCCAGGGCGGGTTGGCGCCGACGATCTTGAACGAGCCGGTCGTTACCGGCGTCTTGGCAAAATTCTCGACGCCCAAATCCTTCCAGGCGTCGGGATCGATTATCGGCAGGCCACCGATCTCCTTGTCGAACACCGGATTGGGCGACTTGGTCTTGATCTCGACGGTCAGCGGGCCGACGGCGCGGGCGGTGGCCGGGCTCGGCGTGATGCTGCCGATATTGGTGGTCTTGCCGTAGTCCGAGGTGATGATGTCGATGTTCTTGGCGACCGCTTCGGCGGTGACAGGGCGGCCATTGGAGAACTTGGCGTTGGCGCGCAGCGTGAACTGCCAGGTGTCCTTGTCGACGTTCTTCCAGCTCTCGGCCAACCAAGCCTTGATGTTGCCGTCTTCACCGACGAAGGTCAGTCCGTCATAGAGCGCGCCCATGAAAAAGACGCCGGGCGAGGAAAACGCCCCCGACTTGTAGGGATCGGCGAGCGGTGGCGGCAGATTGGGAATGGCGATGCGCAACGGCGCCGCCTGCTGGGCGACAGCCGCGCCGGCGAGCGTCAGGGCGGCGGTCGCCCCCAAAAGAATCGGCCGCAAACCACGTGTCATGAACATCCTCCCCTAGTGATCGTTGGCGGGCGTGGCGCCCGCCGGGCATAGCGTCGCGCCTTTCGCGGCGGCTGGCAAGCGCTCTGCGGGCGGTTTTCGGCGCGGCCACCGCCCCCTGTAACGGGCGAGCCTGGGATGAGAAAGGCTCAAAGCAGAACGCCTGGGCCGGTTTGCCTGCGGCGGGTCGACCCTGCCGGCGCTTGCCATTCCGCGGCGGCCTCGGCCAGCTGCGAAGGGGTAGTTCTTTCTTGATTCGAGCGGTGCCCAAGGCTATGGGAGGGCCGCCGCGACCCCATCGTCTAGCGGTTAGGACACGACCCTTTCAAGGTTGAAACACGGGTTCGATTCCCGTTGGGGTCGCCATTCTTCCGGCGATGCGTCGGCCATGCTGCCGCCCGCCTTGCCGGGCGCCGCGACCGCTACTTCCAGGCACCGAATGTAAACCACGCCTGACCGTTGGTCACCTTGGGCGGCGTCTCCTCGTCGCGCAGGCAGGCGGCGAACAGCCGGTCGGGCCAGGTGCCATAGTTGGGGGCGCGGAACTGGAGGTAGTTCTTGGCCGCAAAGCCGGCATCGACGAACAGTTGGCGCAAGTCCTGGTGGCGGAAGGCGCCGACGAACGGCTCGTTGTTGTAGAACTGGTTCCACGTATCGGTGACGAAGTCGTAGTAGGGACTGTCGGCCACCGCCGAGGGCATCATCTCCTGATTGATCATCAAACCGCCGGGCTTCAGAACGCGCTGAACCTGCTTCAGGATCTTCTTGCTCGATTTGATGCTGATCTCGTGGAAGAAAAAGCTGGTGGTCACGAGATCGAAGCTGTTGTCGGGGAAGTCGAGCACTTCGGCGTTCTGCTGACTGAAGTGCACCTTGCGACCCGTCGCCTCGGCGCGGGCGTGGGCGTAGCGCAGCAAAGGCGCCCCGACGTCTACGCCGCAGACCCCCATGCCAGGATAGACGTCCATGATCGAGAACATCTCGCGTCCGACGGTGCAGCCGATGTCGAGATAGGTCTTGGGCTTGAAGGCCGAGTAAAGGACCTTGAGCGCGTGCGCCGCCGTGGCGCCCCAGCCGCCGGCGTTGCGGTGCGAGAGCCCGGCCGAAAACACGTGCGTGCCGTGATGGTAAAGCGCCCCCTGGGCGACATCGTCCTTGGCGTATTCGCTGTGGAAACAGCCCGGCATCAGATGGACGTCGAGTTCGCTCACGGTTTTCGGAATTTCGACCGTGGGATCAAGCCTGAGTGTGCCGCCGGCCGGCGTCGACTGCGCCGCGTCGCGCGCCACGTCGATCAGCTCGGGCAGCTTGCGCTCGATCGCCGGCTGGACCGACCACCAGGTCATCTTCTGCGCGTTGTAGGTGAGCGCCATCCATTCCTGAAAGATCGGCTTGTCCTGCATCTCCTTGCGAATCTCGACTCCCGTCGTCGGCTTGCGTCCGTGCTGGCGGGCGAAGCGGGGCTCCACGGCATGGTCGTAGAACGACCGCACGTCTTGGGCGAAGTCGACGAGGATGTGTTTGCGCAGAACCGATACGAAGCGCTGACGCGAGTGTTCGTCGTGCGTTGGTTCAACCACCTGATCGATGTTTTTCAAGTTTGACACCGCAGCCTCCTGATCGGTGAGCCCCGGACCGGGCTCCCTGGTGACTCTAGCCCTTTGTCCGTGCCGGCAGAAGCCGCTGGCCACCCCGTGGCCGGCGCTGGGCCGGGCATGTTGAGGGGCGGCCCGGCCGGCTGGGCCAAACTGCGCCCCGCTTCCCGTGCTGCGCGCCCGACCGGCTCCAGCGGATTCTGGGTGGCACCCGTATCCGTGGCGACAAACGACCCGTCGGCCTCGATCCAGGCCAGGCCGTCGATCGCCGGGGTCGCCTTTACCAGGGTTGCCAGCGTCTCGCGCTGGCCGCCGCTGGCGGTCGCGAATCCGCCGCGGGCGCGCAGATAGGCCTCGGCGGAATGACTGAGCGCGTGCTCGACCGACTGGAAGACGGCCGCGCAGTGTTCGGCCAATACATCGGCCAGCGAATCGACCGTCATCTGCGTCGTCGCCTGGGCGCGCGCGTAGAAGGCCACGTTGTCGGCAATGGCCAAGCCGAGGCCGGCAACCAGGCTGAGGGCTGCCAGCAACCGGACCAGCCAAGGACGAAGCACGGGGGCACGGACGTGTCGACGCTGACACAATCGTGTTCAGTGGGGCGGCCAGTCTAGCGGCGTGGAATCGCCGGTAAAACAAATAGATAGGAAACTTTCTTAAAAGCTCCGCTGCTCCGATTAATTTTATCTTGCGGTTGTGCCCCGAGGTCCATCCCTTTCGCTCCAATTGCTTGGGGAACCCGGTGGACCGGTTGCCGGCGCGTCCTTGGATACCCCCAGGTTGATGGCTTGTTCAATGGAGGCTCGTGTTTCCGGTATCGATTGCCGGAGGTTGCCCATGCTCAAACAGATGCGTCACGCCGTGTTGCCGGAATCTGACCACGACGAGGGCGCCCGCCAGGACTTTGTCGTCAGCTTCAAGCGCCACGTGCAGAACAGCGTCCTGCCCGGCACGACGACCGTCTACGAGCGCATCGTGCTGCCCCGTTTTCGCCGCGAGAGCGGGCGCGACCCGCAGACCCGCCACGAGATCCGCCGGGCGATGGAGCGCGAACCGTACTATCAGATGAGCACGGTGCTGCAGCGCGAGGGGCAGGGCATGCTGTGGCAGGCTGTACTCGACACCGTCGAGCGGCAACTGCCGGGGCTCATCGATCGCGCCAAGCGGGTGACGCGCGGCAAGACCAAGGGCACGCTGTCGATCGCCGCCGACTACGCGGCGCCCGATTACCTTCTCGAAAACCACCATCACCTGGTCCCGGGTGGATATGCCGAGGAGCGGGCGGCGGACGACGTCGCGGCCGGCGCGCTTTACGATCGTGGCGCTTTCCTCTATGTCGGCGGCTATTTCGGCCCACGCATGGACGGCCTCGGTCGCGCCATGGTGACGTTCCTCAAGCGGAATTATCCGCACTTGCGGCCGCGCCGCATCCTCGACATGGGGTGCACGGCGGGCGGCTCGTCGGTCGCGCTCAAGGAGGCCTACCCCGACGCCGAGGTCTACGGCATCGACGCTGGCGCGCCCTGCGTGCGCTATGCCCATCCCCGCGCCGAGAGCCTCGGTGTTGCGGTGCATTTTTCGGCGCAGAATGCCGAGGGCACGAGCTTACCCGACGACTACTTCGATCTCGTCGTATCGACGGCGATGCTGCACGAAACCGCGACCCGCGCGTTGCAGAGCATCGTGCGCGAGAGCCGTCGCGTGCTAAAGCCGGGCGGCCTGATGGTGCATGCCGAGCAGCCGCAATACGAGGGCGTCGCTGCGTGGGAGCAGTTCGTTCGCGACTGGGACACCAATAACAACGCCGAACCATTCTGGGGCACGTTGCACGACACTGATCTCGTCGCGCTGGCAGAGCAACAGGGCTTCGCGCGCACCCAGGTGTTCCAGGTCATGGGACCCAGTTCACAGAACGTGATTCAGCAAGCACCCCAGACGAGCGGACCGCAGGGCAAGGTCATCGGCCGCCCGGGCGGCAACGGACTGTTCTACTTCGGCGCGACGAAGTAGGAGCCGACGCACCGCGCCTGTCTTGAGGGGCGCCGAGTAAGTGGACGAGATCAGCGCACAGCAGTCTCGTATTCGGGTCGAACGCGCCGCCTCCGCGTCTGCCGAGGTTCGTTCGCTGATCACCGAGCTAGATCAGGAGCTTTCACAAGACTAAGCACCGGAGCAGCGTCACGGGCTTGCGCTGGACGTAATCTTTCGGCCGCACGTCCTCTTTCATTTGGCCCGCCTCGACGACGAGGCTGTCGGTTGCGGTGGGATTGCACTTTGTACGGGCTTTGCCGAACTAAAGCGCATGTATGTTCGTCCGAAAGTGCGCGGGCAGGGGGTAGCCGATGCAATCGTACGCCACTTGATGTGGGAAGCCATGAACGCTGGCCTTGCCGTGTTGCGGCTGGAGACCGGAGCCCGCCAGGGTCGTGCCTTGCGCTTCAACGACCGCTGGGGCTTTCGACCGTGCCAACCCTTTGCGCCCTATCGTTCGATGCCTGTTGCCACAGTTTCAGCGAGCGTATTTTCCGAACGAAGCCTGTTGTG